>CAYFRJ010000065.1:0-2631 GCA_964345625.1 uncultured Clostridium sp. | reverse complement strand
GTCGCCTGGTTTGAAGTAATTTACAAAAGAAAGCTTCCAGCCTGATATTTCAGACTGTAAAAGTATGGATTGGGGTGTTGCTGTAACTTGAAAATAAATGCTACTATTTGCCAGCTCTTTGATTGAAGCAAGGTGTTTATTGATTGTACTTACACGTTTTTTATTTACCATTGTATTCAAACTTGCTGCATCTGCCTCATCATCAATAATTACAATTGGATTTGCAGAACAATATCCTGATGAAGATAAATAGTTTCGCCATTTCCGTAAAACATTAGTATTCTTCTTGAGAACAATGAGGATCGGTTTTTGCATTTTAGAATTCAAAAATTGAATATCATCGTACTCTCCAAAGACATCAAAAGTAGTTAAACTTTCTATTGCTCTTTCGTATGTTTGCTTTTGCAAATAAATGTTATCTGTTGTTAGAAATAGGAATATAGGAAACTCTTCATCGGCTAATTTTGCAATAACACCCAATGTTTGAGCTGTTTTTCCACTTTGTACATTTCCTAAGATTAGACAGCTAATATTCTTGAATGCTTGCATAGACAAAACTTAAAGCATTTACTATTGAGACAAACGATTTTTTTATTAATTAACGACTTCAACTAATTCCCAATCAATTGAGACAGCATCAAGCCATTGACCACGATAAAAAACCTGAAATGTTTCATCTTCTTGGTCTTCATTTATCCATCTGCTCTCTAAATATTCATTCCCAAAAAGATAAAAATTTCCAACCGGAACACCCAATTCTTGCTCTTGCAAATCTTGTCTTATTTTAACTTTTGTTCTATTTACCATTTTAGATGCCCTGTGTGATAACTTGTTTGAGTTGAAGTAATAATATTTTCTTTCAATTCTAAATTAAAAATTGGGTTTGCAATTGGTGTAATTTTAGGTGTTTCAATAATATTACTAACAACTGCTAATATATAATCATCTTTATATTCAACTGCCTTTTCGTACTCATTTTTAGTAAGCCTTATACCTCCAATAGTGCTTCTCACACCTTTTACCTCTACTAAATAATATTTGGCTTCATTTTCAATTTGAAAATCATAACCGTCTCCAAATAGTCTTGCGTCTTCTATCGTTCCTCCTTTAAAAATGTCTACAAAGTCATAATTGTTAAAAAAATACAACTCAGCCTCTTTCCCAGTTTGTTGCAATTGTTTAAATCTTGATTTTAATACAGGACTGGTTTCTTTTTCTATTTCAAATTCTATATCAAAATCTTGTTTAAGATACATTTTTACAACTTTGGCAAAACCTCTTACGTCCTCATTGCCAAACAGGCTATCTATAAAAAGTTTTCGACTAATATATTGATTGCTTTTTTGCCACCAACCGCTTCTTCCATTATCAAAAAAAGGGTCAAGCATATCTTGTCTATTTTTGACAGTTCCTACTGTTTCACAAACCCCAAGTTGGACAAGGTACTCATAAAAGCCTGATTTTGTTTTAAATCCAAACTGAGAAATAAACTCCTTATCAAATTTAGCTAATCCATAACCTAATAAGTTAAGCAACTCATAGTTTTCATGTTTTCTACTATCTTTTTTTTCCATAATAATCAAGCACAATTTCTAAAACTAATAAAATTATCAGGAAAAGATTGTAATCTTGCTCTTTCTCTGTTCGTTAATGCTCTGGGTTCTGGATAATGATAACCCCAAGTTCCACCACCACCTGCGGCAATAATAGTTTTTGAGGGTTCGTCAAGTTTTATTCTCCTGTAAACATGACTTATCATTCCTTTTACATAAAGCGGATGTTCTTTTGGTATATCTGAAAAGTTTCCCCCTTCAGGTATTAGGCTTAACATTTCACGTGTTTTATCAGTAATTCTCAAAAATTCATTGTTGTATTGAACCTTTCCCACGCCTTTTAGTGCCTCCCCCGCAGTAACATATGGTTTTCCTCCTTCTATTCCGTGTGTTGGCTTTGGATGCTCAAACCTAAAGTTAGTATCAACTCTAATGCCAACAATCAGTACCCTTTCACGAAATTGAGGAACACCGTACTCTGCAAATTTATAGAGTTTTGGAACAACAACATAACCAGGTTCAATTTTATCAAAATCCTCAATAATTTTCTGAATTGCTTTCTTTTGGTTCGCAGTTAAAATGCCTTTTACATTTTCGGCAACAAAAGCTTTAGGTTTTTTTGCATCAACAAAACGCAAAAAACTTGTGTATAAATTGCCTCTTTCACCTTTTAATCCAGGTTGTTCCCAAATAATAGAAAAATCTTGACAAGGGGAACCGCCTAAAATTAAATCACAATCAGGAATTGTTTTATCTGTGTATGGGTCAATTTGTTCAATGTCTTTTTCTACAATTATATCCCCAAAATTTGTCTTAAATGTTTCGCAAGCCCAATGAGCAAAATCATTAGCCCAAACAGTTTCATAACCCTGATTATGAAAACCAAGGTCAAGCCCACCACATCCCGAAAATAAAGATATGATTTTAGGTTTGTATGAATTATTTTTACTCATCATTGTTAGAAAGTTTTAAATACAAAGATACAATTTTTTACTCAATACTCACTTTATCAAGCAAACTTTAACTATTTTTTTGCTTTATTAATAATCTAAGATAACTTCAGAGGAACTTTCCTCAT
>CAYFRJ010000064.1:0-2703 GCA_964345625.1 uncultured Clostridium sp. | reverse complement strand
AATTCTCGCCTGCTTAAAAAGGCATTGCGCCTAACCGAAAGAGATGATATTTCTACGGTCATCAGCGTTAATGCTGTTACGATAACCGATAACTACTGGATCAAGCCGCCGGATAGTAATTTGACATATAAAGATGTGCGTTTCGATAACGATTATTTTGCGAATCTTGCCTTGCATGGCGGATATGATAGCTTTAATAAAGCTGCAAACAGCAAACACCACCGCACGCCGGAGCTGACCAACATTGGTAGCTTTGAAAAGTGTTGGAAGTTGAAAGATGGTGATTGGTGGATGCATAAAAAAGCCGATCACAACCAGCAGTTTTCAGAAATCTTTGTTTATGAACTTGGAAAACTTCTTGGTTTTAATATGGCTGAATATGAGCGTGGCGACAAATGTGTAAAAACAAAAGATTTCACAGATAACGCTGCCGCCAATTTTGAACCGGCGTACAGCTTTATGAATGATAATGAAGATTACATTGATGTGGTGAAAAAATTGCGAGAAATCGCACCACACGCTATTCCCGACTATGTCAAGATGGTTTTCTTAGATACAATTGTTGCTAACCCTGACCGCCATACGAATAATTTCGGGCTGCTGCGTGATGTAAAAACCGGAAAAATTCTATCGCTTGCACCAAACTTTGATAATAACATGGCGCTCATAGCACAAGGATATCCGAATAATATTGAACGTAAAAACGATATGTTAATTCAGCTTTTTAATGAACTGATGGCTTATGATTCAGCACTCAAACAATATATACCGGACTTAAAGGAACAAGATATCCGCAATGTGCTAAAGCAAGTAAACATGAAAGTTAAATCAGATGTCATCGTCCGTTTCATTATGAACGGATACAACCAGATTGTGAGGGATAAATAATGGCTGTTAGTTATAAAAAGCTCTGGAAGCTGCTTATCGACAAAGATATGAAAAAGAAAGACTTGCGTGAGGCCGCAAATATCAGCCCTTCGCTGATTGCAAAAATGGGCAGAAATGAAAATGTTACTACCGAGGTACTCTCCCGCATCTGCGCCGCTCTCAAGTGTGATGTCGGCGATATTATGGAAATGGTTCCGGATGAGGAGGAAAATTAATGGCTGATATCAAACTTTTCAACTTAAAAGGTACTATTACCGAATATCAGGGCAGCAATGTAACTCTTGAAAAAGAATTGCAAGGTGTCATTGAAAACAATATGGATAAGTTTTTTGGCGTTCGTTTTTTGGCAAGCGAATATACTACAACAAATGGTGGCAGAATGGATAGCCTTGGTTTGGATGAAAATAATTGTCCTGTTATTTTTGAATACAAGCGAGCAACAAATGAAAATGTTATAAATCAGGGCTTGTTTTATTTGAACTGGCTTTTAGACCATAAAGACAGTTTCAAAGTATTGGTAATAGAAAAGTTTGGTATGAAAATTGCCGATTTAATTGATTGGTCTATGCCTCGTGTTATTTGTATTGCTGGCGATTTTACAAAATACGATGAATCAGCAATTAAACAGATGAACCGTAATATCAGTCTTATTCGATATAAAAAATTCGGAAGCGAATTACTTATGTTCGAACAACTTGATGAAAATATCGTTAAACCGATAGATACCGAAACAACAAAAAACCAAAAGAAACATACTGATAAATCGTTCGATGAACAGTATGCTGTTGCTGAAAAATCGATACAAGAACTTTATGAAGAAATTAGAGATTATATTCTCCATCTTGGCGATGATATAACAGAAAACAAGTTGAAACTATATATGGCATTTAAGAAGATTAAAAATGTAGTTTGTATTGAACTTGCAAAAACAAAGGTGATTTTAAATATCCAACTTGATCCTTCGACGATTCAATTTGAAGAGGGATTTTCAAGAGATACAACCAATATTGGGCATTGGGGAACCGGAAATGTACAAGTATGGCTTAAAAACAAAAGCGAACTTGAAAA
This sequence comes from uncultured Clostridium sp., assembly GCA_964345625.1. GTDB lineage: Bacteria > Bacillota > Clostridia > Oscillospirales > Acutalibacteraceae > CAG-177. The sequence goes on along the minus strand of CAYFRJ010000064.1, from coordinate 747 downwards.
AACTAAAGCGTTAATTTTGAGAGCATATAACGAAAATTAGAGTTGAGGAAAATGCATATATGACAAAACAAGTTAAATCAAAACAAAGGGTTGCTGATCATGGCGAAGTGTTTACCGCCGAACGTGAAGTTAACGCCATGCTTGATTTGGTAAAACAGGAAACCGAGCGCATTGACAGCCGATTTTTAGAACCGGCTTGTGGCGACGGTAACTTTCTTGCGGAAATTTTGCGGCGCAAGCTAAAAGTAGTTAAAGACCGCTACAAAAAAAGTCCCTCTGATTATGAAAAATACGCTGTGGTTGCTGTTACAAGTATTTATGGTGTGGATATAATGCAGGATAATGTTGACGATTGCCGTCAGCGAATGTTTGAGATATTTGACAAAGAGTACACAGCAAATTGTAAAAAAGAAGCAAATGATGAATGTCGAGAAGCTGTAAAATTTATTTTAAAACGCAATATTCTTTGCGGTGACGCACTTACATTAAAAACATCAACTGATGAACCCATTATCTTTTCGGAATGGTCACTTGTAACCGGTGCGATGATAAAACGCAGAGATTTTAGACTTGATCAAATGTTAGAAGGCCATGTGGAGGCATTACAGCTTGATTTATTTTCAGAAGGAAAAGCAGAGTGGGAATATGATAACGAAATACAAGCATATATTCCTCTACCGATAAAAGAGTTTCCATTAACAAATTACAGGACGGTACAGCAATATGAATGATTTTTTATATACAAGC
>CAYFRJ010000063.1:929-2836 GCA_964345625.1 uncultured Clostridium sp. | reverse complement strand
TTATGATGTATAAATGATGAAATTGCAATGATGGCTACTCCCACTGCATTATCTGTTTGGTAAGGGAGAAAAACTTGTTCTCGATTCACAAGAATGGTCTGAATACATGATGGCTAATGAAATTTTAACATCAAATGTAAGCGATATAGTATTTCAAATTGCAGCAGAACTTGAAGTCGGTGAGATCGAAACCGTAGATATTGTTACTTCGATGGAGATTGATAATGGAGAATCAATTATTGGATATCAGTACTTGCATGGTACTAATTCAACTGTAGGTGATTTTCAAATATACGGTACAATTAGTAAAGTGGGAGAAAGTGAATATATCTTTGATTTAGAGTATGTCTGGAATGATATAATTGATCCGAATTTTGATTATGATTCTGATACATTAAAAAACAGAGTTACTTGGGTTATTTCATTGGGTAATCACGAATCATACGATATTCAAATTATTTGGAGCGATGTTACAACAATCTCTTCAAATGGTTCGACAGGCTGGTTAGCATAAGGAGATTTACATGAAGAAGACGCACATTTTTAATTTTATTTTTTTATTTATCTTTCTAATCTTACTATACAATTGGGGGGAATCATTACCTGTTTATCGAATTTATGGAAGCTTTGAAATTACAGACAAACTATATTCTTATGATGAGAAATATTATGCATGTCAAGGCATTATTGAGAACGAAGTAGTAATTCTAATATTTGATTCGAGCACTAAAAATGTAGTAGAAACATTCCATCCATGCAGATCTCGGGATTTCTATGGAATGTGTTGGGAAAATGACTCCTACGATTTATGGATAGATTCACACGATATTGGAATACTGTGTTTCGAAGAAAACGATTTAGAGTGGGCGCATAATCCCGATGCAGAACAACCAGACTATATAGTTTCGAGAAGAGATAGTTGATAACGCAAAATTATTTAGTGACTTTCTGGCGATGGCTAAGATATAAAGCGAAAGGATTTTCAAATGAAAACAGAAGAAATTATAGATAAGAACAAAGAGAAAACGTCCGATGTTTTCTGCAAAAGCATTGTTGCTGAAACTGAGCAACCAAAAAAAAGGAGTATCTCGATCATTAAGCTATACGAATTAATCATTATAGCTGGATATATTCTGATGGCTATATATGCTTTTGTCGATAATATAATTATCGCAGTACTAGCATACATTTCATTAATAATATTCCCACTATTGCGAATCATAAAGAAATATGGAAGTAGCGAAAACTACAATACAAACAAACTATTTCTTGCTTATGCAATGAATTGCCATTTTTTACTTAACGTTACGATGTGCACTGTAATCGCGATTTATATTGAACAAGGATTAGGTATCGGACTTATTGAAACAGCTCGCAATATAGCAACATTTCCAATTGAATATATAATTATTCAACTACCACTCAATATGTTTATTTTCACGATAAATTATCTCATTTTGAAGTTGAAAAGAGCAAAAAAGAAAACTCTTTAGAAAAAAATTAAATAGGTCGAGGAAGTTTCTCGACCTGTTTTTTACCCTTCTTTCCCTCTCCCCCTACTAACCACCCCTCCGCATCCCAACTGATAACTAACCTTAAACTCTGCTCCAATTCCGTTGCTTTGGAGTATCTGTTTTTGAAAGTTTTTCGTTTCTTATAACGTTATAATACTCTGGATCTATAAACATTATGACGACTGGGTAGTTCTTACCATGTTACTCGGAGGCTCGAATGTAGAAGTAAAGAAGCATACGACTTTATTATTAACGGCGGTAACGCTTGGGAGTTTCCGGTAGCAATTCTTTTCTTCATATCAATCACCTATCTCTAGAATGTATCCGACCTTGTACACGGTCTTAATAAACAGTGGATTACTCGCATCATCCTCACCAGTTCTCGCACTCGCG
>CAYFRJ010000063.1:0-919 GCA_964345625.1 uncultured Clostridium sp. | reverse complement strand
AAAGCCATAGGTCCTGCGCATCAAGGCATTCACAGGCGACAGCATCTCCTTCATCGAATAAGGCTTTGGCAAAAAGTCGTCGCCACCAATATCAAAGCCCTTCACCCTATCATCCTCACCAGTTCTCGCACTCGCGAAAAGCACCGGCACAGTAGACACACGACGAAGCTCCTTGCAATATTCGAATCCTGTTCCATCTGGCAAATTTATGTCGAGCAAAATCAAATGGAAGGACGCCCTTTCCATCACCTCATAGCTCTCTTCGATGGAATATGCGCACGTTACTTCGTAGCCATGCTCTTCGAGCATCTCTCCGATAATGAAAGACAAATCCTTGTCATCATCAACAATCAAAATACGCTTTCTTAATTTGCCGACGCCACTCATTATTTGTTGCTCGTCGACCCATTATTCTTCTATTCTTCCGTTTTGCTACTCTTCTGTCTCTTCCGGATATTCAATCTGATATCCCATCTCTTCAATCGACGCAAGTACGTCTTCAGATATTTCTTCAATATCTCCTTCGCCATTTCTCTCTACAGAAGAAATATCTATCTGCCCTGGATATGTTTCCATGATTCCATTAACTGATGTCAAGGTAAGCATATCGCCCGTCTCAAAGTCATCGAACTTACTATCAAATTCCTCGCCATTAACAATAATAACCGGTTCGTCCTTGACGATAATAATATCTACATCGTTCGTAGTCTTAATATAAATGCCTTCACAATGAAAATATTCTGGCTCCGTTTGAACCATCGCGCAGCCAGGTAGAAGTGCAAATAACATCACGAGAATCGTACTTGCCATGAGAGTTGCTGCTTTTCGAGAAAGGAGAACAAAACCCATGTTTTTGTTTGTCTGCATATTCTTTCCTCCCAAAAGCTTTATTCAGCATCTATTGCTTCGATATCTTCCT
>CAYFRJ010000062.1:0-2925 GCA_964345625.1 uncultured Clostridium sp. | reverse complement strand
AGCATTACTGGTTCCAAGAGAGTATGAAGAGCAAGGACAACCCCTACCACGACTATTATTTTTGGAGAAAGGGCAGAAATGGTGGCAAAAAGCCCCCCAACAACTGGCTTTCAACCTTCGGAGGTCCCGGCTGGAGCTATAACGAAGACCTTGACGAGTGGTACTTACATCTTTTCTGCAAGGAGCAGTGCGACCTTAATATGGACAATCCCAAGGTTCGTGAAGAGATTAAAGATATTATTCGCTTTTGGCTTGATATGGGTGTTGACGGCTTCCGTGAAGATGTTATCACCTTTATTTCAAAAACTCCCGGACTTCCCAACGGCTTTCCCCTTCCCGTGGCAGCAGGTCTTGAGCATTACAGAAGAGGCCCGAAACTTGACGAATACCTTACTGAATTCAGAAGGGTTACGGACGAGTATGACTGTGTTACCGTGGGTGAGGCACCTATGACCACTCCGAGTTTTGCCCTTGAATTCATTAAAGAAGACGAAAACCAAAAACTTAATATGATGTTTAACTTCCAGCACATGGAAGCGGACTGTTTTATGGTAGGCTGGATTCGTTTACCTTTCAGGCTCAGAAAGTTGAAGAGGGTTTACAACAACTGGCAGACCAAACTTTACGCAATTGCCTGGAATGCGAACTACATTGAAAACCATGACCAGCCGAGGATTATCAGTCGTTACGGCAGTGAAAAGTTCAGAGTTGAAAGCGGTAAAATGCTTGCCACGATGTACATTTGCCAAAGCGGTACACCCTTCATCTATCAGGGACAGGAAATCGGTATGACAAGCATCTGTTTACCCGAAATTTCAATGTACAAAGATGTTCAGGCACAAAACACTTATAAAGTTTTCAGAAAGCTCGGTTTCTCCGACAAGCTTACAATGAAAATCGCAGCATACGCTTCCCGTGACAATGCCAGAACTCCCGTTCAATGGACAGATGAAAAGAATGCGGGCTTCACCACCGCCGACAAGGCATGGTTCCATATAAATCCAAACTACACAGAAGTAAATGTGGCTCAGGCAGAGGAAGATTCCGACTCAATTCTCAACCATTACAGAAAGCTCCTCAAGTTCCGTAAAGAAAATGAAATCGTTATTTACGGTGATTTCAAGATGCATTACAAGTGCAGTTCAAAACTCTTTGTTTATGAGAGGAATTATGAGGGACAGAGAATGTTGGTTGTCAATTCCTTTAGCGATAAGCCCGTTAAATTCAAGGCACCCAAAGGCTTTGACCTTTCAAAGGGAGAAATCGTAATCAGCAACTACGAGGCAAAGAATGAGGGTAACAAATTCACCCTTAAGCCTTACGAGTCAAGAGTTTATCTTTTTAAGTAAAATAAAAAGGGGATGCCATGCATCCCTTTTTTAGAATATTTGGAGGAATTTTTTGATAGAGATTTTATTTTCAAACCTTCCCGCCGGCATTGCGGTAACAGGTCTTTGTCTGTATTTTTTCGGAATGGGAATTGTTTTTATGCTTTTCCCTCTAAAGAATGCGGAAAGTTTTTCCGTTAAACCCGTTGACAATGCGGGCAAGACTGAAATTCGTGTATATTACGGCGGTATTTCCCTTGCTTTAGGTGCATTTTTACTTTACCTTACCTTTGCTCTGGGCACTCCCATTTATTCCCTTGTGGGGGGTCTTTTCTTCAGTACAACGGTTTTGACAGTTCGCACTTTGTTTCTTTTTGTTGACAAGGGCTGGAAATGTCCTTACACAAAACTTGCAATTCCCTGTGAAACGCTTTTTGTTATTGCACTTTGGGTTTGTTACTACTTTGCAAAGAGATAGGAGAATACGATGTATAACATAAAACTGGGTAAAACAGACCTTTCCGTTCCCACCATAGCGGTGGGCTGTATGAGAATCAGCAAAAAAAATGAAAAAGAAATTAAAGAATTCGTAAACACCGCCCTTGAAAACGGTGCAAATTTCTTTGACCATGCGGACATTTACGGTGGTGGAGAGAGTGAAAAGGTTTTTGCAAAAGCCATTACCCCCTCAATGCGTGAAAAGGTTATAATTCAAACAAAATGCGGCATTGTGCCGGGGAAAATGTTCGACTTTTCTTATGAGCATATTATTGAGTCGGTAAACGGCTCTTTAAGGCGCCTTAACACAGACTATATTGATGTTTTACTCCTTCACAGACCCGATACCCTAATGGAGCCGGAGGAGGTTGCAAAGGCCTTTGATGAGCTTAAATCACAGGGTAAAGTTCTTAACTTTGGTGTGTCAAACCAAAACCCTCCGCAAATGGAGCTTTTACAAAGGGCAATGGATATGCCCATTTGCGCAAATCAACTTCAGCTTTCCGTTATGCATTCGACTGTTATTCAAAGCGGTTTCAATGTGAATATGTATAACGAAAGTGCGGTGAACCGTGATTACGGAGTGCTTGACTATTGCCGATTAAATGAAATTACCATTCAGCCCTGGTCACCCCTGCAATTCGGTTTCTTTAAGTCCTGCTTTATTGACAACCCGGAGTTTCCCGAGGTGAACGCAAAGCTTGAAGAAATCGCAAAGAAACACGGGGTAACAAAAACCGGCATCGCCTTTGCCTGGCTTTTAAGACATCCGGCAAAAATGCAGCCCGTTACAGGCACCTCACAGCCCTCAAGACTTGTGGAATGTCTAAAAGGTGCCGAGGTAAAACTCACAAGAGAAGAATGGTACGAAATCTATATGTCCGCAGGAAACAAATTACCGTAAGAAAAACACCGCCTCGGCGGTGTTTTTTCAGTTTACAGTTGACAGTAGAAGTTTGTAAAATTGTGAAATCAAGACATAGGTAAGCCGAGAATGTTAGGTCTATGTTTTAGTCAGTTTAGCCATATTTTTAGCCTTCCTATGTAGGAAGGTGCCGAGTGTAACGAGGCGGAAGGTAGGGTGCGTTGGGCAAACGTA
>CAYFRJ010000061.1:0-3002 GCA_964345625.1 uncultured Clostridium sp. | reverse complement strand
TTCACTCTGAAATCCTTGCCCGTTCTATCCGACACATACTGACGAACACGCTTAACGAGTTTTTTTACAATTTTAATGATTTTAAAACTAACTTCACTTTCAATGATTGTTTTATTATCGTCACATAATTCCTGTGACATTAATGAATTCATTTTTATCATCAATTGTCTCCTAACAATATTTTCAAAGCCTGTTTTAATCCTCTGTTAAACTTAGGATTATTTATTAGCTTTTTCATTGCTTTTTTTGATAATCCTATAAAGGTATTTTCATAAAAATCGTAATAATACTTTTCATTGTTCTTATCATGATAATTTATATTACCATCTCTTCTCTATGGATTTTCAACATCAATACGTTCTGTCTTTCCACTTTGCCAAGTAGTTTCACTTGAAGTGTTTGTGCCCGTTATCTCCAATGTAATTATGCACCAGAACAGCTTCATTACCAACATAGTAGTGTTGTAATCAGCAACTTGAAGATTGTAAACGTTGATTAGTGGTGTAGTTTTTAAAAACTTATACCAAAAGAAGTAAATTTCTTCTTGTTGCTTTTTTATGACCTTTTGAACAGCTTTTTGAAGAATTGATTATTTAAAAAGCTTTTTCATAAATAAAAAAAAGAAAAACCAAACTCTTTTTAATTCGAGTTTGATTTTCTGTTTGTGAGGGCTGTTTTTACAGCCCCTTTTTAAATTGTTAAACTAACAGCAAATCATGCCATTTTCAAATAAGTCATCAGGCAAATATTCAGACATATCATCAATTTCTCCATTTACTAACTTATAAAGGAATTCATATATTGTCATATCATATTCATAAAATGCAGACGACTCACCATAAATTAAAATACTCCATTTACCGTTTTCGATTTTCCAATAGAAAACGGCACCATTATCGCATTGCGCCCAAGGTAAAATGCACTTTTCCCCCGGGTAAAATTCAAAAGGATAGCCCTCGTTGCACTCCGGAATATAATGGTTTTGCATTATAATATCATGTTCAAAGCCTTCTTTTACAAACAAATACGAAGCTTTTATCTCATCAACCATATCATTCCAACTCGGCTCAAACGGCGAAACAAACCAGATATAGTCATTTATTCCGTCGCATTTGCAGTTTTTAAAGAAATTAAGATCGGATTCCGGAAATCCCTCTGAGAGTAGTATGTTAAATATATCAACCGTGACATATTCTTGCGGTTCACCGGAAAAAAACTTATTTAATTCGTTTTCATAATTAATCATAGCTAAAGAATACTCCTTCCAAACTGTTTAAAATGTTAATTGAAAAACTGAAACCGCGGTCTCCTATAGCGGTCATAAGTATACTGTGCGGCATGCCTGTATCACCTATATAAAACGGTATTACAGCGATATAAACATTTTGACCGAGTTTAACATTAGTATATGAGTTTCCGGTAATGTATAGCTATACCCACTCGGGTCGCAATAAGTTATCGGATTAGCGTTTACATAAAGGTACTTATGCAGACTTACCGGGTCAAAAATACTTCCCTGATAAGTAATCCTGAGTAGTAAACGTACCGGTTGACGAGGTCATGTATGTTGTGCCATAAATAAGTGTCAATTGTCAAGAGAAAAGGGGCTGTTTTTTACAGCCCCTTTGGTTTTGAACGATAAAATATGACGTATTTAATAATTCTCTTTTATATGACGTAATTATTAACCTACTTAAATAAATCTTTACGATGAAAGTAAACATATATTAATCTGAAAATTGCAGGAAGACATCCCAAATCTAATAATAATGGCAGTAAAGACAAAAAACGATATTTACCATCGGTGATCAAAAGAATTGAAATGGAAGCAAGGACGCCTCCTAAAAGAGGAGTGACAGATGGGGTTTTTTCTTTTTTCAAATAACCTTTCCAAAAAATAATGTAATTAATAGTTATGAAAAATACTCCAATAATTCCTGAGATAATTGAAACAATAGTATTCATATAATCACTTCCTTAATATAATGGTATGTTTATCATTAATCTTCATCATCCGGTGCAAAAAGTTTATAATATATAAACGACATTATTGAATAATCGTTACTCTGGGTTTCAGGGAAGTATTGCCACTGTTCAAACATAATTTTCCACGTTCCGTCAAATACATTTGTCCACTTTGGACATTGAATTGAAGTTACAGGTACTGGGTAAATTTGACCACTTTTAAATGAAGCAACTTTATTGGTTGGAGATATGAAATCCCACTTAAATGAAAGAATATAATTTTTTAATGTTTTTTCTCCGTTCATTACCCAATCTCCGGGCTTTAATCCCGGACGCCCCCATCTTGTAACAGGTACGTTTCCTCCACTTTCATAAATTCCAAATAATTTTTTCGCTCCGGAAAAGCTTAGTATTGATAAAGCAGCATATCCCCATCCCTGATAATTATCTCCGTTAGAAAAACTCTCAATAGAATCAGATAGAGCAATTATTCCGTTGAGTGCAGCAGCAAGAATTGCTAATTCAATAAAATATACGATAAGTATTGAAGTCAATGCTCCTATGATTCCGCCTATAATAATTGAAAAGACAATTTCCCCGCCTGTTACAGTACATTTGAACTCTCCTGTTTCATCTAAATTTTTAAGTATATTTAGACCTGCTGTACAAACAACGCTAAATAATGCGCCTTGTATTGCACCCACAACAGCTGCTTCAACTAGAGAGAAATACCCACTCGGATCCGAATAAGTCACAGGATTAGCGTTTGCATAAAGGTACTTATGCAATGTTACTGGGTCAAAAATACTTCCCTGATAAGTATCCTGAGTTGTGAATGTACCGGTTGACGGATTCATGTATCTTGCACGCAGATAATACAAGCCTGTTGTATCGTCATGCTGCTCACCGCAGTAAAGGTATGTGTTCGGAGTTGTTCCAGTTACGGAAATGAGATTACCCCATGCGTCGTAAACATAGCTGTCGGTGATTTCTCCCGAAGCGTTTGCAAGCTGTCTTACGGAGCCGTGACCGTCGGT
>CAYFRJ010000060.1:2101-3003 GCA_964345625.1 uncultured Clostridium sp. | reverse complement strand
AAAATAAAGACTAATGGTGACTTGTGCACACAAATAAGACCGGCACAATAACAATTAAACACATCCGATTATGTATGACTTGAAAGGATACTAAGCTGTTAAAATCAGAAAATATTTAATGTCAACTATTTCATTGATTGTTGCAATATCAATAGCACTTGGATGTTGCAATATGTCATTTTTAGTTTTTAGTACTGGAAACGACTATATTATTCCCGATGTTTTTGAAGAGGTGAAAATATGAAAGCCGCAATAAAGTTACTGCTGAATACTTGGTCAGTATTAGCATACTCCTCGCTCTGCATATACTCTATTTTATTTTCTTCTTTTTGCAGCATTGGATCACTACAGCATTATATTTTTCAAAATTGTCCTGTGTTAAAAGATTTACTTTCGCTTACAGAATTCACGGCATTTATTTATATTTTTCTTGTGCTTTTAGGATTAGTTGGTTGTCTTATTCTGATAATTTTATATAGGCACCAAAAATCTGTTTGGACTTTTTTAATGTTTTCGGTAGCACCAAATATAATTATGCTTAAATTGGCAACCTCAACATTTTCCAGTCTAGCATGCTGCAATAATTACAAATATTTGTTTTGGCTTTTAATTTTGTGGTTTACAGTTACCCTGATTTTTCTTATCCGTCTATATGTCCGGTATATTCGTTCAATGTAAAGCCGTCCGGTACAAATCAAATTAAATACCAAGTTATCGATTGGGTGAAACAATATACAAAAAATTTTAATAATCAACGGAATTACCGTTTTGTCTTTTTGTGGTTAAATTTATTTCCTTTATCGCACTTTTGGGATGAAAATTAGGTACATTTAATTATTTTTAGTTTGAAAGAGGTTTAATATGAAAAAGATAGCTTGGATTGGAACGGGTGTAATGGGAGC
>CAYFRJ010000060.1:0-2091 GCA_964345625.1 uncultured Clostridium sp. | reverse complement strand
ATACTTGCAGTGGGATTAATTTTGTTATGTGCTTCCTGCTCCAAAAAGATTGATTCAGATGTGACTTCTATTCCCACCGAAAACAATTCAGACATTGTTTCACAAACGGAAGAAACAAATCAAGAGACTTTATCGGACAAGTTAGTAACGAGTGATGAAAACACCGGAATAGGTGGCGACTTCATTTGGTGCTGTCACAGATTTGAATACCACAACATAGAAGGTAATGTACGCGACTTCATAGAAAGCAAATCTCCCGGTGCTTTTGATAAGTTTGGGGATATGTTTAGTCCAACGGAAGATTTTAATGTAAGATTCTGTTTTGACTATTTTGGCATACCAAAAGAAATGTGGTGGGACATTTACGATAAAGACTTCATTTCAAAACATTACAAAGATTATGAGATGTTCAAGTTTGATGAAGATTTATGGTTTTCCGACACATATTATATGGAAGATATTTTTCTTGTAGAACCGGGAGTTTGTCCTGAAGCCAACAGTGTGTACATTCGTCCCGAAGATGATGATATTCACACGGACAGATATTTCACTATTCACCCGTCACTGATTAACTATGTAGGAGAAGATAAATTTGAAGAATTTAAGAATAAGTACGCCGGTACAGAAGACTTTAATATTCTCAACTTTATCAAGTACTTTAACATAAGTAAAGAAACCTTTTCAAAACTCACGGAAACAAAAGCACCCGGAACAGGTAAAATATACTACATCTATAACACAGAGTTTGTTTACGGCACAGAAGAAATGCAAAAACAGTACTTCGAAAAACAGCCTTTAGACCTGAAATAGGGAACAAGTCTGTCGGTTTTTATATATCTTTTTTAGGGAAACCATAACAACAAGTCGCTTTAAGTACAAATATGCTTAAAGCGACTTCTGTTTTTTTGCTTACTTTTCTTAAATCGTTATTGTGTGTTTTATAAATAATCTTCATCACAAATACCCTTGTTTATTATTCCAACAAGAGATTGGGGAACAAAAAGTTTTCATTTGTCATTCCATACATTATTTACTGTATTGCGAATCAAGACTTTCTTTGATTTTGTAATATGTTTTTGACATTCATTAAAAAAGTTTTCCGAAAGATGCAATTCTGTGTTTAGTGCTTCAAGAATGTATCCGCATTTCTGATAAAGAAAGCCGTTATTCCGGGATTTTAAAATTCTCAAAAGCATCTCTTCGTTCAAAGAGGGAATCATCTTTAGACATCGCAAAACTTCTTCAAAGCCTGTAAGTTTTTCAAAATCTTCAATAATGTCAATTACAGTTTGTTCCAATGATGTTGCCCGTATTTTATGACCGGTTGTTAAAGTGTAATCTTTCTTAACTGCAAGACAGCGATAGGTATATCCGTTATATTCAAAATCTTTAAATCGACTTTCTGATGCTATGTATATTTCATTAAACACCTGATTTGAATAACCATAGTATTCAAATGCAGAATGGTGCGAAAGATGTGCATCCGGGAAAATACTGCAACCGATTTGATATTGATTAAAAACAGGTAATTTAGTTTCAAAACTAATGACCGCATAAAGATTGTGCCTAACACGCTCAATATATCCTTTGTTCAAATAGCTTCGTATTATACTATCAGCCGTCTTATAGTTACCGGTGAGTTTTTCAACATCAACTCGTGAAAAACAACCGAGAGTTAATAAATCTTCATAATATTTCAAATAAATCACCTCTAACCCGATAATAACACAATATACTCTAAACAGTAAGGATATTATGCAATATTAAGTGTTAAATATAAAATGTAAATCCGAATTGTTTTTAAGAATAGTTTTTAGTGTAATAAAAAATTTTAACTTTCCGACAAATTATCGGAAAGCAGAAGAAAGATAGTTCCATAATAGTCAAGCCACCGATATTTAAACTTATCGGCGGCTTCTGTTTAATCGTCCAAAGACTTATATTCAGTTACATTTTTCAGATATGTTTTTGGATCTCCGTTTAGTATGAGATCTACATATTCACATGGGAAATTATAAAGCAGATAATCAAGTTCAGACCGTTCATACATATTATCTGCAAACTCGTCCTCAGCCACATTAGTGTCAATCG
>CAYFRJ010000059.1:0-3327 GCA_964345625.1 uncultured Clostridium sp. | reverse complement strand
CTTACGCTGTTCCCAAGAAAGAATGAAAAAGGAGCCAAGGGGATAAGCCCTTGACTCCAAAAACAGTTCAATTATTCATTATCTGTTGGCATTTGGATTTCATAACCGCCGTTGATAATAAAATCACGGAGCAACTTGTCAACTTTAACGCTGACTTTTGGTGGTATTATTTTCGTTCTCTCAATCGTTTCAAAATAATTCTTTGCTTTCGCCTTATCAACCGTTTTTTTCAACTCGTCATATCTGCCAAATTCATTGAGATTATTCTCGTTAAGTTTCAAACTCATAATATTTCTGAGTATTTCTTCATTTAGACCTAACGCAGTTGCGATTTGATGGATTTGGTCATTTTTAGCCTTTGACAAATATTCATTGATATAGTCTCTTAATGATTTGCCCTCAGTTACTACGACATCACCTCTTTGAATATCGTGCAGGAAAATATTAGCGTATTTCTGTTCCTCTTGAGAAAGGGTAGCAAATGTTTTATGCAACTCTGTTTCCGCTTGTTCTATTGCTTCCTGTGTCGTCCCTTCGGCGTTAATCAATTTAATATACTTATCAAAACGAGAGTTCATATAATCCGAGTCGATTAAGCCTGTATCAATTTCGGTAATGTAGCCCACAAGGTCATACGGAACATCATCACCGCCGTCCGTACCTCCGTTACCACCGGACAATTCCTTATATCTAAGAGCCAATATCAGATATGTGTTTTCATCTATGGTCACATCAACGACTTCTCCGCTTGTTTTGTCAACATAAGAAGTAACGCCCCATTTGAAACCTTGTATTTTTGCTGCTTCTAAAAATTCATTGAACTCATTAAAATCTTTTGCAAATTTTCTACAAATCGTGGTATCGGTTGGCAATTTTTCAAAGTTTTCAATTCCTGCGCTGCGGAATAAATCGAAAATACTGCCAAAGAGTTCGTTCATCCGCTTTAAGTTTTCAACAAGATGCTGAACAAACAAACCAAGAGGTTTGTCACCTGAATATAGTTTTACAGCAGCGTTAATGTTTCGCTCCATAGTGTGAGGCTTTCGATAATAACGAATAGTACCAAATCGTTTATCCGGTCCGAACAAACGATTTGTACGAGAAAATGCTTGAATAATATTTTCATATTGGAGGACTTTATCCATATACAAAGTGTTAATCCACTTAGAATCAAATCCCGTAAGCATTTGGTCAACAACAATAAGTAAATCAATTTGTTTTGCAGGCTCGTTTACAATTCTCTCATACGGTCTTTTATGTGCAAGACGAGCTGCTATATCCTTCTTCATTTTAGCAAATGTAGGAATAGTAAAATCTTGGCTGTACTTTTCGTTGTAGTCACTTATTATTTCCACAAGTCCATCTTCCTTAAATTGCACCCCTCCATTGTTATCAATGCTTGGGTCAAATAAGGCTGTAACTTTCAGCTCCGGCTTCATTTCTTTGAACAATCTATAATAGTCAATTGCTTCCGGAATACTACTTGTAGCAAAAAAAGCGTGAAACTTGCTATTGTGACTGAGTGTTGTCCAGTTTTCCAATATATCTTTTACAACTGTTTTGGTATGTTCTTCCGTCTTATATTGAACATTAGGTATATAATCCTCAATACCTTTAATATAGTCACCTTTTTCATCAAAGTGTCCGACCATACCGACTTTGCTTGCATCCATATATTTATAATATACTTTGCTTTTTACAGGGTCGGAAATTGCTTCCTCTTCGGTTTGAGCCTTTGCTTTTTCTAAGGCAACTACTCTGCGAACATCCTTATCCTTAAATGTAAGCACTTTATATGGGTCAAACCCAAGTACGTTCTTATCCCTAATACCGTCCGCAATACTGTATCTGTGTAATTCATTTCCGAAAACCGTAGTGGTCGTGTTCTTCTTTTTTTGATTTTCATCTTGAATTGGAGTGCCGGTAAAACCGAAAAACATTGCTTTAGAGAATGTGTTTTTGATAGTAATAAGCATATCGCCAAAAGTAGAGCGATGAGCTTCATCAACAATAAACACGATACGCTTATCGCCTATAAGTTCAATATCACGAGCATTCAATCCTCCTGCTTCATCTTTTATATTGCTCATCTTTTGAATGGAAGTAACAATCAATGTATCGGCAGGGTTTGAACTTTTTAATTTTGTTATTAAAACTTTTGTATTTTCAGTAGCTTGAACAGACTCATTTTCGTCGGCAAAGCCACGATACTCTTTAAGTGATTGTGTGCCGAGTTCAATTCTGTCCATAAGGAAAATAACTTTATCCGCATCTTTAGAGCTTGCAATTAACTGAGCAGACTTAAAGCTGGTCATAGTTTTGCCTGAACCGGTGGTGTGCCACACATAGCCACCAAGCTGGTTGTTACCTTCCCATTTGGCTTTGGCAACCTTATCTGAAATGGCACTTGCCGCAAAGTACTGATAACTACGCATAACTTTCAATACGCCATCAGAGTCATCGGCAACTGTATAAAAACCTATAAGCTGATGAGCCATAGGAATAGAAAGTAAAGTTGAAGCAACTTTATCCCATTCGTTTATAGGTTCATTATTGAAATCAGCCCAATGGAAATAGTAATCGGGATTAAATTTACCGTCAGGACCCGGATTGGCGAAGTAAACCGACTCGTTAGGTTCCATAGCGACAAAAATTTGCACCAAAGAGAATAAACCGCTGAATATTCCTTCGTGTGAATACTTCTCAATTTGATTGTAAGCCTGACTTACCGGAATACCACTTTTCTTCAACTCAATATGTATAACAGGCATACCATTGATGAGCAACATTAAGTCGCCTCGTCGGTCGTTCAATAGTTTTGATTTTGTAGGGAATTTTGGTTGTTGAACTATTTGGTATCTGCTCTGACCTGCGGCAATTTCACGGCGGTCATAAATTTTCAGACTCACTTCTTTGCCAAAGTGCAACTTATCCTCTGGATTATCTCTGACGATAGACACACTTCTCCCGTTAATAAACCCATTTAATTTTAATGGTGTTCTAAGAGCTTCTATTTGCTCTAAGATTTGCTGCATCTCGCTGTCTGTCAGAGGGTAATCATTCAATCTGTCAATATCTCTATTGTTTTCAAAAAGTATATTTGCCCAGTTTTGTAATAAATCTTTTTCAGAATAGTTTTTAAGAACCTCTTTTTCCCATCCTTTTTCAGATAGTATTTTGATTAGAGCCTCCTCAAAGTCTGACTCTTTATTGAAAGCCATTGCTTTTCCCTCCTAACTCTTATAGTTGAAATTATTTTCAAACAAACATCTTTTCAAGGCACGCTTTTTTAAGATTTTTCAGTTTTTCTAACTCACGCTGATGAAG
>CAYFRJ010000058.1:0-3370 GCA_964345625.1 uncultured Clostridium sp. | reverse complement strand
AAATTCTTTCTCCAAAAGCCTTGCTTACTCCGTCTACACTAAGTAGTGCCATTTTTATCTCCTTAGCAATCGACTTAATCTTCTATACACATTTTTAAGAACACTCTTTGCCTTGCTGCAAATTCTAGAAAACAAGGATATGTGTGTATACTTTTTAAATATTTCCAATACCTGCTTGTGTTCGCTTGCATTATCTAATTCATTGAGAAAAGCATCTCTTTTAGGGTTAATCGCTGGCGATTTTACTAGCGAAGAATTGTACTTAGATAGAATATCTATATCAGATTCTACAAGTTCTATATCATCAGAGATTTCTTCAAATAGCTTCTCGCCTATTTTTGTTCTAATAATTACCGCGCTGGTACCATTTTGTTTATGCATATTAGGATGGACTGTTTTAACTCCCCAATAATCAGCCAAAGTAATATCTGCTTGCCTGTCAATTCCTCGATAAGCGCAGCTGTAACAGCTATCTCTCAAAGATAGATTCATAGAAAAGGCACGCAAATAAGAATCCTCAAGCTTATTCTTAATGTATACACCATCTTCAAAATCAATTCTTAACGAATAGTTTGCCCAACCATAAGTTTTATCACGAAAATTAATAGTTCTTATATTTCTGCCATTAGATATAGCTCTTAGATACTTATACCAAGTTTTACGTAATGGAGTACCGTGACAAATAAAATCTATTGTAATTAACTTATCAGAATTACCACAAATAGCCTTAACACCAGAAACCTGACATGGCGTTCCAGAAAATAGAACTAACTTTCCAGAATCAACAAGAGTCTTTATCTCTTTATATGCTGAACCGACATCACTTTGAACATATTTAGAACGCATTATACTATCAATATCTTCAAGTCTATCTACTTTTTTATGAAAGACTTCAAAAGAATCATTAAAAGCAGCGCCAAAGACAACACCACCATTTGAAATCACCTTAGTTGCAAGCAAATAGAATAAGCCTCCAGATGAACTATTTTGTCGTATTTCTTCCGATTTATTGTAACAGGCATATGCTTTATTCATGTTTCACGACCTCATGTTTCTTGAATTTTCGTGTGAACTTTGAAAGCATTTGCTTCTCTTCGGAATTCAATCCAAAAGCAATAAGAGAAACAAGATAAACAACAGTATAGACGGCTATACATATTATTAGTTTGAGCCAACTGTTAGCATTAATTATGTGGACAAGTACAAATCCTGCAATTAATGGCAAAATCAAAGAAGGAATGAAACTAAAAATGCTCTTCCAAAAGTAAATAACGTCCAATTTCATTATTTTACAATAATACCAGTTAATAAAAACTACATTTCCTGCTATCAGCGCAAAGGCTGTACCAAACGCAGCTCCTGGTATTCCAAAATATTTGATAGATGGAATACTAATAAAAATATTAAGCACAGCTATTCCTAGATATACAAGAGATCTAGATTTGTGCATGTTTTTTGCTCTTTGAATCTCTATACCAATATTCTGAATCAAAGGCACTGTAACTGGAATAATTAATAATAATACGACATAATAAGCCAATTCTTTACTTTCATCAATCCACAATATAATAAACTGTTTACCAAAGAAAATAAAACCAGACAAAACTAAGAACAATACTGCGAATTGTATTCTACCTACTTTTGTAAACACTTTACTTAATTTACTATCATCATTTGACTCTGCAACAATTCTGTTTACTTGAGGGATAAATACATTAGAAACTGCTGTTGATAACTGGATATATAGTGTATTTATTTGTGCTCCGACACCATATACTGCAGTTGCTGCTGTTCCCATAAATCTTCCAAGAAGCACGGAGTCAATATGCCAATTTATCTGATCTACTATTTGCCCTATAAAAATAAAGAATGTAAATGCAGACATCTCCTTTAACAAAGAAAAATCAAATTTCTTAAAATCAAATTTTGCTTTAAGTCTCTTTATACAGAACCAACCATTTACAATAAGCTTCGCGATGGACAAAATAGTAGTAACCATTACCACATAGATAGAACCATATCCCATTAACAAAAGTGGAATTGTAATAAATGGATTCAAAACATTCTGTGCCACAATAAGGATTTTTTGAAAGAAAAAGCATTCTTTAGAGGAAGTAATAGAATCAAATACACTATTAGGGAAAGTAAGAGCTAGATTGAAAGTCATTAAAGCCATAAGCTTCCTCGCTAATGAATACTCACTAGCAGTCAATCCATCAGCAAATACTACTTCAATACCAGTAACTAGAATCGCTCCGCAAATTAAACAAACAATTGATATTACAATAAATATCGACAAGAACATTCCATTAAGCCTTGCAATACCCTTCTCGTCCTTTTGCGCATTATATCGAGAATAAAAACGCATATATGAACTAGAGAAACCTAGGCTTAATAAACTCATATATGAGACTGTCGAAAAAACCAAATTATAAAGTCCATATTCACTATCACCTAACATATTAAGCATGATAGGTGTAAATAATAGTCCTGAAATTATATGAACTATCTGACCTAGATACGACAATATTACGCCTGCGGCCTTTTGTTCCTTCACCTAAAACCTCCAAAACTTAGTCACGGAGTGCATCATCTAAGTATTTTCTTGATTTGGTTATCATATCACATAAGTCCTCTGACTCAAAATTCACATTTTGCTCTAGATCCACGTTAGAATCACAATCAATTTTTCTATCTTCAAGATTCATAAGCTTAAGGATACTATCTATTCTTGAGCTCATCTTAGTTCCATCGAAGCCCACATCTCTATCAAAAACATAAAATCTAGTCTTAAATATCCAAGAAAAGCATACAGCATGGAAAGAATCAGTAAACACACATTCAGCATTCTTAATTAAGCTGAAAAACTCCCCTAGCCCTACATCGAAAAGCTTAATATCACCAAAAGTTTCATCTGCCTTGTTATACTCTCCAGCAACAAAAGGCAAATTAACAATTACAAGATTATTTTCCTTAGCAATGCTTTCTACTTTTTCTTTTTGCTTGCTTCCTTTTCCAAGAAAATAGGCGAATATGTATTTCTCTTTAACAACAGGTTCACTGCATAATTCTTCCCAATTCTCTCTTGGAAGAAGAATTGTAGGATCAACAACCCACTCTACTGGTCTTCCAATAATTTCTTGTAATTCTTCTCTAGAAGCTTCCTCGCGAACAGAAACAGCCTTAAAATCAGATAATGCCTGCTTCATGTATGCAGAATACACCTCATCATCACTAATATTTGTAGTCGTAATGCTAGATGAATATGAGAACTTCGTTTTACCCTCTGCAAATTTAAGTACATAAGCATCCTGTACAACACTTGGCTTCCATATTTGATCGCTTCCACTGATAAAAACATCAAAATCAT
>CAYFRJ010000057.1:0-3716 GCA_964345625.1 uncultured Clostridium sp. | reverse complement strand
TAGCGAGGCGGAAGGTAGGGTGCGTTGGCAAACGCACAATCTGCGACAGCAGATAACAGGCAAAACTGTTCACAGTTTCTCGTTCCAAAACATTTTCCGTTCCAACTTCAACTTGAAACTTGAAACGGGAAACTTGAAACTATACTCACCTTCAATTATATCCCCTTACAGCCCAAATTTCAATAAACAATCTTTATAATCTTTTAACATATAAAAGTAAATTTTTTGACATAGCGGTGATATCATGTACAACCTTACAAATATTGACACGGTAAAATCAATCTTAAACAGGCACAATTTCAAATTTTCCAAGAGTTTGGGGCAAAATTTCATTATAAATCCCGCCGTTTGTCCCGAAATGGTGGAGCTTTCCGGCATTGACGAAAACTGCGGAGTAATTGAAATCGGTCCCGGAATCGGCGTGCTTACCCAAGAAATTGCCAAAAGAGCAAAAAAAGTGGTTTGCATTGAACTTGACAGCCGTCTTTTACCCATTCTTGAGGACACTTTGGCAGATTTTGACAATATTGAAATTATAAATGAAGATGTTATGAAGGCAGATTTGAAAGGCCTTATTGAAGAAAAATTCAAGGGAATGAAGGTGCATATCTGTGCCAATTTGCCCTACTACATCACCTCCCCCATTATTATGATGCTCCTTGAAAGCGAACTTACCGTTGAGGCAATAACCGTTATGGTGCAAAAGGAAGCGGCTGACCGCCTTTGTGCCGAAGTTGGCTCCCGTGATGCCGGAGCGGTGACGGTAGCGGTGAACTTTTATGCAAGGGCAAAAAAACTTTTTGAGGTTAAGGCAAACTCCTTTATGCCCGCCCCCAAGGTGGACTCTGCGGTTATAAAATTAGAAATCCGTCAGGAGCCGGAAATCCGGGTTAAAAACAAGAAATTTTTCTTTGATTTAGTCCGTGCCGCCTTTGGGCAGAGGAGAAAAACCGCTGTAAATTCCATATCAACCGGCTTGGGAATACCAAAAGAAAAGGTGGCAAATGCCCTTGTAAATTGCGGCTTTGATGTGAATGTCCGTGGCGAAACCTTCACAATGCAAGACTTTGCAAATCTTGCCAAGGAACTTGAATCTTAATAGTTCCAAGTTTCTCGTTTCTTGTTTCAAGTTGCGTTTTTAGTTAAGGCAACCGTATTTCTTAGCCTCCCTTTTGATGGGAGGTGGCGGCGAAGCCGTCGAAAGGTAGGGTGCGTTGGGCAAACGCACATCTGCAAAGCAGATAACCGGCAATGCAGTTTCAAATTTCAAAACGAGCAAAACGGCCTCCCCAAAACGGGGAGGCTTTCCTACTGCAAGTTATAAATCCTAACTCCAACTTGAAACGGGAAACGAGAAACGGGAAACTATCGAAAGCAAACTAAAAAATCATTGCAATACCGTCCCCATAATGGTATAATTAACTGTAATTTTAATGGGGGAGTGTGGCTTTAATTTTTCCCGCTACCCTTATGAAAGGAAAATACCCATGGAAAGAAAAGTAGGCACAGTGTCAAGGGGAATTCGTTGCCCCATCATTCGTGAAGGAGACAATCTTCCTCAAATAGTTTGTGACAGTGTAATTGAGGCGGCACAAAGTGAAGGGTTTGAACTAAATGACAGAGATGTTGTGGGAGTTACGGAGTCAATTCTTGCAAGAAGTCAGGGCAATTACGCCTCGGTTGACAGCATTGCCAAAGATGTTAGGGAAAAGCTGGGGGGAGGAACCATCGGAGTAATTTTCCCCATTCTCTCAAGAAACCGTTTTGCCGTTTGCCTTCGTGGTATTGCAAGGGGTGCCGAGAAAATTATTCTCATGCTCTCCTACCCAAGTGATGAGGTGGGCAATGCCCTTCTTACCGACGACCAAATTGATGAAACCGATGTTAACCCCTATAGCGATGTTCTTTCACTTGAAGAATACCGTGAGATTTTCGGTGAACCCAAGCACCGCTTTACAGGTGTTGACTATGTTGAATATTATTCGGAAATAATCCAAAATGAAGGTGCGGAAGTTGAAATCATTTTTGCAAATCAGGCAAGGACGATTCTTAACTACACAGACTGCGTCTTAACCTGCGATATTCACTCGAGAAAGCGCACAAAAAGATTGCTGAATGAAGCAGGGGCAAAAATCGTTTGCAATCTTGAAGATATTCTTAATGAATCCCTTGACGGTGACGGTTTTAACGAAAATTACGGACTCCTCGGCTCCAACAAAGCCACGGAAGACACCGTAAAACTTTTCCCAAGGGAATGTGATAAATTTGTCCTTGAAACCCAAAAACTTCTCACGCAGGCAACGGGCAAAACAATTGAGGTTATGGTTTACGGTGACGGGGCATTCAAAGACCCCCAGGGTAAAATTTGGGAACTTGCAGACCCCGTTGTATCTCCGGGATATACCGCCGGACTTGCGGGCACTCCCAATGAGGTAAAACTCAAATACCTTGCAGACAATGACTTTTCAGACCTCAAGGGCGAAGAATTAAAACAGGCAATCTTAAAGTCAATTAGAGAAAAAGACGGAGACCTTGTGGGTGATATGGCTTCACAGGGCACCACTCCCAGAAAATACACGGACCTTTTGGGCTCGCTTTGTGACCTGACAAGCGGCTCAGGAGATAAGGGCACCCCGGTTGTACTCATTCAGGGCTATTTTGACAATTACACAAATTAAAGAGGTGAATTACAATGCAGGGAAACATCAGACCGACAGATATGAAAAGAATAACCACTCCGGAACTTGCCGATAAATTCATCAACGAGCAGGTTAAGGAAATCAGAGAGCAGGTGGGGGACAAAAAGGTGCTTCTTGCCCTTTCCGGCGGTGTGGATTCCTCCGTTGTTGCCGCACTTTTGATAAAAGCCATCGGCAAACAGCTCACCTGTGTTCATGTGAATCACGGCCTTATGAGAAAGTACGAAAGTGAACAGGTTGTTCAGGTTTTCGGTGAAGAATTGGACTGTAACCTTGTTTATGTTGACGCCACAGATCGTTTTCTTGAAAAGCTGGAAGGGGTTAGTGACCCCGAGAAAAAGAGAAAGATTATAGGCAACGAGTTCATTAAGGTTTTTGACGAAGAAAGCAGTAAAATTAAGGGAATTTCCTTCCTTGCACAGGGCACAATTTACCCGGATATTCTTGAAAGCGACGGAGTAAAGGCACACCACAATGTGGGGGGACTTCCCGAAGAAATGACATTGGAACTGGTTGAACCCATTAAACTTCTCTACAAAGATGAAGTTCGTGTTGTGGGGGAAACCCTGGGTCTTCCTCTTCAAATGGTTTACCGTCAACCCTTCCCCGGCCCCGGTTTAGGTGTCCGCTGCCTTGGTGCCATAACAAAAGACCGCCTTCACGCACTTCGTGAGGCGGATGCAATTCTCCGTGAAGAGTTTGATATTTGGGGACTTGCTGATAATGTGTGGCAATATTTCATTGCTGTTCCGGATTTCAAAAGCGTAGGCGTAAAAGACGGCAAACGCTACGAGGGCTGGAGTGCAATTATCCGTGCCGTAAACACGGTTGACGCAATTACTGCGGAAATTGAAGAAATCCCATACCCCGTCCTCCACAAAATCACCCACCGAATTACCCACGAAGTGGAAGGCATAAACAGAGTCCTCCTGGACCTCACCCCCAAACCCACCGGCACCATAGAGTGGGAATAGTTCCGCAAATGCCGTAAACCCTTGTAATTATTGGGTTCTTGGG
>CAYFRJ010000056.1:0-3781 GCA_964345625.1 uncultured Clostridium sp. | reverse complement strand
CTTTATGTTTGATGAATAGCATAGGGCGAATATAATTTGAATCCGAAGCATTAAGTCCGCCGGTTCCCGTTTCACCATATGTTGTAACAAGGCAAACTCTGTGGGATTCCATACCGTTGTCGGTTTGAACACATTCTATCGGAAATGGAAATGCTTTTATCAGATGCTCAAGAAACACGGCTGAACTGTATGTACTGTGTTCATTAAACGCTTCCAGATATCTGAACCTTGAGTATTCATCTATTGCTGTGTATTGATAAAATTTCTCACCTTTAGCATCACTTACAAGGCATGAATTGGGAACAAATTTGACATCTATCTGCACTCTCTGACCCGGATACTGCATCTGTTCGTATGGCTTTGGAATGTATTTTGGATTCGGAAGTTTTTCCTTTTTTAATCCCATTCTTATCAACACTCGATACAGTCCTGTTATTGAACGGGTATATCCTCTTTGCCGAAGCTTAACCCAAAACACCACAAGTCCTGCGTTAGGATTCCTTCTTCTCATATCGGATATCAGCTTTAACTCCTGTTCTGTATGCTGATTCGGGTGGCTGTGAGGTCTGTGTGATTTATCTGCCAAAGAATCCAGTGTGCCATCATATCTGTTCTTCCAACGATAGATATATTGCCTGTTCACATTATATCTGTTTGCTGCCTTTGTTACACCGTATTTTTCTGCATATTTAATTATTGCTTGACGATACCTTGCTTTTTGTGTTACACTTTTCATGACGAATGACCTCCAGTTGCTTTTTTTGTTTGGCTACTTAACTGTAACACATGGAGCCCTCATTCGTCATCTTTTTTTCGCAGTGTAACATATCTATTGTAAACTTACATAAAACAAAATGCACGAATCGGTATTTAATATTGCTTTTCAGCACAGAATATGTTATAATAATTTTATGTAATACCCGCCGACGCTTAATTGCAATCCGAACCTCCACATTTGAAAGATGAACTGCAACATTAGCAAATCAAGTGCAAGTTTGTAAAGTCAAATACCCAGTTTGAAAGCAAAATGCAACAGTTGAAATAGAAATGCACGATTTGTAAATAAATCGCAACGGCTTTTATGCCCCGGTTACTAAAAATGGGGACGACAAACAGAGATGCGGACAATCACAAAATTTTTGCAATCCAAAACGCACCCCAATTTCCACAAATGTTTTAAGTACCCAAGTCCCTGTTTTAAATAAATATATTGTTTATCGCTTCAATAATTTTGGCGTTAAAATAACGCTGTTTGATGGTATCGGCTCAAGTCCAAGCTTTTCAATAAATTCTTTTCCGTAATAAAACTCGAACGCCTCAAATGGTGTTTTGTTCCCCAGTTTCTTGCGACAGTAGGAATTGATGTGGTTCATCATTCTGTCGATGTCTGCTTGCTCCAAGCTGTCAAAACTGCTGCCTTTGGGTAAAATGCGGCGAATCAACTCGTGATTAACCTCCAGCGAGCCCTTTTGAAACGGAGCATTTGGATCACAGAAAAAAACACTGGTTCTGCGGATTCCATCCGGTGACCGTTCCAAAGCAGCGGGATTTGAAAATTCTGAACCTCTGTCGGTTAAAAGCACCGGAAACACCTTTTCAAAAAGTTTTCTGCCGAGAGTGCTGTATAGCCTGTCAAAAATGTCAATGACCGATTGTGAAGTGTTAGACATCCGCAAGAACGCAAGCATAAAGCTGGTTTCGGGGAAATGGATTGTGAGCAATACCTTTCCTCCGACAGCCCCGATGACTGAATCCATTTGTACGGTATGGTACTCCGGATTCTTATTCAAATATGTTTGGTAGTCAAGATAATTACGCCCTATGTAGCAACCCTTGTCCACTTTAAACTCTTTCTTTTTCTTGCGTGGGCGGTAACGGACTTTTCTCGGCAAATCAATGTTACGAGCATCAAAAAAGCCATTATCAATGTAGTTGTAAAGCGTCTTCTCACTGCACATTAGGCGGTCTACATTGTTTGCATAAACTTGATGAACCGAATGACCTTGCAAAATCAGCGGTGTCACCAATTCGTTCAACATGGCAAGCTCATATTCTGTCGACAATACACCCCGCCGGGATTCTGAGATGTTTTGATCTGCCGTTTTCTGTGCTTTTACCGCAGTATAGATAGTTTTCTCCAAGGTGCAGCAGTTTCTTTCATCGCATCCGTTGCACACATACGGAGGTTTCAGACGAATAATACAGGTTTGCTCATCGAAATTCGGGCAGAAATCATTGCAACGACCGCACAGTTTGCAATATTTTACCGATTGCCGGCTGCAATCGCCTTTACAGACATGAGTTTTTGTACAATTCGGACGTTGGACACAGGCGTTGTATGCAACTCCTCCGTGACCGGATTTGTCTGTTAAAGCATACTTCTTGACCTCTCTGGAAACGGTGGAACGATCTTTGCCTAACCGCTTTGCAATCTCTCCGAATGAAAAATTTTCTCTTAAACCATTTTCAATTTCCAATCTTTCTTCAAAAGTGGTATAATGGGACATGGTAGACCTTCTTTCTGGGACATGGGATACCCTGTAGCAAAGTGCAAATTAATTTGCACCAAAAGGAAGCGCTGCTTTGTGGTAGAAACAGCGCTTCTGCTACAGTATTTAAGTATAACATATCTTTAAAATTAAAAGATGATTTAGAATTAGTGTTGGGAGAAATATATGATTTTTAAAAAATTCGAACGTGAAAACATATCCGAAATAAAAAAATGGTCAGAACACAATAGCATTAAAAGTTGGATTTTTATTGATGACTGGGACTCATATTACGAATATGCAAATAATGATGTCAACACCTACTTATTTGCAATTTATGAGAGTGAATGTTTTATCGGCGAATTTACCGCTGAAAAAGATAATGATACCTTAAATGTCGCTTTAATAATAAATCCTCAATTTCATAATCGCGGATTTGGCGTTGAAGCGTTGAGAATATTTCAAAAAAATGTACAATCACTTGTTGGTTTTCTTCCGAAATATTTTCATGCAGGAATTTATGATAAAAATATCGCAAGCATTAAATGCTTTGAAAAAGCTGGTTATATAAACAATGGCTTGGATAAAGATGGAGAAATGTGTTATTTATTTCATCTTTAAATAGCAGAACCCAGCCGGCGCGTCAAGGGTCAAGATGAACGGCTGCGCCGCCCTTGACACGCCGGCTGGTTTCCGCTTAAAGGCAAATATGGGTAGAAAGACATTTGAAATATTTGAAAGAACACCGAGGATCAGTCTATACAGCATTGCTTATCACAGGAAAGCTAAATAGTTACCTTGTACAAATCAACCGGCAGGCTGAAGAAATGTATTACCGATTAGTCAAAGAAATTGCAGAAAAAGAAAATGTTACAGAGAAGCTCAAAACTAAAAATCAAACGCTGTGGGTGCAGAAGATGAACAACATCCATAACACAGCAACCGAAATTGTAAATAACGAATTGATTTACAGATAGGTAAAAAACAGAAAAAGCAAACTAAAATAAATCCTATGTAATAAACGAAATCTCCCTATTTCAAATTTACTGAAGTAGGGAGAAATTTTTTTGATTTATTACTTATGTAAAACACTTAAACAAAACAGAAAACAAAGGAAAATCTTAACATTCACTAATAAAAATGTTAAGAACTCAAAAAATATGCTAACAAAAGTGTTGAAACGGTATAATATTATTTTTTTCGAGAAATCAATAGAAAGAGTTTTATGCGTAATTTCCTCTTGGCAAGCAAGGCATTTTCGTCCAGAATTGTACTTCAATGCGTTGTTTTGA
>CAYFRJ010000055.1:0-3787 GCA_964345625.1 uncultured Clostridium sp. | reverse complement strand
AACTGACATTTTATCTCTCCAGTAATCTATATGTCATCAAAAAATCACCTTGAAATCAAGGTGATTTTAAGTTTATGCTTCTTTCTTATCCTTTGCGGAAAGAACAAGGTTTAAAATAATACCCAAGATAAGTGAGCAAGCAATACTTGTAAGAGTAACCTTGCCTATTCTGAGTGACATACCGCCGATTCCGCAAATGAGAATGGTGGCAACCACGAAGAGATTTTTGTTTTCACCAAGGTCAACCACCTGAATCATCTTTAGACCGGAAACTGCGATGAAGCCGTAAAGAGTGATACATACACCGCCCATTACACAGGCGGGAATTGTTGCAAGGAAAGTGATAAACGGTGCACAGAAAGAGGCTAAAAGGCAAATAATTGAAGTTGCAAATATAGTTACAACGGAAGCATTACCTGTAATGGCAACACAGCCGACGGATTCGCCGTAGGTTGTGTTGGGGCAGCCACCGAAGAAAGCACCCACCATTGAGCCTATACCGTCACCTAAAAGTGTTCTGTGAAGACCGGGCTCTTCCAAAAGGTCTTCTTCAATAATGGAAGAAAGGTTTTTGTGGTCTGCAATATGCTCTGCAAATACCACGAAAGCAACGGGAATATAGGCAACCGCAATGGTTGCAATGTAGGTGGCATCAATATCTTTTATGCCCTTTGAGGCCAACACAAAGGCAAAGTCGGGAGCCCACTGCATATTTTTGAAAGCGGAAAAGTCTATAATTACAAGGGAATCATTTCCTGTTTTCATGCCGATAAGAGTAAAGATAGTTGCTGCAAGATAGCCGGCACCTATACCGATAATAAAGGGAATAAGTTTAGCGGTCTTTTTGCCGTAAACGGAGCAAATTACAACTGTAAAAAGAGTGATGAGGGCGCAAAGAAAACCAATCCAGCCCTTTGTGGTCATAACAAAACCCGAGTCTGAAACTGTTGCATACTTAAGAGCATCTGCAACCGCATTGCCTGCAAGGGAAAGACCGATGATTGAAACTGTGGGGCCGATAACAACCGGGGGCATAAGTTTGTTAATCCAGGCAACACCTGCCACTTTAACCGCAATGGCTATTACCACATAAACAAGACCTGCAAAGGTTGCGCCTATGATTAAACCCGCATGACCTGCACTTGCAGAAACGGCACCGCCGAATGCCGCAAACATTGAGCCGATGAAAGCAAAGGAAGAACCGAGAAAAACAGGACTCTTAAACTTTGTGAAAAGGAGATACACAAGGGTACCTAAGCCTGCACCGAAAAGTGCTGCCGACTGGCTCATGCCATTGCCTATAATAGCAGGAACTGCGATGGTTGCCGCAAGAATTGCAAGAATTTGCTGGAAAGCAAATACAATTACCTGTGGGAACTTTGGTTTGTCTTTTACGCCGTAGATAAGTTTCATGAATACTACCTCCATAATTTTGCCTTTTTTATTTCAACGCTTTTTGCGTCAATTCCCCTTTATTTTTGCCAAATGGAAACGGAAACCTCGTCATCAAAGGGAGGTATTTTCAGCACAATCATTTCGCTTCTTGAGGTGGGAACATTTTTGCCAACATAGTCCGCAACTATGGGAAGTTCTCTGTGCCCCCTGTCAACGAAGGCGACAAACTGTATTCTGGCAGGTCTGCCCAAGGAAATTATGGCGTCCATTGCGGCTCGTGCCGTTCTGCCTGTAAAAACAACATCATCCACCATAATTACTGTTTTCCCTGTTACGGAAAAATCTATTTCCTTTTCATTTATGTGGGGCTGAGGGGCACTTTCGGAAAGGTCATCTCGGTAAAGGGTTATGTCAAGGTAACCCACCTTTGTTTCAACTCCCAGTTCCTTAACCTTCTGTGCAAGAATATCCGCAAGGGTGGCTCCCCTTCTCATAATTCCCACAAAGCAAATTTCTTTGTCTTCGGGGTTTCTTTCAACTATTTCGTGAGAAATTCTGGCAAGTGCCCTGTAAACAGCATTCTCATCCATTAAATAAGACTTAAATTTCATATTTTCACCATAAAAAAACGACCTTGTTTGCACAAGATCGCATATTTACGCAAAGATATCTATGTCAACCTTGTGGGCATCTCAGTACCCTCTTAAAGATTCATTGAAAGTATTCTATCACATTGGTTTAGTGTTGTAAAGTATTTTTATTAAAAGATTGACGGAAAGGGAAAAATTTGTTATTTTATTAGCATAATTTGATTTTGAAGGATATGTTTATGAAAGCTGCTTTTTACACTTTAGGGTGCAAAGTGAATCAGTACGAGTCTGCCGCAATGGCTCAAGCCCTTGAGAAAAATGGGGTTACCGTTGTTCCTCACACGGAAAAGGCTGACATTTTTATTATAAATTCCTGCACGGTAACTGCGGAAAGCGAAAGAAAAACAAGGCAGGCCGTGAGAAGATTTCGCAAAAATAACCCTGACAGTATAATTGTTTTAACCGGCTGTATGACTCAGGCAAACCCCGACTCTGAAAAAGGGTTGCCCGAGGCGGATATCGTTATGGGCAACAAAAATAACCACCGACTTTACGGCTTTATTCTACAGTTCATAAAGCAAAGAAAAAGAGTGGTTGCCGTTGAAAAGCACAGAATTGGCGACAAATTTACGGGAGATAAAATTTCAACCTGTTCCGACAGGACAAGGGCAAATGTAAAAATTGAGGACGGCTGCAACAGGTTTTGCTCCTATTGTATTATTCCCTATGCCCGTGGCAGAGTTCGTTCAAAGCCCCTTGAGGAACTTATCAGCGAGGTTACCGCCCTTGCAAACAGCGGTTTCAAAGAAATAGTGCTTGTGGGTATCAACCTTTCCGCCTACGGCTCCGACATCGGCTCGAACTTGGTTGAAGCGGTTAGGGCAACAGCAAATGTTAAGGGAATTGAGAGGGTGAGACTTGGCTCCCTTGAGCCGGATCACATAACCTACTCGGTCATCGAGGAACTTTCCAAAATAGAAAAACTGTGCCCCCAATTTCATATTTCCCTTCAAAGCGGCTGTGACAAAACTCTTAAAAAAATGAACAGGCACTATAACACCGTGGAGTATGAGGATCTTTGCCTTAAACTGAGAAGCACCTTCCCCGATGCCACCATTACAACGGATGTAATGGTGGGCTTTCCCGATGAAAGTGAAAGCGACTTTGAAATTTCACTTAATTTTGTCAAGAAAATTAAGTTTGAGAAGGTACATATTTTCCCCTATTCAAGAAGACCGGGCACTGCTGCGGCAGGTATGGAAAACCAGGTGGGAAACTCGGAAAAGCAAAGACGGGCGGAGATTATGGCGGAGGAATGTGAAAAAATCCGCAAAAACTTTTTGAAAAAACAAGTGGGTAAAACTCTGCAAGTGCTTTTAGAAGAAAACCATGAAGGCTTTGCCCGAGGATACACTAAGAACTATATTCCCGTAAGAGTTGAAGGCAAAAGCGGTCTCGGAGAAATTGTCAATGTAAAAATTACGGGAACGGACTCCCTCGGGTGTGTGGGGGAAGTAGTGGAATAGAGTTTAGGACGCTTCGCTTTAGGGGTTAGGGGTTAGGTTTTAGGTTGGTAGTACAAAAAATAGCCTTCCTTTGAAGTGGCGAAAATCAAGTTCAATAGGTTGCTGTTGCGAGCAACCTTTAGCCCCTTCACAGGGAGGCTTTTTTTACTCTTTACCGACCACTAAAATAACCCACAACTTGAAACGGGGAACGGGAAACTTGAAACTCAAAGGGTGACTCTCAAGGTAGCTTCCGATAAAACAGTATTTAACGAATACTGACATAGGGGAGCTGCC
>CAYFRJ010000054.1:0-4507 GCA_964345625.1 uncultured Clostridium sp. | reverse complement strand
AGATATTATTCAGAGTATAAAAAAAGCAAGCTAAAATTTAGCTTGCTTTTCTGTTAATGTTATTTGACAGCCACTGTTGCAAGGAAGAAGTCATTTCTTCCGGAGTAAGTGCAGTTGCAACAACACTAAAACAAATAACTAAAGCTAATAGTATTGCAACAATCCTATTTGTTTTCTTCATTTTAACAAATCCTTTCAAAATAAAATACGCACCTTATCGGTGCGTAAGCCATAACATACAACAAACTAAGCCCAGTTAAACTGAACTTAAAGAAATGTCAATAGCTTTCCCACCGAAAGAACTGAGCATCTTCTTATGGCACGTCTCCTGGCTTAACTTCCTCCTCACCCTTAGTCTTCTCAGGAAATCCCAATGACATAGTAAAGGGTTCGTCTGCCTTACAGTAGCGGGGGCTGCCACGGTTTTTCACCGTGTTCCGTTTTAATACAATAAAAATTGCAACCATAAAAAGTTAAATTGTCAAAGTTATTATATAATTGTTGTCTTGAATTGTCAACAACATAAATCAAATAAGACCTGCTGTGCAGGTCTTATGGGTTATTGTTCAAGTTGAGCAATTTGAGCACATAGGCAAAGAATTTCGACAGCTTTGCTTAATTCTTCACAAGATGGAAATGTTGGTGCTATTCTGATATTTCTGTCCTCAGGATCCTTACCGTAAGGGTAAGTCGCACCGGCACCCGTTAATGTTACACCACATTCTTTGCAAAGCTCAACCGTTCTTTTAGCACAGTTCGTAGGAACATCAAGAGAAATAAAGTAACCACCTTTTGGATAAGTCCAAGAAAAACCCTCAATACCTTTAAGATTCTCTTCAAGTCCCTTTAGAATTATGTCGAACTTAGGCTTGATTATTTCAGCATGCTTTTTCATATGACAATTAACTGCTTCTAAATCAGTTAAAAAGTTGCAGTGCCTATATTGATTGATTTTATCATGACCGATTGTCTGATAAGTCATTCTTTTTTTAATTGCTTTAATGTTAGCATTCGAAGCGGCAAGGGCAGAAACACCTGCACCCGGGAAAGTAATTTTTGAAGTAGATGTAACCTCAATAAATATATCTTCATTTGAATATTTTTCGGCATACTCAAAAATGTTATAAAACTTATCACAGTCATCACTCAAATGATGAACGCAGTAAGCATTATCCCAAATTACTCGAAAATCTTTAGCTGCGGGTTTTAATGAAGCAAATCTTTTAATAACATCCTCACTAAATGATACTCCCCCGGGATTTGAATACATTGGAACACAAAATAGACCCTTAACACTTGAGTCTTTAACATATTCATCAATTAGTTCCATATTAGGACCGAATTCATCTATAGGAATGTTTATCATTTCAATTCCGAAGTGTTCAAGAATACCGAAATGACGGTCATATCCCGGAACAGGACAGAGAAATTTTATATTTCCCTGTTTAATCCAAGGCTCGTCCCCTGCTCCAAAAACCATACATTGTGAAATATAATCGTACATTATATTAAGGCTGGAGTTGCCAAAAATAATAATATTTGAACTTGGTACTTGAAGAATTTGAGAAAAAAGATCTTTACACTCAATAATGCCGTCAAGAACACCGTAATTGGTAACATCTGTGCCATCTTTAGATTTCAAACCATTGACATATTCCGCGTTTAGAATATCTAAAGAAAGATTTGTTTGTTCAGGACAGGGTTTTCCCCTTGCCATATTTAAATCTAAGTTTAATGATTTATACTCATTATATTTCTCTTGAAGAATTTGAAGTTTGTTTTTAACCATTTTGAATTTCCTTTCAGCTTAAATTGCAAATTTATGTGTTAATTATAGATAAGTGAGCTGAATTTTGCAAGTATAATTTTATTAAAATTAAAAAAAGCAGTTGCAAAAAATTTTGCAACTGCTAAAACAGTTGAATTATTGTGTACCAAAGATTCTGTCACCGGCATCGCCCAAACCGGGAACAATATATCCATGCTCATTAAGATGGTCATCAAGTGCCGCTACATATATATCAACATCAGGGTGAGCCTCTTGAAGTGCTTTAAGACCTTCAGGAGCAGCAATAATACCCATAAATTTAATACTTTTAGGGGTCCGAAGTTTAATTTTTGAAATGGCATCAATTGCACTGCCACCTGTGGCAAGCATAGGATCAAGTACGATAACTTCACGCTCATCAATGTCTGCAGGTAACTTACAGTAATACTCAACAGGCATTAAAGTCTCAGGGTCTCTGTAAAGACCGATATGACCAACTCTTGCATTAGGAACTAAAGCAAGAACTCCGTCTACCATACCTAAACCTGCCCTTAAAATTGGAACAAAGGCAAGTTTTTTACCTGCAATAACCTTTGTTTTTGCAATGTCGACAGGTGTTGTTACTTCAACTTCCATAAGGGGAATATCCCTCGTTGCTTCATAGCAAATCAATGTTGAAATTTCAATAACAAGTTGTCGAAAATCCTTTGAGCTTGTGTTTTCATCTCTTAAAAATGTAAGTTTATGTTGAATAAGAGGATGATCCATTATCATTACTTTTGCCATAGCGTTACCTCCAAAAATTAGTTTGATTTTTCAATTTCAGTGATCTGGTCAATTCTTCTTTGATGCCTTTCTTCACCGCTAAAAGCAGTATCTAAAAATATATCCACGAGGGCTATTGCCTTTTCACTGTCTACAACCCTACCGCCTAAACAAAGCATATTTGCATTGTTATGAAGTCTTGTCGCCTCGGCGGAAAATAAATCTGAACAGCAGCAAGCTCTGATTCCGTTAACTTTATTTGCGGCAATCGAAATTCCTACACCGGTTCCACAGAAAAGAAGACCTTTATCACATTCTCCGGCAGCAACAGCATTTGCAGCTTTTTGCGCAAAAATTGCATAATCACAAGAATCCTCTGAGTAGGTACCGTAATCCTTAAAATCAAGTCCCCTGTCAATGAGGTGTTTAATAACAATTTGCTTTAATTCATAACCTGCATGGTCACTTCCAAGTGCTATCATTTAATTTCTCCCTTAAATTTATTTTTTAGTTCCCTTTCGGCTTGAGAAGGTCGCAAGTAGGTTGGTATAAGAAGATCCGGTGTAACACTCTCTCCTTCTCTCAAAGCACAAAGAGCAACACTCGAAGCTCTTTGATATCTTAAACCCGGACCGGCAAGTGAAATATTGCTCAAATTACCAAACTCTCTGAAACAAAGCTCGCTTCCATCACCAACCAAAATAATTTTACAATTTAAATCTATAATTTCTCTCTTTAGTTCGCTAATTGTCTTTACATCATCATGTGTTAATCTTTTTACATTACCATTTTTAATTCCAAAAAGAGCTGTATAAACTTGATTACAGCGTGCATCCATACAGGCACAAACTACGCAGTCGTTTTCTATCATATTGTAAGCCATGCTGTGAAGAGTTGAAACAGGAAAGCATTTACTATTATTGGAAAAAGCAAGACCTTTAATAGCAGATACTCCGATTCTTATTCCTGTAAATGAACCGGGACCGACATTAACAGCAAAGGAATCAATGTCACTAATTTTTAATTTTGCATTGTCTAAAACATCTGAAATCATAGGCATTAATGTGGCACTATGAGTTAATTTAGTATTTGAATATGCTTCACACAAAAGAAATTCATCTTTAAGTACAGCAACACTAACACTAACTGCAGATGTATCAATTGCCAGTAAATTCAAACTTGTCACATCCGTAAATCTCAAAAATTCTTTCGTTTTCTTCTTGAGTTTTTGAAATATAGATTTTTATGAAATTATTTTCAAGATAAGGTTCTATATTTTCACACCATTCAATTACCATTGAATCGCCTTGAGCAAGATAATCAAAATATCCCGTGGAATATAAGTCGTCAAAACTGGAAATTCTATACATATCAAAATGAATTAGTCTTCTATTCTTATTATGGTATTCATTCACCAAAGAAAATGTTGGACTACTTACATCACTGTCAATGTTTAAACCTTTACAGAACCCTCTTGTAAATGCGGTTTTTCCTGCACCAACTTCACCAAAGGTTGCAACTACGGAACCATAAGGCAAATATTTCGCTAATTCTTCACCAAGTTTTTCAGTCTCTAATGTGCTTTTCGTTAAAATCTCTATATCCATAAAACCACCTATGTTATTATATCACTTGAAAGAACAATTTTCAACAATAAGTCATAAAAAAACATTATGAAAATTTAATACAAATAATATGTTTCTCTTGACTTTTACAATTAACCGTGATAGAATAGCAAAGCAATTTAGTTGCGGGTGTAGTTCAATGGCTAGAATTCCAGCCTTCCAAGCTGGCTGTGTGGGTTCGATTCCCATCACCCGCTCCACTATTATGCGCTGCTAGCTCAGCTGGATAGAGCAACTGCCTTCTAAGCAGTAGGTCGGGGGTTCGAGTCCCTTCCGGCGCGCCATTTTTTTGCTCCCAAATCCTTTATTCAGTGGATTGGTGGGTTTTTTTATTTGTTTGTCATAGATG
>CAYFRJ010000053.1:0-4562 GCA_964345625.1 uncultured Clostridium sp. | reverse complement strand
TATCTGCTGTCGCAGATTGTGCGTTTGCCAACGCACCCTACCTTCCGCCTCGCTACACAGGGAGGCTAAGGGTTGCTCGCAATAACTGAACAAAAAACCAAGGAAAGTGGCTTTCTTATTCAAAGGAAGGCTATTATACCAACAATCTAATTCAATGGCAACTGCCTACTGAAAACTAACAACAAAGGAGATTTGTCATGGCTATTCTTGTAACCGGAGGCGCCGGATTCATCGGCTCCCACACCTGCGTTGAACTTCTTAATGCGGGTTATGAAACCATTATACTTGATAATCTTTGTAACAGCAAGAGTGAAAGTGTAAATCGCATAAAAGAAATTACGGGAAAAGATGTGAAATTTTATAACTGCGACATTCGTGACCGCAAGGGTCTTGACAAAATTTTTGCCGAGAATAAAATTGATGCGGTTATTCACTTTGCGGGGCTTAAAGCGGTGGGGGAAAGCGTTCACAAACCCCTTGAATACTACGACAACAATATAGGTGGTACGGTTATTCTCTGTGAGGCAATGAGGGATGCAGGGTGCAAAAAAATTGTATTTTCATCCTCCGCCACGGTTTACGGTGAAGAAAATGTTTCACCCCTCAAGGAGGATATGCCCGAGGGCAAAACCACCAACCCCTACGGTACCACAAAGCTCTATATTGAAAGAATTTTGAAGGACACCCACTATGCGGACAATGAATGGTCCGTGTGCCTTCTCAGATATTTTAACCCCATCGGTGCCCACAAAAGCGGTAAAATCGGGGAGGACCCAAAGGGTATTCCCAACAATTTAATGCCCTTTATCGCCCAAGTTGCCATCGGCAAAAGGGACTGTCTCAGCGTTTTCGGTGACGGCTACAACACCCATGACGGAACGGGAGTTCGTGACTATATTCATGTGGTGGATTTGGCTCTCGGTCACATTAAAGCGGTGGAAAAAATTCTCAAAGAAAATGGCTGTTTCACCTACAATTTAGGCACCGGCGTCGGCTACAGCGTGCTGGATGTGGTTAAGGCATTTGAAAAGGCAAGCGGTAAAAAGATAAACTATAAAATAGTTGAGCCCCGTGCAGGAGATTTGGACACCTGCTACTCCGACCCCACGAAAGCAAAAGAAGAACTGGGCTGGGTGGCACAGCGTGGACTTGATGAAATGTGCGAGGATTCCTGGCGCTGGCAAAGTCAAAACCCGGAGGGATATTGAACAGTTGGCAGTAGGCAGCAAGCAGTTGGCAGTTTTTTGTAAAATCAGGACAAAGGTAAGTAAATAGTTTCAGGACATTGGTAAGCCGAAAGTTTTAAGTTTTGAATTACCTGCAAAGAGCAAATAAGAAATTGATAATGAGGATTCTATAATTATCAAGGAATCCTTTCGCAATGGAGGTCAAATTGTAAAAATTATAGAAAAGCCGCTGTCAACCTTGTCTATTGATTGTGGTCGTTATGAGGTGCCACCGACTTATATGCGTGTCTTAGATAAGTCCATACAGTTTGGTGAGTTCGGTATATATGGCTACAAATTGGTTTATGCCGACTCTCTCTTTGATTTAATTTCCGATTTATACGATAAGGGACTAAAAAAGGGGACAAAACCTTTTGACAGATATATGAAAATAGCAGACAACTGGTACTACATCTATTATTGAAATCAGGGGGCTGTATGAGTAAGAGACTTTTTAATTTTATACTTGCCCTTGTCGTTTTTGCCCTTGAGGTTGTTATAGCAAAATTCGCCCACGGATTTATCAGGGGAAGTGTGGGGGATATTTTAGTGGTTATTTTAATCGGGGCAACGGTGAGGGTGATATTTCCCGAAAAATTCAAACACCTTTACCTTTACATTTTTTGTTTTTCCGTTATAATAG
Source organism: uncultured Clostridium sp. (assembly GCA_964345625.1). GTDB lineage: Bacteria > Bacillota > Clostridia > Oscillospirales > Acutalibacteraceae > CAG-177. The sequence goes on along the minus strand of CAYFRJ010000053.1, from coordinate 2,693 downwards.
AAACACTTCAATACTTTGAATTTTTGAAAATTATAAATCTTGATAAATTCCCCTTTTTGGTGCTGATATTCGGAGGAACCTTTTCCTTTGGAGATATTCTATGCTACGCCATCGGGGCTGTGATATTTGCACTTATTGACAGAGTTTTTGATAGAATTGAAAATTTGAAAGAAGAAAGTTGATTTTACAAACAGGGTAAAAAAGCCCCTCCCCTTGTACTGTTTTGCTTTGCAAAACTTGAAACTAAAAACTGCGAAAGTTTGCTTTCGCTCTGCATACTGCATACTGCACACTAAAAAAATAAGGAGGCTGCTATGAGAGCTGTAATCACCGTAATAGGTAAAGATATGGTTGGTATTCTTGCAAAGGTTTCTGCGGAATGTGCCAACCAAAACATTAATGTACTTGAGGTAACTCAGTCGATTTTACAGGATATGTTCGCCATGATTATGATGGTAGATATGTCAAAAAGTTCAATTCCTTTCACGGAATTTTCTGAAAAAATCAGCAAAATGGGTGAGGAAATGGGCCTTTCAATTCACGCAATGCACGAAGATATTTTCGATGCAATGCATACCATCTGAGGTGAAAAACAATGCTTAACGCAAGGGATATTCTTGAGACCATAACCATGATTCAAGAGGAAAATCTTGATGTGAGAACCATTACCATGGGTATTTCACTTCTTGACTGTTGCCACTCGGACATAGATGTTATGTGTCAAAAAGTTTATGATAAAATCACAAAATATGCCAAAGATTTGGTGTCAACGGGAGAGCAAATCGAAAAGGAACTGGGTATTCCCATTATCAACAAGCGAATTTCAGTTACTCCTGCCGCCATGATTCTTGCCGCCTGCGAAAACAGGGATGCGGTGAAACTGGCAAAGACCTTGGAAAAGGCGGCGGTTACCTGCGGAGTTAACTTTTTAGGCGGATTTTCCGCCTTGGTGCAAAAGGGATTCGGCCCCGGTGACAAGGAGTTAATTGAAGCAATTCCCGAAGCCCTTTCCGTAACGGAGCGGGTATGCTCAAGTGTAAATATCGGCTCCACAAAGACGGGTATAAATATGGATGCGGTTGCTCTTATGGGTGGGGTTGTTAAGAAATCCGCAGAACTCACCGCAGACAGAAACTGTATAGGCCCCGCAAAGTTGGTTGTTTTTTGCAATGCCCCCGAGGATAACCCCTTTATGGCAGGTGCATTCCACGGTGCGGGTGAGCCGGACTGTGTAATAAATGTGGGGGTTTCCGGCCCCGGAGTTGTAAGGGCAGCCTTGGCGAAAGCGGGAGACTGCGACCTTACCGCCGTTGCGGATTTAATTAAAAAGACCGCATTCAAGATAACGAGAATGGGACAATTGGTTGCCACCATGGCGAGCCAAAGACTGGGAGTTCCCTTCGGAATTGTTGACCTTTCCCTTGCTCCCACCCCTGCTATAGGAGATTCCGTTGCCCATATTCTTGAGGAAATGGGACTTGAAAGTTGTGGCTGTCACGGTACCACCGCCGCCCTTGCCCTGCTTAACGATGCGGTTAAAAAGGGTGGAGTTATGGCATCTTCCCATGTGGGTGGACTTTCGGGCGCTTTCATTCCCGTTACGGAAGACGAGGGAATGATTGAGGCGGCAAGGAGAGGCTCTCTCTCCATTTCAAAACTTGAGGCAATGACTGCGGTTTGCTCCGTGGGTCTTGATATGATAAACATTCCCGGTGATACCCCCGCCGAGGTAATTTCCGCAATTATTGCGGACGAGGCGGCAATTGGTATGGTGAACTCAAAAACCACCGCAGTTCGTGTTATTCCCGCAATCGGTCTTAATGTGGGTGATGAACTCAGTTTCGGCGGTCTGCTCGGTGGTGGCCCGGTAATGCCCGTTTCAACCTATTCCCCCGCTAAATTCATTAACAGAGGGGGAAGAATCCCCGCACCTATGCAGGCGCTGAAGAATTAGGGTTAGGGTTTTTGATATTTTTTTATGCATAGTGTGGCCGCCTCCCAAAAGGGAGGCGGTTTTGCTTTGTAATAGTTCTTGAAACGAGAAACTCGAAACTAAAAACCCCTTGTCGAAACAAGGGGTTTTAATAATTCAGTTATTAAATTAGCTATTAACTGCTGTAACAACGCCTGAACCAACTGTTTTGCCGCCTTCACGGATAGCGAAACGAAGTCCCTGCTCGATAGCAATGGGAGTAATAAGTTCAACACTCATATCAACGTGGTCACCGGGCATACACATTTCTGTGCCTTCGGGAAGGGTGATAACGCCTGTAACGTCGGTTGTTCTGAAGTAGAACTGGGGTCTGTAGTTGTTAAAGAATGGTGTATGACGGCCGCCTTCCTCCTTGGAAAGAACATAAACCTGTCCTACAAACTTTGTGTGGGGCTGAATGGAGCCGGGCTTTGCAAGAACCTGTCCACGCTCAATTTCTGTTCTCTGAATACCACGAAGAAGAGCACCGATGTTATCGCCTGCTTCTGCATAGTCAAGAATCTTGCGGAACATTTCAACGCCGGTAACAACTACCTTGCGTTTCTCGTCTGTAAGACCAACGATTTCAACCTCGTCACCAATCTTAACCTGGCCACGCTCAACTCTGCCGGTTGCAACGGTACCACGACCTGTAATTGTGAATACATCTTCAACGGGCATAAGGAAAGGAAGGTCTGCCTTACGCTCCGGTGTGGGAATG
>CAYFRJ010000052.1:0-4791 GCA_964345625.1 uncultured Clostridium sp. | reverse complement strand
GAGGGAACAGGATACAGAGCAAGAACAAGATTTTCAAAATTCTATAATTTACCGGAACTTATGAATATGTTTAAAGATTGTGCTGATATAAAAACTCAAGATCAGTTAAATCTTCCGAGACCTGAAGCAATTTATCATAATGAAGTTGCACAGCCTACCGAAACACAGAAAGCACTTGTAAAAGAGTTGTCTGAAAGAGCTGCTCTTGTACATAACGGCTCTGTTGATCCTTCCATTGATAATATGCTTAAAATAACTACTGACGGCAGGAAATTGGGATTAGACCAGAGAATTATAAATCCCGATTTTGAAGATGCCGAGGAGAGTAAAGTAAATAAATGTGTAGATAACATTATTCGTTACTACAAGAACGGAGAAAAAGATAAACTGACTCAACTTGTGTTTTGTGATATCTCTACTCCAAAATCAAAGTCATCAAGTATGAGAGCCGCAAAAACAGAGCAGGGCAATTTGGCGGTGGCAGGAAACAATGACTTCACAGTGTATGAAGATATACGAGATAAGTTAATTAAAGGTGGAATATCTAAAAATGAGATTGCTTTTATACACGATGCAGACACAGAAATAAAGAAAAGGGATTTGTTTGCAAAGGTTAGGGCCGGAAAGGTAAGAGTATTATTTGGTAGTACAGCAAAGATGGGAGCCGGTATGAATGTTCAAGATAGATTAATTGCTTTACATGACCTTGATGCACCGTGGAGACCCGGAGATCTGGAACAGCGAAGCGGTAGAATTATCCGTCAAGGCAATCGTAATCAGCAAGTGCATATTCACCGATATGTGACTGAATCCACATTTGATGCCTATCTTTGGCAAACCTTGGAACAAAAGCAAAAATTTATTTCTCAAATAATGACCTCAAAATGTCCTGTTCGTTCTTGTGATGATGTTGATGAAACAGCATTATCTTTTGCAGAGATAAAGGCACTTTGTGCAGGAGATCCAAGAATAAAGGAAAAGATGGATTTGGATATTGAGGTATCTAAATTAAAGATTATGAAAGTGGGATATCAAAGCAGACAGTTCCGTTTAGAAGATCAGATATTAAAAGAATTTCCTGCCGAGATAGAACAGTGCAAAGGCTATATTACGGGCTTTAAATCCGATATGGATACTTTAACTGAACACCCGGTACCCGAAGAGGGATTTGTCGGAATGGTTGTTCGTGGAGATTATTTGACAGATAAAGAAAATGCCGGAGCTGCGCTCATAGATTCTTTTAAAGAAGCAAAGATTTTTGAAGCTGTTCATATTGGCGAATACAGGGGTTTGAAAATGTATTTATCCGTTGAAGATTTCGGGAAAAAACACATTCTCACTTTAAAAGGCAGGATGTCCCACCGTGTGGAACTCGGTAAAGATCCAAGGGGAAACTTAATTCGTATTGAAAACACTTTAAACGGTATAACCGAAAGATTAAAATCCACCGAAGCTCGACTTGAAACACTTGAAAAACAATTAGTCGATGCAAAATCGGAACTGGGCAAGCCTTTTGAGCGTGAAGAAGAACTTAAGCAAAAAAGTGCAAGGTTAAATGAGTTAAATATTGAACTCAATATGGATAAACATCCTGATAAAGAAGATATATTGCCGAATGATACAGAAATTGCCAAAAGTGAAAAACCATCGGTACTTAACAAACTAAAAGCGGCACAGGATAAAGTTGATAATTCTGTACCGCTAAAACAAATGAAAAGATTGGAGGAAACATTATGACAAATGCAGAATTAAAACAAGCTGTTCACGATAAAATGCAAAACGAGTTCAAAATATATGAAGCTAAATTGTTTCTCTTGCCAACAAGAGAAGCTTTGCAAAACTCTTTTGAGTATATTTCCAAACAGGATATTATTTATGCATTAAACGATGCGGATTTAACCGATTCACAATGTGAAGCTTTACTTAATATTCCTGATCCTTTAGATCAGATATATGACGAATATTTTGACAGAGAAACAGGCTATATGGAAGAATTTCGAGACTGTATTGAAAAAAGAGCGGATTATGAGAGAACCTTACAAGAAAATGATATTTTTAATAAGTTGAATTTTGAATTAGGTCTATATAATCAAATCAACACTATTCATCCGCTTGACTCGGAAAAAAGTAAAGTATATGGCATAGCTCTACAAACCTACGAGGGAGGAGAACCTTATGGAGTACTGACTGTTAATCTGCCACACCAAATGACAGATATATGTGAAATGATAGGTATAAAGAATGCTGCATACATTGATACTAATAATTTTCCTTGGGCAACTCAATTGATTTATAAAGGTTTTGCGATTGATACCGGATTTACGAAGAAATCGGGATATTGTGAGTATCCACTATATCAGTTTAACGAAGAGTGGCTTAAGTCACTTAAACCAATAATTCCTGAAAGGAATTATGATTTGTATGAAAAGAAATACAATGAAGCAAAAGGTATCGAGACTGAACAAGATTATGAGAAAAAACCAGAGAAATTAACCGTTGTTTGTGTTGAGCCGGATAAACCTGCTTATGTGAAAACTATTCCTTCAGGTCTTAAGTCCTTGCAAAATGAAGTTGGTGGTTATATAGAGGCAACTTATCCGTGGGAAGATAAGGTAGCAATTATATGTAACGAAGAAGGAAAGATAATTGGGTTACCTTCCAACAGGTTTTTGAAAGATGATGGAGGAGAATATTACGATGTCATAGCGGGTAATTTTCTTGTCGTAGGATTAGGAGAAGAAGACTTCTGTTCCCTTTCCCCCGAACAGATTAACACATATCTTGAAATGTTTAAAATACCGGAGAAGATTTTATTTATTGGCGGAGAAGAAAGAGTTTTTTCATCTAATGAGATACCGGTATATATCCAGTCTGCTGAATACGCACGCAGCCATAATGAAGCAGATGCTTTTCGAGAATCTTACAAACTTAACATCAAGTGTAGAGAAGCAATTCAAAATGCATTATCTGATAATTATGCCGATAACAGACTTGATACCGAGAAGGTATGGAAACAAGTAACCGAAACTTATGGTAAAGATAGAGTTGTTTCTTTACTTGCTCAAACAGTTAAAGAAAAATCTTATGATGGCAGGATTTCCGATGAAAACAAAAAATGGGCGACCACTATTCCAACTCCCAATGAGATCTTTACTATTGAAAAACCTCATATTGGACTTGTTGATTTGCTTGTAGCAAAGGCAAGAAAAGAAACTGTGAATGAGAAAAGATCCATACTTGAAAAATTAAAGTCAGCAAAGGCAAAAGTAGAACCCTCTGTTCCCAAACCTGATAGGAAGAAGGAACAGGTTATATGAAAGAAAAACGCTGTAGGGAAATACATATATATCTAACTGATAACGAATATACAACATTGAAGCATAATGTGGAAAAATCAGGTCTTTCATCAATGAGTGTTTATTTGCGAAAAATGATATTTGACGGATATATTATTAAGGTTGATTTTTCTAATTTATCAAATATTGAGAAATTGCTGAGGAGTACCGGTAATAATGTAAATCAGATTGCAAGGCGTGTAAATATTAATGGCAATGTTTATCCGGAAGATTTAGTAGATATTCGGCATCAACTTAATGAGATTTGGAAACTTTTGTATGAAATGATTGGAAAAATAATGAAATAATAATTAGGTAAATTTGATTAACTTATTGTCAAGCAAGAATTATCTCGTTGATTTAAAAAGTAGTTATTGCAGTTCAGAATAACATTTTGGTATATAGTTAGTTAGATTGAAAAGAGGAGGTGTTACTTTGGCAACAACAAGAATCATACCCTTGCATATTAACAAAGGGAAAACGGCAAAGCAAACTTTGGAGGAACGAATCAATTATGTTTTGAATCCTGATAAAACAGATAATTATACTTATGTTAAGAGCTTTAAGTGTGATCCGGAAGTTGCTGCTTTGCAGTTTATTTCAAGTCGAAATATTTACAAATATCAGACTGAACGAGAATATGAAGGAGATATAATATCTTATCATTTAAGGCAAAGTTTTAAACCCGGAGAAGTAACACCGGAAGAAGCAAACGCTCTCGGATATGAATTGGTTTCGAGGCTGTTGAAAGCTAAACACGCTTTTTTTGTTTGCACCCACATTGATAAGGCACACATTCATAATCACATAATAATCAATGCTTATTCTCTTGACGGTAAACAGAAAATGAGAAATCGAATAAATTCGATAGAAGACATACAAAAAATGAGTGATATGATTTGCAAAACTCATCAAAAATCCGTAATTGATAATCCTCAAAAAGGAAACAGTGTTTACTCGAACAGATCAAACTTTAAAAGCAAACCTTGCAACAGGGATTTGTTGCGTGAAGATATTGATAGTGCTATGAAACAAAATCCTAAAGATTTTGAAGAATTGATGAAAATCCTTGAAGCAATGGGCTATACAATTAGGTACGGAAAACATATTTCATTTAAACACCTTACACAAAAAAGAGCTATGCGTTTGAATTCTCTCGGAGAAGGATATACTGAAACGGATTTAAAATTATCACTTTCCGGTCAAAGAGAACATCTCAATACAACACTGAGTCCACAGAAATGCAAATCTTCTTTGCTCATAGATATTCATCGTAAAATGGCGGAAGGTAAAGGTGAGGGTTATGAGCATTGGGCAAAAGTTTTTAATCTCAAGCAAATGGCAAAAACGGTTATTTATCTTCAGGAAAACAATTTCAAAGATTATGAAAGTCTTATTCAAAAGATAGATGATGTTGATTCTCAATTATCTGTTTTGCAATCTAATATTGATGTCT
>CAYFRJ010000051.1:0-4949 GCA_964345625.1 uncultured Clostridium sp. | reverse complement strand
CCGAACAAAGTATGAAAGTAATCGTACAATGTTTGGCTTTTTCAATTTATATAAGGAGGTGTTTTTATGGGTCATTTCATAATAAGTGTAGGTGGTTTATACATTTTGCTTGCCCTTGAAGCCACTGCTAAACTAATCAGTGTTTTAATCAGATAATGAGAAAACAGGCAAATAAAAGAAAGGAGGTAAGTTATGGGTTTTCGTGTTATATGGAGAATTCCGCCTTAGTGATGTGGTCATTTAACCACATCAAAAATCAAAAATAAGGAGGTAATTTTTAATGGAAAAAAGAAAACTAAATAATAAAGATAAAAAGAGAATCATCAGAGTGACAGCCGGAGTGCTTTGCGTTTTTATCGGTTTAACCGGAATACTTCTCTTTGGTGTAAAACGCTGTTCAAAGGAGAATAATCCTAAAAATGGTTTTGAACTTGATGACAATGCTGTAGAAGGCGGATGGAATAAGGTTGATGAGGAAAAAGTTCGAGAGGGTCTAAATTTAAGTGTGGAGGAAGGATATATAAATATCAGTATGAATACCACACCTATATTTGAGAACGGAAAAGCCGAAGGCAATTTGATGATTGTTAATGAAACGATGAATAAATATCCTCAGAAAGTAGTTATCTCTCGTAATGACAACGAAGATATTATCTATGAATCAAAGGGTATTCCTGTGGGCAGTAAGATAGAAAAAGCAAAGCTTTTGAAAAATCTTCCTGCCGGTACTTATGAATGTACTGCAATGTTTCACAATATCAATCCTGACACCGGAGAATTACTGGGATGTGCGGGAGCGGTTATTACAATTACAGTGAAGAACTGACTGTAAACAGTTCAAAAAATAATTTATTAAAAAAGGAGATATTTACTTATGAAAAACAATACTATTAAAAAGATTATGTCAATCATTCTTTCAGTCTGCATTCTTGCAGTTATGGCAATCCCTGCTTTTGCAGGTGATATTACAACAAACGGAGGTAGCGGAACAACACCTGTTAATCTCTCTTCCACAGAAGACGGTACACCCGGCGGTGATCCTGCTCCAACGGCTCTTTCAGTTACCATTCCCACTGCACTTCCTGTTGCAGTAGGTATTGACGGCAAAACCACCACCGCAGATAATGCCAGAATCACAAATAATTCTTACGGAGCTGTTAGAGTTAAGTTTGCCACAATTAGTGGAACTAACGGTTGGATCCTAACCGCATTTGGTGACAAAAATACACTTGCATCCGAAAAAGTTGACAGCAATAAGATAGGATTTGCAATGACACTTGGTAACGGTACCCAAGTTAATACCACAGGCACAGAAAATACTCAGGCACTTATTTCTGCTCCTACCACAGGTTGCTATATGTCCGGAGTCGGTGATACAACAAAGAACAGTGTTTCAGTAATTTATAATGCTATTGTAACTCCTGTTTCTTCGGCAGTTACCAATGAGACTGTTGCTAATATCGTATTCGTTGTTGAATTTGATACTATATAAATCAGTTTAGAAACCAAAATCAAGCGGAGGGTAGCAGGTTGCTGCTCTCCGAAAGAAAGGCAGGTAATTTTATGAAATTTAAAAACTTAACGGCAATTTTACTTGCCATTGCAACCATTTTTTCCTGCTTCGGAGTTATTGCTTTTGCAGCGAAGGAAGCAAAAGCATCTGTTCCTGTAAAACTAACCGTAGTAAATGATTACAGAAGCATTTCTGTTACGGTACCGGCTTCATTGCCTGTTGAGATTTATAACGGAACCGTAGTAACTGCAAATAATGCAAAAATCACTAATAATTCAAAAAACGGTTCAGTAAAAGTCAAAACAGTTACAGTTAAAGATGGTGATTTTAAAGTTGGAAATTATGACAATTTCAGTGGAAGTAAAACCATTGCACTTAAGATCAACGGCATTACCACAAAGGGAAACGGTAGTATTGAAATAAATCAAGATGCATTTCCAAACATTTCTCCGACAGAGAGTTTACCCCTCAGTTATTATGCAAAGGTCTCAAAGGACGCAGGAACAATGAAAGATAAAGAGGTTGCTAAAGTTATTTTTACAATCACACTTGTTGATTGAGGGGGTCTTTCAAAATGAAGAAACACTCTAAGACAAGATTATTTAAACTTTTAACATTTATTGTTTGTATCATTATGACGGTTATGGCATCAGGGATAAATATATTTTCAGTTGCTTCAACACAGACTACTTCAATTACTTGTCCTTATCCTTTATGTACAAGGAAACTAATGATATCCGGTCCATATGGTGAAGATAGCGGTGTAATTGATAGTGCCGTCCCTTATCTTGGGGGAAGAACATATGCATCAGTGTATAACGATAATTCATTAGGATGGGAAGGCAACAGAGAGTTATATCATATGCATATAATTTACTGTCCGAGGTATGATCATAGCAATTCCTCATTATTTAGACATACAATGACATTAATTCTTCCAAAACACGGATTTACAGTTACAGGATATCAAAAGTACAATACCGGTTATCATCAAACGAACTATGTATGCAGTTACGGACAGGGAATTTCTTCTGCCTGTCTATCCCAAACTCTTTGCGGAGAAAGGGCTTATTTAACTTATGAACAAATGACTTCTCTTATGGAAACCTTTGACAATACCGGATGCGGAAAAACAAAGAGTGTTCTTGAAAGTCACACTTGGGTTTATACTGACTGGATCGGCAAAGACAATATAACCCACACAAGAACAAAAACTTGCAGTCTTTGCGGAGAAACCCAAACGGAAACCGGATCCCATTCCCTAACTACAAGCCAATGGACAAGTTTAAACTCAGCTCAACATCAAAGAACAAAAACCTGTTCGGTCTGTAATTATGTAATAACCGAAAAAGCAAATCATAATTGGGTTTATAGTAATTATGTTTCTATTGATAAAACAAAGCATTCTGTTAAAAGAACTTGTTCTGTTTGTGGATATACCGATACTATAGAACAGAATCATAATCTTAACTATGGAGAATGGTTAAAATATGAACCGTCAGATATACCCGCTATGGGACCGGATACTCCAAACCCGGCAAATTTTCATTATAGGACAGTAAACTGTTTAAATTGCGGATATTCGGGTAAAGAATATGATGCACATATTCTGATTAGAGATTTTGAGGGATATAGACCTCTTGAAAACAGTGAATATGGTTCTGTTGAGAACTGGCATTATTATTCGGAACACTGTAACAAATGCACTTATGAAATTTATCATTTGTTTGAACATGAATACGATGAATCGGATAACATATATACCGACTTATCTGAAACACAGCATAGTGTAAAACAAATTTGTAACGAATGTTTTTATGAAAATGAATTTGAAGAAGATCATATTTTTATAACAACCTGTGAACCGATATCTGAGACAAATCATAAGTTTACACAAACCTGTAAATGCGGACATACGAAGATAACCTATGGTGAGCATCAGGACAATAACAGTGACTGCTACTGTGATGATTGCGGTTATTTAATGACCCGGTTTTCAGTAACAATTCCTGCAACATTATCTATTGTTATGGATAAAGACGGAAAAGTATATACTCCAACGAATGCTGCTATTATTAACAACTCTACGGCAGCTGTAAAGGTAACTTATATTACCCTTGAGCACAAAAACGGTTGGGAAATAGTCAATTTTTCAACCAATATGGCTAATGAGAAAGTAGATGCAAAGAAAGTCGGATTAAAGATTCGACAGAGCACATCAAACACAGACGGTTATATGCAGGTTATAGGAGATTGGGATATTGCAGAAAATGAAAGTCTCCCATTGCCGTATTCGGCAGTGGTATCAGCAACATCTCAGCCCATTACAGGTGAAAATGTATTGGATGTCAATTTTATTATAGATTGGAGGGATTAAGCTATGCAGGAAGAACTTGAAAATAAAACAGTAACCCTTGTGATTAGCACTTCAAAACTAACAGCAAGAGAATTAAAGCAAGCACTGGAAAAGTTTCTCTCTTATCAGAAAAACAGGCATAACGAAAAAGTACAATCAAAGGATGTTATCCCCAGAGGAAAACAGTCAGTTAAACAGCTTTCAGACCAAAATCAAGGTATGACAAATATTGAGATTACGAATAAGAATATCCGTACTTTTGACCGAGTAGCAAGGAAATACGGTATAGATTATGCAGTTAAAAAAGATAAAACAGTAGATCCACCCAAGTATCTTGTGTTTTTTAAAGCAAAGGACACAGATGCTTTAACTGCAGCATTTAAAGAATATACCCATAAAACTATCAGAGCGAAGGCTCGTAAAGAATCAGTACTTGATAAACTTTCAAAGGCGAAGAATGCAATCAAAGATGTTCCCTCAAAGATTAAACATAGGGAGCATTCAAGATGAGAAATGTGGATATAAAGAAATATGTAATCCCCAACATTCCATATTTTATACTTGCTTTGTTCTTTACAAAAATCGGACAGGCATATCGTTTAATGTCTGGTGTTACTATTTTAGACAAAGCCCCTCATATGGCGGAGGGTTTTTCCACAGCCTTTGAATCCTTTATGCCGAGTTTTAACGGATTTGACCTTGTTATAGGTATCACAATGGCAATTGGTCTTCGCCTTGTGGTTTATGTTAAAAGTAAAAACGCAAAGAAATTTAGAAAGAATGAAGAATACGGATCTGCTCGTTGGGGCACAAAAGAGGATATTCGCCCTTTTGTTGACCCTGTATTCAAAAACAATGTAATCCTAACACAAACAGAAAGATTGATGATGAGTAACCGACCAAAAAATCCGAAGGATTCACGAAACAAAAATGTACTGATTGTCGGAGGTTCGGGATCCGGAAAAACAAGGTTTTGGATTAAACCAAACTTGATGCAACTTCATTCAAGTTATGTACTTACCGATCCGAAAGGTACGGTAATAAACGAAGTGGGTAAACTGTTCCAAATAAACAAATATC
>CAYFRJ010000050.1:0-5467 GCA_964345625.1 uncultured Clostridium sp. | reverse complement strand
AAAACCCGTCGCTGACCGAATTTTTCTATGAGCGCGACGGCGAAATTTGGAAAAAGAGGATAATTTGAGTCCCGCGTTTCAGCGGGGTATCTAAAGCAACAAATCCTGCCTGCGGCTTTTCGCGGGCGGGATTTTTTGTCCCCTGCCGCAAGACGAAAGCAGCGATGAATTGGGCGCTTTGTGCTCTGCCGATCCCCTCTTTTTTCGGAGCACGGATTTGCAAAATCAACTTGCCGCTGCGCACACTCTCCGCAACGGCGAAAGCGCGGTGAGACACTGCAAGCCTATGGACAATTGCCGCGGGACGTGATATAATCGGGATGTAAAAGCATTTTGACACAGGAAAAGTGCGGATGTCAAACAGGTTTGATAGACAGGAGAGCGTTTTCGGCGTAAGCTGAAAGCGAAAAAAGGAGGCGCGGCAGATGGATATCGGGAAGAAGCTCAGGGACGCGAGAAACGCGGCTAAATTGACTCAGGAGAGCGCGGCGGAGTCTCTCGGCGTGAGCCGTCAAAGCGTATCGAATTGGGAGACGGGCAAGACCTATCCCGACATAGTGAGCGTCATAAAAATGAGCGGCCTCTATTCCGTCAGCCTCGACTGCCTGCTGAAGGAGGAAAAACCCGTGTCAAACGATCTTAACTATCTCAACTATCTCGAAGAGAGCACAAACACCGTCAAGAGCCGCCGCAGACTCGGAAAGCTCGTGCTCGTCGCCGCATATCTCGTCATATGGGCTGTGTCGGTCACGTTCTTTTGGCTCGCCGTCTCCGGGTCGGACGCGGGCGCGTATGCCGTGCTCGTTATTTGGGGCGCAATCCCGCTGACCTCATTCGTCATCTCCCTGCTCATCGGCGCAAACGGCTATTGGGGGAGAAAAAATGGTGGGCTGTGCCTATACTCGCTCTTATGTACACTCTCATTCCGTTTCTGACCTTCACCCTCGCCAACGCCGCTTCGACGGGCATTTCCGCAGGCGACATAGCAATGCACCTCGACGACCTCATCACCCTGCCCATAGGCGCGGCAGTCTCCGCCGTCGGTCTTGCTATAGGCACGGGCGCAGAGAAGCTCCGGGCGCGCAAAAAGCGCGAGGATTAAACCGCCGCCATGCTCGATTATTGCTATAACGAACGCGAGGCGGCTGCCTGCATCGGCTATCTCGATCATGTGAGAAACCTGCCGCAGGACGCTTTTGAGATATACTGAAAGGAAAACGCTATGGGAAGATTTCTGAAATTTTTTGCCCGTCTCTCAGCTCTTTTGCTCGGGCTTTCGCTGTGCATCTCGCCGCTCAGGGGCTTTGCCGCTTATAATTTTGAATACGAGCGGACGGTAGGCAATCCGCTGAAGGGCTTCATGCCGTTTTACAGCCCCGACGGAGCGGACGACAGCGTGCCCTACAGCATGGAGTGGTTCTATATCCCGCTCTCCGCGCTCATCTCGGACAGCGGCGAATACACCGTCCGCGAGGGGCTCGAGCCTTATCTCGAGGCGATATCGGCGCGCGGGAACCAGGCGGTTTTCAGAGTCTATCTCGACTATCCCGGATCCGACATCGGCGAAAAGGCCGTGCCGCGGTTCATCTGGGATATGGGTATAAAAAAGGAGCGCTACGACGAATACGGCGGAGGCTTTTGTCCCGACTATTCGGATGACAGGCTCATTGATATCCTCTGCGATTTCGTGCGCGAGCTGGCGCGCGAATACGACGGTGACCGCCGCATAGCCTATATCACAACGGGGCTTCTCGGTCACTGGGGCGAGTGGCACGTCTGCCTGCCGGAGCTTGAGGCGACAAATGAGCAAAAAGCAAAAATAATCTCCGCGTTTGCGCAGAGCTTTAAAGTTACGCGCATTCTGACCCGCTATCCCGGCACTCCCGGCACTACGCGAAAGGGAAATGTCGGCTTCCACGACGATTCGTTCACCCATTCGACGCTCTATGACGAGAGCTGGCACTTCATGGCTAAAATGAAAAAGGCGCGGCAGACGGGCGTATGGAAAAATCAGCCGATCGGCGGCGAGTTTCGCCCGGAGGGTCAGGCGGCGTTTTTGTCGGGCGCGCCGCTCGACGGCTATCGGGACTACTCCGAGTGCGTCAACGCGACTCACTGCTCGTGGCTTATGGCGGACGGGGCGTTCACGGGTAAGCTCGACGCAAGCGAGGTTGAGCGCGCCAAGGCTGCATCGGCGGCTCTCGGCTATGATTTTACGGTAACGGGCGCCAAAATTATGAGAATTTTCGGAAAGCTTTACACTTTCGTCACGATAAAGAATACGGGCGTCGCACCGATATACTATGACCTCGGCGTGTCTCTCGGCGTGGGGGACGAAAAAAACACCCTGTGGACAGAGGTTCAAAATCAGAGGCTCTGCCGCCTTATGCCCGGAAAGAGCGCGGTGTTCTCGGCGCATATAGACGACATAGACGACGGGCAGTCGCTCTTTGTCCGCATAGAAAAGCCGCTCGAGAACGGCAAGCCGATACGTTTTTCAAATCAGTCCCGATTACAGCGCGCCGACGGGTCGCTCGAGCTCGGGAATATGATGAGGTTTTGATTTGGAGAAAAAATACAAGGTCTTTTATCAGGGCTCGCTCTACGGTCACTTCGGTCGTGACCGCGCGGGAAAGGAAATCGAAATCAATAAAAGCTTTCTTTGGGGAGGCGAAAGTTGGCTCGTGCCGTCTGTCTATGTTTGCGGCAAGGGGCTTGTTGCGGACATTCTCAAAAGTGTGAGCGTCGAGGATTTTCGCGCGTTCGCCGAAAAATTCAGATTGGACGAAGCCGACGATCCCGAGAATTTTTCGCCGCAGCGTTTGGCGAAAGCAGAGGCAGAAAATCCGCTCGGAGGCGAGATATTTATTACGGCGAAGATAAACGGCAGAGAATCGCTTATGGCGTTTTCAAGCTCCGACTGTTGGAATCCGCTCTTCCCCGACGGCGGCGGCTCGGAACCGCTGCTCGAAAAATACGGGCTTGACAAGTCGTTTTGTTGGCAGATAACGCGCGTCAGCATACCCTGGCGCGACAGAAAGCCGAAAAAGATAAGCTCACTCTCCCTGCGCCTTCGCGCCGCCAGGCTTCGCGTTTCCGAAATGCATTTCAAAGCGGAACGTCCCGGCGACAGGACGGAGTTCACAAACCCCGCGACGGGGAAAACGCATATACTTACAGTGACGGATATCAAACGGCAGAGCTTGGCGCAGTTTCCTCATATCGGAAAGGACGAGCCAAAATTCTTTACGCTTCTCTGCGTCGACATCTCGCCGGAAATATCAAAAGACGCGCTGCTTATAACGGACTGCGCCGTGGGAGACAGAACGCATAAAGGGGCGCTGCCGGGAAATACATCGGCCATAGGCATCATCGGCGGCGCGGACGGCCCGACCGTCATCATCTCCGAGTACGAGAGCGGCCACACAGCCTGCTCGTCCATGCACTTTGAGCCGGAATATGAGCCGGATTGGTGCATGACATTTTATGACAAGCCGCGAGAGGACATCGAAGTTGAGCTGATATAGCACTCATATACCGCCGAAAGGCTCGGGATAATATTCCGGCTGCCTTTGGCGGAGTATTCGCAAGACATAAAAAGCGACCTATGACAAGCGGAAGGTTATATGAACACCTTGCTGAAATTGATACTTCGGCTCGTGGTATGGCTGAGTATCTGATGAAGGAAATGGCACGCAAGCAAGGAGTAACGGAGGAACTGAAAGCAACAGATACGATAAGATGGGTCGGAATGATGAATAACATTCGAGCCTGCGTTGATGAAATTGTATTGAATGATATTGTGTATTCCTAACGTATACCAACTGAAAGAGAACTGCTGTCTTAGCTGATAGCAGTTTTTCTTTTTCGGCAAGTATTCAAGAAGTCATAAAGTTGTGAGTATAGTCGAAGCTGTCTGTAATTGAAAAAACGGATGACTTCTGCTATAATATTAAATGAGTATATGTATTTTGTTGAGAAATAACTGAAAGCAGAAAGGAGAATGTTAATGTTTGATATAATAGAAATGTTATTTCCCATAATGTTTTTAATAATTTTTGTGATGATTGTTATTACTTTTGTAAAAGGAATAGCTACTTGGAATAAAAACAATAATTCTCCTCGTTTAACTGTGTCAGCAAAAATAGTGGGAAAACGTCAGAATACTACGCATAATAGTCAACCTAATGCAGGAGATATATCGGGAGCAAACGGTTTTCATACAATTTCCAGCACCTCATATTATATTACTTTTCAAGTAGAAAGTGGAGATAGAATGGAGTTATCTGTATCTGGGACAGAGTACGGAATGCTGACAGAGGGAGATGTTGGAAAGCTGACATTTCAAGGAACAAGATACATAGAATTTGATAGGAGTGTCTAAAACTGAGGAGATAAAGAATGAAGAAGTTTTTGAATGATATAAGATATACTGAAAATAGAGTACCACTTAATAAACAAATTATAAACTCTGTGTTGATATTGTTTTTAGGTATAGCTTTAGGGGTTTTTTCAAAATTCTTAGATTGTACACCATCAAACGAATTGCCGTATATATTCTCGTATTTAGATGTTTCAAATTTTTTAGGACGTTTCGCTATATGGGTAACGATTGCTTTATGTGTTTCAATCTATAGTAATTCTTCTCTTAGAGCCGCAATAAATGTATTTGTATTTTTTGCTGGTATGGTTACAAGCTATTATTTGTACTCAAAATATGTAGCTGGATTTTTTCCAAGAAGCTATGCAATGATTTGGATAGCGTTTACAATGATTTCTCCCATATTAGCATTTATCTGTTGGTATGCAAAAGGAAAAAGTAACCTGGCACTTATCCTATCGGCAATGATACTTGCTATTATGTTTAATATGACATTTGTTTATGGTATTCTTTATTTTGATATACGTTCAATCTTAGAGCTAATGACATTCGTTTGTGCGATAGTGGTTTTGAAGCGAAATACCATAAAGGATACAATGCGTATGTTTGTATTAAGTTGTGGTATAGCGTTTATCCTTAATTTTGTAATTCCATTTAGTTTTGGGTAGACAAAGTTACTATTAGTCGGCAAGTAAAATAAAATATTTTAGGTAACAAAAACATCGTAGCAATACGGTGTTTTTTGTTACCAAAAATCAATAATTTCATACATAACCACAGGTTAGTATAAATACCTTGTGCGATTTTTTGAAAGGCTCAAAACGGGGATTTTCCCCGATTTTCGCCCCGAGAAATGACACAAACAAGGCTGATGTATTATATCTGTGGTTTTTATTTTTAGCAGAAAAGGAGAACACAGAACTATGAAAATGATTGAAAATGAAACGAATGTAGCTGTACCTCTTGAAATCGTAAAGGCAAGCGATATTGAGCCAAAAGAAGTGAAATGGCTGTGGTATCCGTATATCCCATTCGGCAAGGTTACGCTGTTGCAGGGCGATCCCGGCGATGGAAAAAGCAAGTTAA
>CAYFRJ010000049.1:0-6093 GCA_964345625.1 uncultured Clostridium sp. | reverse complement strand
AGTTGCACTAACTTAAAGATACAACACTAAAATCCACGCTTACATTGCTTCCTTAATATTATATTTGGAGGTAAACTTTATGAAAAATCTTATATCTTGCGAATACAATATTGACAACTGCTGTGTGGAGTTGAAATTCGCAGATGGGACAATACTTGCGATTGACACTAATGTGGCTGAGGACGAGTTTGCAGATAATATGTATGAACGGTCAGAACTTGATTATCTGCTTTACAATTTCCCATGTGAATATGTAGATCTCATACTGAATGGAGACCCAAAAGCATATCTAAAAAATGTAACCGAATATAAGTCTTTGGACGATTAAACGAAGCCGCTGATATATTTAAATATCGGCGGCTAAATTTATTACTTTTGATATCAAATTATTTTTACATTCAAACAAAAATTTCATTGTGTAGTCATAAAGACAATAAATATTACATAAACTTAACATATTATTTCCTTTGCGGTAGGAATTCCTTACATTTAAGTTTAACATCACCTGATACGGTAACTTTCAATAAAACGGAATCTAACAAATACTGATATGTGATAGCTACAATACAGGGTACGGCAAAAAAGCGATACTTGGTTTTTGCTAACCTTGTATCGCTTTTTTATATTTTTAGAATTATTTTGAACTGTGATCGAAGGTAGATATGATGCGAGAGTAAATTATATTCGTTGCGGTGATTATCACATTTCAACATTAACTTGCTCAATGAAAACCGACCATATCTATATATAATGACAGCTTGAGCCTTAAAAGCACCATAGAAAGTTACCTCCTATGATGCTTTGAGTTCTAAAACAACTAAACGGCATTATTCATTAGGGCGTAGAACCGTTCTTTTGCCTGTGCCTTTGTTTCGCCGTTAAAATAGTTCTGTTCAATATTTAAATTATGCCAATTATCCTGCCGATTTTTGTCTTCCTTTTCCTGGGCATCATCATTGAGATACTGTTTTTCCCCATCCGATGAAATAAAGACTACAATCTTTTCTTGCGAAAATGGTGAAGGTGTGAAAAAATCTATCTCAAGCCATTCAGAAACTAAAATTGTTAAGGTCTTAAAATCAAAATCATAGCGATACAACGATCTTTGGGTTGAGTTTGATAATTCTGTGAAAATACAGCGCATCGTTTTATCATTATTTTCATAAATGTCAAAATCATTAGTCCCGTACACAAACTGAGGGCTTGAAAATTGTTGTACTTTCCCATTGGCGCAGGTAAACACTTCGTATCCTAAAAACATCTCAGGCACACCATCATAGTTCATATCTGCAAACTTAACCGGTGGCGTAATATCGGGCGTATAGCGTGACTCTGTTTTTAGAATATCCGTGCTGTTTTTTTTCCAAAAATATTCCCAGTATGCTTCTTTCCACTGATTGGGTTTGTTTGTAGTACAAGAAGAAATCAAAACAAGCAGTGGCAAAATCAGAAGGATACATTTCTTAAAAAGCCTTTGCATTTAGTTTTCTCCTCCCCAAACAACACCCGGCTTCAAACTCATACCGGCAGGAAGCACCGCATATTTGCATGATAAATCCGGATATCGTGCTTGGTTACCATATAGCTTTCCATCATAGAGTGTGTCCACTAAACAATAGTGAGCACTAAATTTGTTACTTGAGTTTACAACTTCACGATTGATGGTGCAACAAATTTCCCTTGACACTGCACCTACTTTTCTTTCCATAGGTATTTTCCTTTCATAATGGTAGCGGGTAAAATTAAAGCCACTCTCCCTTTCAGTTAAGCAACTCTACACTGCATCATTCATTAGGGCATAGAACCATTGTTTTGCCTGTTCCTTTGTTTCGCAATTATAATAGTTATGTTTAATATTCAAATTACGCCAATTTTTCCGTCTGCTTTTTTCTTCCTTTTTGAAGTCCTCAATGCTTATATGCTGTTTTTTCCCGTCCGATGAGATAAAGACTGCGCTATATTCCTGCGTAGGTTTATAATAATGTATCTCACGCCATTCAGATTCTAAAATCCTTAGGGTTTTAAAATCAAAATCATAGCGATACAGCGAAGCGCTGATTGAACCTTCGCATTCCGAAAGAATACAACGCATATTTTTATCTTTATTTTCATAAATTATACAATCATTCGTCTCTGACATGAAACGAGGGCCCGAAAATTGTTGTACTTTTCCCTCAATGCAAGTAAACACTTTATATCCTAAAAACATCTCAGGCACACCATCATAGTTCATATCGACAAACTTAACCGTTGGCCTCACAACAATTTTATTGGATGGTTCTGTTTTTGGAGTATCCATACTGTTTTTTTCCCAAAAGTATTCCCAGTATGCTTCTTTCCATTGATTGGGTTTGTTTGTAGTACAAGAAGAAACCAAAACAAGCAGTGGCAAAATCAGAATAATGCATTTCTTAAGAAGCCTTTGCATTTAGTTTTCTCCTCCCCAAACAACACCCGGCTTCAAACTCATACCGGCAGGAAGCACCGCATATTTGCATGATAAATCCGGATATCTTGCTTGGCTACCATATAGCTTCCCAACAAGCTCCTCTGCGGCTGTATCATTTTCCATAGCGATGATATAGGCTTTCTTGGCTTGCCCGTCATTAATGGGTTTTGCTTTGATCCCCTGTTTGGCATCTGCAAACACAATGGCGGTTAAGCAGAGACAAAGAACTAATGTAATAGATAGAATACGTTTTAATACTGTCCTCATTTTTTTGCTCCTTTCTATTTTGACATATTGATTATTGTTTGCGGTATGGAGAAAACTTCCATATACGCTATATAACACATAGCATTCAATTTATCAACTAATATTTAATAAAATATTGGAAATTATACCCGGTGTTGTTTTCAATATGTCTTTTCCTTATCAAAGTAACACCTAAATATTGAAGAATTCAAGGCTTTTGCAAAACTGTTGGTTTATTATGCAAAAATGTAGTTGTCTTATCAAATTTCACACCCTAATTCTTGAACATCTCTGTTGAGAATTGAAGTTTCTTCAAAATCAGTAAGAGCATAAGTTCCTAAGCATTAAATTTTCCTTAACAAATTTCACAAACACAGAGAAGTATATTTATATCCTCCTATTATATAGAATGTAGAAAAAATGCGTAAATCTTACAAAAAAAATAAAAAAATTAAACTTTGTAGGATCTTCTAATTTAAGGGTAGGTTTGTTTGTAAAGTTCTTACAAACAAGTTGCAACATTTTTCGGTACGATTTCCTCCTTGCCTCAAATATATCACTACAGTAGTTTTTAGTCAACGAGAATTTCATCTCATCGTTTAATTTCACCATTCTTGTGGTATTCTCTAAACGCTTATCTTCTATTCTCACTGCACTTTCTTTTTTTTGGGCGTTATTTGATCTATTTAACATTTTAGCAATCGGGAACCTTTTGGATGTAGTCTTCGTTAAAATCTCCTCATACATAATAACACATGAGCACTCAATTTGGGGACATAATAATTCATTTAATTTATTTTTCTTGCCTATGATTTTCACAAAAGAATCGTGAACAAGGTAGCTTCCGATAAAACAGTATTTAACGAATACTGACATAGGGGAGCTGCCGTACAGGGTGCGACAAAAGATTGGCGATACTTGGTTTTACTAACCGTGTATCGCCTTTTTCTATTTTAGCATTATTTTGAGCTGTGATTGGAGGTAAACTTTTTTAATGAATGTCAAAAACATATTACAAAATCAAAGAAAGTTCTTATTCGCAATACAGTAAATAATGTATGGAATGACAAATGAAAACTTTTTGTTCCCCAATCTCTTGTTGGAATAATAAACAAGGGTATTTGTGTTGAAGATTATTTATAAAACACACAATAACGATTTAAGAAAATTAAGCAAAAAACAGAAGTAGTTTTAAGCACATTTGTACTTAAAACTACTTGAAGGACAGCCACTCAGGAGGGACAAAAGACTTAAATCATTGTTCAACTAAATAATTTTTCTATTTGAACAATACCATAACTGTTTTCCGATTCATAATCACATGCATCTTTCAGATCAAACAGTACTTCCTCTGTAGTTAATCTTGGATTCACTGCAAAATATGCAGCACTTACCACAGAGAAATATACCGCTGAAAGAGATGTTCCAGAATAGTAATTATTAAGCAAATTAATATGTAATCCTGGCATAGTGTATGATTTTTTGATAGTTTTATCGAAATTCTTATTACATTGCCCATAAATATCGCAGGCTAATACACTGACAGTTCCTTTACTTTTAGCAGGGTACATCAATCCTTCAGTATTATTACCTGCCGCACACACTACAATTACTCCATTCTCTTTAATTTTTCTAAAAATCTCATCAGAAAATTGGAATTTGTTTGTCGTGCCAAGAGAAATATTTATTACTTTAATTCCACTGTCAATCATTTCTGAAAGTGTGGACATAAAATTCTCTAATGATGGGTTCCTATTTAGAATGACTGTTTTTGTTTTGCATTTTGTAGAAATTCTTCTAACTACACTCTTCAGCAATTCTTCATGTTTGACATCTGAAGTACCATCATCAGCTTTCACCGTACTATCAACATCAATAAATCCTACAATGTAATTCCCAGTTGGAACGTTTTTATCCCAATCATTGAAATAACCAATCATTTGCAAATCCCATTCTGATATTGAAAAAGCATCATTTTTATTGCTACAACCACCAAAAAGAGAACTAATAATGGATAATACCAATAATAGAATGATTATTTTTCTCATACCTATACCTTTAAATCAGCAAGATCTAGATTTATGGGAATTCGCAATTCAACACTTTGCTCATTTTGAGAAATAAAATTGAAATTTGACTTTTCATCCAATTTAAAAGGGATTAAGAATGTATAATCGTCTTTGGAACGATCTACAACATAGACACTAATTCTTATGTCTTTATGTTCAACTATAAAAGATTTGCCTTGTATGTTTGCAGCAATTTTACAGTTGATTAATGTGCTTGTTTTTCCAAACTGAATCCAATTTAATTGCATTTCCTCGAAATACGCTTCAGAAACAAATTTATTTGCAAAATTATCACTTAATTTAAATGTGCAAATCTCTTGTTTTTCATAGTGCAATCTTAAATCTGACAAATTAGCATTTTCAATTGAATTGAAAACAAGAACACAACTATCATCTGTTATTAATCTTGTTTCAAATTTGGTCAAAAAAACACTTGTGTCGTAAATATGTTTATTTGTTTTGATACTGAAATTATCTTTGAAATCAAAACTGGATTTTACATTCAAATATAAACGAACTCCATCAAAATAACAACCTACTATTTCAAAGTCATTTACATTATATGTTATCATAGGATTTACTTGCATTAACTGGTTTTCTAAAACCAACATTGTTGCATAATCAACTTTTTCTACATATGATTTCTTGATTGGAGAATTTGTTTTTTTACATAATACTATTATTGACAATACTGAAACAAATACTATTCCAATAATAGATGTGATAATCAATTTTTTTTTCATAATTTTCACAACTTTCCGAAAAACAATGTTACTGTAATTCTTCAAAATTAACAATAACTATATTTTCAATTTTTACCTCTGTATCTGTAATGTCTGATATAGTCTTTAATTGCAGGTCTTCTTGTTTGGCTTCCTTTTTGTCAGATTCCTTGTTTGTTACAAATATAACGTTACCCAAGGAATCCCTTTGTTCATTTTCGTTGTTTTTTGCAAAAGAAAATGTCGTAAAATACGATATGCTCATAAGAATTGCCATACACACTGATAAAGAACTTTTTAATGTATGCTTTTTCATTAGTGTTTCTCCTTTCAAATCTTATGTTTTGCAACATAAGTGAATGTGTTTGATTGTTATTGTGCCGGTCTTATTTGTGTGCACAAGTCACCATTAGTCTTTATTTTTGATGCAGTTTCCAAAACTCTTTTTAAAAAGCATACTAAACAGTCTCTTTACCTTCAAAAACTCTGTCAATAAGTGCAAATATCACAGCCCCGATAGCGTAGCATAGAATATCTCCAAAGGAAAAGGTACCTCCGAATATCAGCACCAAAAAGGGGAATTTATCAAGATTTATAATTTTCAAAA
>CAYFRJ010000048.1:0-6325 GCA_964345625.1 uncultured Clostridium sp. | reverse complement strand
ACTCAAACTGAAACTATCCATATCTTCGGGTTTAAAGTCAGAGAAAGTTCTCGGTAAGGGATCCGTACTTTCTTTTTTTGACAGTTCAACAGCCGGATATGCGAAAATATCATCTAAGTTGTAGTCATCCCGCTGGTCAATAACATCACGGGTGTACAGGTCTGAGTCCGGGTGTAGAGCAACAACGCTCAAACCAAGCGCTACAGTACCTATGAGCACTGCCAGACAAAGGACAATGCTTAGTGCTTTTTTGCATGTTTTCATTTACAGAATCCTCCTTATGAAAAAACATAAAATATGTGCCACACTGTGGCAAATTTACTATCGTATTATATTATAAAATGCAGAATATTGCAAGTAAAAACATAAAATGATATTAAATTGAAACAATTATTGTAAATTGTCACAATTTATCGCCACTTTATTTGTGCAACATTGCTTTTTACTGCTGCTTGTGCAACTGCCTTTGACACTCTATCGGCAACCCGTGTATCGAAGGGGGTGGGAAGGATATAATCTTTATCTAATTCTTCTTCACTTACCAGCGAAGCAATTGCGAAGGCAGCCGCAAGTTTCATCTCTTCATTGATGTCTTTGGCTCTCACACTCAAGGCACCCTTGAATATCCCAGGGAAGGCAAGAACATTGTTTACCTGATTGGGGAAATCGCTTCTGCCTGTACAAACAATTTTTGCACCCGCATTTTTTGCAAGTTCCGGAATGATTTCAGGTATAGGATTCGCCAAAGCCAGAATTATGGCATTTTCAGCCATAGAAGAAACCATTTCTTCACTGACAATACCTCCAGCGGAAACACCTATGAACACATCGGCACCCTTCATTGAATCCGCAAGGGTTCCTTTAACCTGATTTTTGTTGGTAAACTCTGTCAAATGGGCATAACGACTGTCAAGGTTTGTACCTTTACATATTATTCCCTTTCGGTCGCTTACAATTATATCTTCGGCACCACTCACTTTCAATAAATCTGCAATTGCTGTGCCCGCAGAGCCGGCTCCGGAGATTGCTACAGTGCAATTTTCAAGTTTTTTGCCCACAAGTTTCAAAGAGTTTATCAGTGCGGCTAAAACCACAACAGCGGTTCCATGCTGGTCGTCGTGAAAAATGGGAATATCGCAAACTTTTTTTAACTTTTCTTCTATTTCAAAGCATTCCGGGGCTGCAATGTCCTCTAAATTGATACCCCCAAAGGAGGGGGAAATGAGAGAAACGGTATTGACAACCTCATCAACATCCTTTGATTTTATGCAAATGGGTATTGCGTCAATACCTGCAAATTCCTTAAAGAGAAGACACTTGCCCTCCATTACCGGCATACTTGCCTCGGGGCCTATATCACCCAACCCCAACACGGCGGTACCATTTGTAATTACCGCCACCACATTGCCTCTGGCTGTCAAGTCAAAAGACTTTACAGTATTCTTTTCTATTTCCAAACAGGGAGCCGCAACTCCTGGGGTGTAAGCTAAGGAAAGTGCGGTTTTATCCCCCACTTTTACCTTGGATTCAACACCGATTTTGCCCTTCCACTCATAATGCAGTTTCAGGGACTCTTCCATATAATTCATTCCTTTGCCCAACCCTTTGAACACTCAACGGCACGAAGCCAGCCTTTGTAGTAGGCGTCTCTCTTCTCTTGTGGCATTTGCGGTTTGAACACTCTGTCAACTTGTCTGTTATTTTGAATATCTTCCTTATTTTTCCAAACCCCTACCACAAGACCGGCAAGGTAAGCGGCTCCGAGAGCGGTTGTTTCAACATTTTTAGGTCTGTTCACATCACAGCGAATCATATCTGCCTGAATTTGAAGCATAATGTTACTTACGCTTGCTCCGCCGTCAACACGAAGGTCGGTAAAATCAATGCCCGAATCGTTTTTAATTGCTTCGAGAAGATCCGTCACCTGATATGTAATTGCCTCAATAACACTGCGGGCAATGTGGGCTCTGTTTACTCCACGGGTAAGACCCACTATGGTACCACGGGCATACATATCCCAGTAGGGAGCACCAAGTCCCGTGAAAGCAGGAACAAAGTATATGCCGTTTGCATCTTCAACGCTTTCCGCAAGTTCATCACATCGACTTGCCTTGTCAATCATATGAACTTCGTCACGAAGCCACTTGATAACGGAGCCAGCATTGAAAGCGGAACCCTCGATTGAGTATTCAACCTCGTTACCTATACCCCAAGCAACGCCTGTGAGAAGGTTATTTTCCGATTTAACACGGGTTTTACCTGTGTTCATAAGAAGGAAACAGCCTGTGCCGTAGGTATTCTTTGCCTGACCGGGTTCAAAACAGGCCTGGCCGAAAAGTGCGGCGGGCTGGTCACCTATGGCACCGCAAATGGGAATACCCACAAGGGCTTCAAGACCTAATATACCGGAAGCTACTCTGCCGTAGAGTTTACTTGAGGGCACAGGTTCCGGAAGAATTGACATGGGAATTCCCAGTTTTTCGCAGAGAAATTCGTCCCAGCAAAGCTTATCAACATCAAAAAGCATTGTCCTTGAGGCATTGGAATAGTCCGTTACATGAACGGAGCCACCCGTTAAATTCCAAATTAACCAGGTTTCCACAGTTCCGAAAAGCAGACGACCTGCCTTTGCAAGTTTTCTTGCCTCGGGAACATTGTCTAAAATCCATTTAATCTTTGTGCCTGAGAAATAGGCATCAATTAAAAGTCCCGTATGTTCCTTAATATATTCTTCAAGACCTTCTTTTTTAAGTTCTTCACAAATGTCCGCAGTTCTGCGACATTGCCAAACAATCGCATTATAGATGGGCTTACCGGTTTGAGAGTCCCAAAGAATTGTGGTTTCTCTCTGGTTTGTGATACCGATTGCCGCAATTTCCGAAGGTTTAACATTGCTGTTGGTAACACAGGCGGAAACCGCTTGAAACTGGCTGTAAAGAATACTCATCGGGTCATGCTCAACCCAACCTGCTTGGGGGTAAATTTGTTCAAATTCGTTTTGCGCTTTGCCCACAATATTGCCACGCTTGTCAAAAATGATAGCTCGAGAGCTTGTTGTTCCTTGGTCAAGTGCCATTACATACTTTGACATTTCAAATACCTCACTTTATATTGAAAAAATATTTTATTGCGTTGTTATAGGAAATATCTTGTGCTAAAGTTTTAAGAACCTTTTCATCATTGGGATATTGTCCGCTCTCAACCAACTCTCCCATTAAATTGCAAACTATTCTGCGGAAATACTCGTGTCTGGGGTAGGAAAGGAATGAACGGGAATCCGTTACCATTCCTACAAATTTACCCAGTGCGCCAAGGTTGGCAAGTGCTTTCATTTGCTCTCGCATTCCGTCAATATTGTCGTTAAACCACCAGGCTGAGCCGAACTGAATCTTGCTTTCCGCCTCACTGCTTTGGAAGTTGCCTATCATAGAGGCCAAAACATAGTTGTCCTTGGGATTCAATGTAAAAAGAACGGTTTTTGGAAGGGAATCTTCCGCGTCAAGAGAATCAAGGAAAGCGGAAAGTTTCCCCGCTATTTGGTGGTCATCAATGGAGTCAAAGCCGGTATCGGGACCGATTTTGTTAAACATTTTTGTATTATTGTTGCGAATGGGACCTATGTGAAGTTCCATTACCCAGCCGTGTTTTGCATATTCTTTTGCAAGAAAACGAAGCAGGGCACATTTATATCGGTCTGCCTCTTTAGTGCTGATTTTTTCTCCGTTAATTCCTTTTTGGAAGATTGCCTCAATTTCGTCCTCTGTGGCGGTTTCGTAGGGAATGTAGGAAAAAGCGTGGTCACTGGCACAGCAGCCGAGGGACTCAAAAAAGATAATTCTTTCCACCAACGCTTCACAAAGACAAGAAAATGTGCTTATGTCTCTGTCAACCCTTGCACTTAAATCCGAAAGCCAGGGGCGGAATGAGGGAAGGTCAATTCCCAACGCCTTGTCGGGTCTGAAGGCAGGTAAAATTTGGCAGTTGTAACTGCCGTCCTCCGCCATAAGTCTATGATATTCAAGGGAATCCGCAGGGTCATCTGTGGTGCAAAGATGGGAAACATTTGAATTTAAGATCAGTTCCCTGGGGGTGAAGCCCCCTTCCTTGATTTTTGCATTTGCCTCGTCATAGATTTTTCTTGCGTTTTTCGGGCAGAGAATGTCATAAATTTCAAAATATCTTTGCAGTTCAAGGTGACACCAATGGTACATAGGGTTACCTATTAAATAAGGCATACAGGAGGCAAATGCCTCAAATTTTTCCCAACTTGAAGCATCACCTGTGATGTATTTTTCTTCCACACCGCAGGAGCGCATTGCCCTCCATTTATAATGGTCTGCACCCAGCCAAAGGGCTGAAATGTTTTTGGGATTTTTGTTTTCATATATCTCTTTGGGAACCAAATGGCAATGCCAGTCAAAAATCGGCATTTTTTCCGCATACTCAAACATTTTTATCGCCGGTTCATTATCAAGCAAAAAATCTTTACCCATAAATTCCTTTGCCATATCTTAACCTCCTCACATTTTCTCACGATAATTGTATCATTAAATACAGTCTAATGCAATGATTATTTACATTTACCATATTGAAATTTCAGAAAATAGTGGTACAATTAAAGGAGAGGTGAGAAAATGAAAATAGTGTTTATCGGAGCCGCCCATGAGGTTACCGGAAGTTGTACTTTACTTGAGATTAACTCAAAATACTATCTTGTGGACTGTGGTATGGAGCAGGGAATCGACATTTTTCAAAACATTGAAATCCCCGTTCCCATAAACCAAATTGAGGCGGTGTTTTTAACCCACGCACATATTGACCATTCGGGAATGCTGCCACGCCTTTATAAACTGGGCTTTTCCGGTTCCATTTATTCAACGGATGCCACCGCAGACCTTTGTAACATAATGCTTCGTGACTCCGCTCATATACAAGAAACCGAGGCGCAGTGGCAAACGAGAAAAGCGAAACGAGCCGGTCTTGAACCTGTTGAGCCTGCCTATACTGTGCAGGATGCAATAAGCACGATTTCTCTTTTCAGAAGATGTTTATATGATGAAATTATTAAAGTGGGTGAGGGAGTTGAAATCCGCTTTACGGATATAGGACATTTAATTGGCTCTGCCTGTATAGAAATTTGGATGCAGGAGGGAGAAACTCGACAAAAAATTGTTTTTTCCGGAGATGTGGGAAATCAAAATCAACGAATTATCAGGAACCCTCAATTTGTGGAGGAAACAGACTATTTGGTGATTGAATCCACCTACGGAAACCGTTCACACCAAGTGAGTGAAATTGACCCGGTTGTGCAGCTTGCCCGGTATATTCAAATGACACTTGACAGGGGCGGTAATGTGGTAATCCCTGCCTTTGCGGTGGGCAGAACACAGGAAATACTTTATGCCATAAGAGAAATAAAGCAAAACAATATGGTGACGGGACACGGACATTTTCCCGTTTATGTGGACTCCCCCCTTGCCATTGAGGCAACGGCAATTTTTATGCAGTGCAATACCGCTTGTTTTGACGAGGAAACCCTTTCCCTTATAAATCAAGGGATTAACCCTATTGTATTTGACGGTTTGAAAGTCAGTCTTTCTTCAGAAGAATCAAAGGCAATTAACTTTGACAAAACTCCTAAAGTTATTGTTTCCGCAAGCGGAATGTGTGAAGCGGGCAGAATAAGGCACCACTTGAAACATAACCTTTGGGAAAAGAAAAACTTGATTTTATTAGTCAGTTATCAAGCGGAAAATTCCCTGGGCAGACGACTTCAGGAAGGTGCTGAAAAGGTGAAACTTTTCGGCGAAGAAATCACCGTTGAGGCAGAAATTCAGTCCATTGCCGGAACCAGCGGACACGCCGACAGAGAGGGCTTAATCAGGTGGCTGGAGGGCTTTAAAGTTAGACCGAAAACCGTCTTTGTAAACCACGGAGAAAATGATTCCTGTGAGGATTTTACAAAACTACTTACCGAAAAAGGCTATAATGCAATCGCCCCCTACTCCGGTTGTGAATATGACCTTGCCATTAACAAAATGACGGTTTACACACAGGGTAAAGAGACGGATAAGAGCAAATCCTTTAAGGGAGTTACAAGGGCAGACAAAATTTACCTTGATCTTGTGGCACAAGCGGAAAAACTTCTTGATTTGGTTAAGACGAGAAAAGGCAGAGAAAATAAAGACAACGCAAAGTTTGCAAGCCAAATTCGTGATTTGATTGGGAAGTGGAAGGAGTAGGCAAAAATTTCCCGTACTCTGTAAGACTATGTCAAAAGTCACTCTATGAATCATAGGGTGACTTTTTAGGTATGCTGTGATAT
>CAYFRJ010000047.1:0-6427 GCA_964345625.1 uncultured Clostridium sp. | reverse complement strand
CTATTTTTCCGGTTTTCTGCATTTTACGATTGCCTGCGTTACATTTGTGAGTACAAGTTTACCCTGTTGATTATACGATTCAATGCTAATCTCCACAAGTCCGTTTTTAGCGTTTCGTTTTTCAAGTTTTGTGACGGTTGCTTTGCTCGTCAGAACATCTCCGGCATGAACGGGCTTTATCCACTCGATTTTAGTGGACTTTCCCGCAAGCAGTTCATCGCCGAAGAAGTCAACCTCAAGATATTTTGCCCAAACAGTCATAAAGGACATTACACCCGGAGCTATCAGTTTGCCGAATGGGGTATTTTTTGCGTACTCCTCGTCGGTGTGCAGAGGAATATTATCATAGGCAAGGGCAAAATTTATCATTTTTTCTTTTTCTATAACGGCAGGGGGAATGTCCGCCGTCATACCGAGTTTAATATCTTCAAAATACATTTTCTCACCTCAAAACAGTCTTTTTTGCAGACCTGTAGCATATCTTAAAACAAAAACTTGAAACTATGTCTCCTGTTATCTGCTAACGCACCCTACCTTCCGACGGCTTCGCCGCCACCTTCTTTCAAAGGAAGGCTAAATATTACTTGCAATAATTTCAATAAAAAAGAAAGTTATTCCGCTTTGCACTCAAATTTTCATAAAAAAGCACACCGAAAAAAGGTGTGCTTTTTTGTGATTGTGGTACGAATTAACAACTTTCGGGAAAGTCTTATTTTTCAAGTGGTAAGCAAAAAAATTCAAACAAGCAGCAGTTGTTGTCAAGTTATGTGCGAATGATTTGTTTGATTCTTAAACTGTATCTTTTGCAGGGTTAAATTTAATTGCTGATTTGCCGCCTTGTTCAAAGGAGAAATCCACTTTAAAAACTCCACCTTCTGCTTTGTAGGTTTTTGTTTCACCTGTAGCTACACCAATGTTGCCATTCACTGCTTGGTTCTTCGGTGTTAGTTTAAGTTCAGTTTTATCCCCATTTAGTTCCCAGATACCGTCTGCCCAAACTGTATAGCCGTCTCCTGCATCAACCCAAAGTTCATAAATCTGTCTGCCTGCACCGTCAGATTCTTCAACGGTCTTAAAAGTTACATAAATTTTACCTACAATACCGGCCCAAATTTTTCTTATACCTTCAGATTTGTAAACAATTACTTCTTTCACAACCTGTTTTTTGGCAGTTGTGCTTTCCGTAGTTTCCCTGGTCTCGGTAGTTTCTGCACTTGTTTCAATTTGAGGTTCGGTTTTTGTTGTATAAATCTCTTCAGGTTTTTCAGTGACAGAAGTGATTATCTCTTTCTGTGTCGTGCTTGTAGTTTCTTCATTTTCAACACCTTCGCTTCCTTTTTCAGCACACGCAAAAAGCAAAACAGAAAAAAGAAGAATAAGCAATGTTGCCAATATAGTTTTACCGATTTTCATAAATAATGCTCCCTTCATTCAAATATATATTTACCTGCCGAAACGGTTTTCTTTATTCCGCAGGGCAGAATAATATCCGCAGAAGTGTTAGCAGGAATTTCAATTTCGTAAACTGCTTTACCCTCTGAAATATTCCAGCCGGATTTTACCCTTCCAAAAATACTTTTATATTCAGCATTTGCATATGTAAATTTCCCGCCAGGCTTAGGTGCAATTTCAAAATGATTTTCACCTTTAACCTTAATACCACACATTGTCTTAAACAACCACTCGCAAACCGCACCCTTTGAGTAGTGATTTAGTGAAGCTATTCCTCCCTGAGCTTTAGTGCCTTCCCAAGACTCCCAAATAGTAGTGGCTCCCATTTTACTCATAAAGAGCCAACCCGGCATCTCTTCATTTTCAAGCAGTTTGTAAGCATATTCAACATCAATATCAGCCAAGACATCAAGAATGAGAGGTGTAGATAAAAATCCCGTTCCCAGTCTCCAACCATAATTTTCAATGGCTTCTATAAGTCGTTTTTCCGCATACAGTTTTTGATTTTCAGTAAGCAAGTTCATATAAAGCGGTCTTGCCAATTTCGCTTGTCTGTCGGTATCAAGAGAATGTTTTTTGGTTGACACTAACTTCTGATAACCCAGCCTTACCTTAACAGCATACTTTGTAAAGTGTTTTTCATCCTGAGTTTTGTTTAGAATGCGTGCAACATCAGCCATACATTCAAGCATATAAACAATGTAAGCCGTTGTTTCTTCGGGGTGAGGAGAAATAAAGTCTCCAATCGAAAAAGCTTTAACATCGGTAGGTTCTGCCCACTCACCATAGGACTGACCGTAATTTGAGATGTATCTTGAATACTTTAGACCAACACCGGTTAAACGGGCAGTGGGGTACCACTTGCCTATTGTTTTTATTTTGTACCTGGCAAAACGATACATAGCATTATAGTTTTCCTCAAGAACCCTTTTGTCATTATACTTTTTGTAAAGACGATATGGTATAAGCACACCTGCATCTGACCATCCGGGGGAGCCGTTCATAACTGTCATATAAAAATCCACACCGCCATGGGGTGCAATTTGGGAAAAGTTTCCATTTCGACGCTGCTCATCACAGAGATCTTTTTGATATTTTTTGCCAAAGGTTGCATAATCAAATAAATAGCTGGCAGTATTAAAAAATATCTGTGCATCTCCTGACCAGCCGTGACGCTCTCGGGTAGGACAGTCGGTGGGCAAATCTGTACTGTTGCTTTTAGTTGACCATTTAGTGGCCTTAACAAACCTGTTCAAAAGTTCATTTGAACTGTCAAAAAAGCCTGTTTCCTCCATTTGCGAATACACTGCAATTGCAGTAAAATCATCTGCTTTTACATCTATTTCTGTACTAATTTCCATATACCTAAAGCCGAAAATAGCAAATTTTGTTTTGTATTCATTAACTCCTTCCTTGCAGGTAAACTCAATTTTTTGCAGAGGTGTTGTTTTGGTTTTGCTTGTGCATTGAATATTCTTTTGAGTTAACTCGCCATTTTCAAGCATTTCGCCAAAACGCAAGACAATTTTTTGTCCCGCCTTTGCAGAAATTGCAAAAGAAACATACCCTGCCATATTTTGCTTAAAATCAATCAGTTTTTTGCCTGTTGGTGTGACCGTCATTTCCCCCTTGAAAGTTTCACATTCGGCAATGGGACTATTGTTTGAGCAAACCGGAATAACCTTGTGGTTTGTAATTTTAGCTTTTTGACTGTATGTGGGTTTCTTTGAGACATCCAAGATTTCTCCGTCTTTATTGTCTGCAAAGGTAATTGCCCCGTCATTTGACCATTGCCAGTTTTCATCGGTAACAATCGTTTGTACCGTTCCGTCTTCATACACTATCTCCAATTGAGCAAAAATTTTTGTCTTAGTTCCATATTGATTTCTTAGTCCCCACGCACCACAGGAGCCTCTATACCAGCCATCGGCAAGTTCAGCGGTAACAGTATTTTTTTCTTCTAATAGTTTTGTTACATCATAGGTTTGATATTGTATTCTTTTTTTGTAATTTGTTATGCCGGGTGCCAAAGGCATTGCAATTTCATTGCCATTAACACATACAGAATAAATACCGCAGGCAGTCATATAGAGTCTTGCGTGTTTAATTTTACCATTCAATTTAAATTCTCTTTTGAAGCAATCTACGGGATATCGTTTTCTTCTGTTTACGATATAGTTTCCTGTTATCCATTTTGCTTTCCAATCAGAGGGATTTAGAAGTCCCATTTCGAAAAAGGCAACTTCGGAGGGTTCTCCCTCATTATCATTTTCATCCCAAAGTGTAACGCCCCAATTAACTCTTGTGCGAGATTTAAGCTCCGCTCCGCTCCACTTAATATGAGTCATTTGAGAACTGATAACTTTACCTGTATTCCAAAGAACATTATTTTCTTCGTCTGTGGCAATTATACAGTACGCTGTTTGTTTTACCCCACCCTCACAGTTCCAGAACAGTTGAGGTTCAACAATATCAATTCCCAGCGGATTCCTTAAGTATTCACATTTCAAATTTACTGCTTTCATAAAAACCCTCCTCCCTTAGCATTTAGTCGTGTTGCTCTGCCAACTTCTTCCTCTCTTTAATCTCAACTTGTTTTTTCTCGAGACCTTTCTCAACACTGAGAAAAGCAAGAATTACAACAAGAATTAGTGCGGTTATGGTTTCAAGTCCGACAAAAGAGAAGGTTATAACACTTTTTACCGCTTCGCTCTGAACTGCAATCAACTCACCTGTACCACTATAGTATGGAGCAACATAACCGGCTTTTGCAATAAGCATATTGAAAAGACCTGTAACAATCCCAATACTCGAAACTGCAATAATGTTATAAACGGACATTGCGATACCGTCAACTCGGAAGGAGTGTTTCCATTCAATATGGTCTAAAACATCGGCAAAAAGCGCCATAAATATGTAAGAACACGGTAGACCGCCTATGTTTTTAATGAACTGTCCCACAAGAACAACTGCCATACTTGTCGGAAACATCCAGCATATTGCACTTCCAATAGAATAAAACACAAAGCCCAAAAGGGTAATGTTCCTCTTCCCGATTTTTTTTGCAAGAGGCCATACGGCAAAAATGCCTATTCCCATTGGAATACCTCCGATAACCGAAAGCAAAGTCTGAGTTTTTCCGTCATTGTATGTTCCTAAAACATAGTTGGAGAAATATACAAGCCCTAAATTTTTAAACTGACTGCCAATAGTGTAAATAAGAAAATACAAAAGTATGAGTACCATAAATTTATCTGTAAATATTGCCTTGAGAAGTTTTTTATAGGGCAGATTCTCTTTGTCGGGTTGACCAACATCTTCAAGAGTTACTCTTTCCTTTGTATAGTAATATTCAAGCATAGTAAGAGGAAGAGCAATTATTGAAAGAATACACATCGTTGTAATCCACTTCGACTTATCTACCCCTAACATCGGCATAATAACCATAGGAAAAATAAGAGCAACCAAAATACCACTCATCATAATGGTTGCAATTTGATTGAATACAGACAACACACCGCGCTGCTCTATATTTCTCGTTGAAAGGGGTACCATAAGACCATGGCTCATATTGTAAATAGTGTATGCGAAAGAATAAAACAGATTATATGAAAGCATCACCCAAATAGCCTGTACTGTTTGGTTGCTGGAAGGAACGGTAAAAAGTAAAATTCCCGAAATTGCTATAAGGGGTGCAGAAATCAACATCCAAGGTCTTGCTTTTCCGTGCATAGTTTTTGTGCGGTCAATTATGTACCCCATTATGATATTTGTAATTGCATCTATTGTTTTTGATATAATCGGAAAAACCACAAGAAATGTACCACCCCATAAACCGGTAAGATTAAGTACATCTGTATAGTAAACATTTAAATAAGTAGCAAGAACTGCATTTAACAACAAAGCACCGGAAGGCCCTATCAAGTAACCGAGCCATTTCTCTCTTCTTTCAACATCTTCGCTTTTTATTTTGCTCATAAGAAGCGGAGAGTTTAACCTTTTCATCATATTCTGTACTCCTTTTTACTTTTGTATTATATCAGATTTCAACTTGACATCTTATTTTCATTGTATTACACTCTCATTATAGCAACACTGTGTTGTTTTTACAATCGTCAGTTTTTTATGTTTTTGTTATTAAACCAACATTATTAGTGAAAGTGAAGGAATAATTTATGAACACAAAAGAAAACCAAAGAACCAGACTTTCAAAAATCATTCTCAAAAATGCATTGACGGAACTTTTAAAAGAAAAGGGCTCTGTAAACAAAATTTCTGTCAGAGAACTTTGCGACAAAGCCCAGCTAAACCGCTCAACATTTTATGCCCACTACAGTAACCCCGAAGATTTGCTTAAAGAAATTGAAAATGACTTGTTAAACTCGACAAAGGAGCATTTAGAAAAAATCGGATCAGAGAACGATTTGGGGGCACACAAATACATTCTTTCTTTTCTTCAGTTTATCAAAGAAAATGATAAACCTTTTCGCACACTGCTTGTTGACAGTGCAGATCCCGAATTACGTTCAAGGTTTATTCAGCAATCTGTCGTACAGTTTATTGGGAATCTGCAAATTGATTTCCCTGAAAAACTTGAACAATACATTTATGCATACATTCTCAACGGAAGCACCGGCACTATCATCCAATGGATTCGCTCAAACTATGAAGCTGATGAAAAAGCGATATGTGACCTGCTGTTTTTAATCAATCGCAATGCTCTCACCGGACTTGGAGTTGATGATTGGACATTTTAATACCGGAAATTTACTGATATTACTGTAAAAGCCGTACTTTTTACTCAATTGAGTTTGAAAAGTACGGCTAATTTGCTTTTTTCTAATAAGAAGTGAGAGTTTAAATCCGTCCAATGGTCAAAAAGTTTCGTGTAATAAAAATATGTTTTGCCATAAAATGCCTGAAACCCCTTGATATACAAGGGGTTTCAAGTACAGTTGCTAAATCGTACTGTAAT
>CAYFRJ010000046.1:0-7471 GCA_964345625.1 uncultured Clostridium sp. | reverse complement strand
AACGGGAAACTTGAAACTGCGAAAGCTCTGCTTTCCCTCATACTTTAGCCAAAAACACCGTGAAATTTTTATGTAATATTTACATTGTGAAAAATGTAATAATTTGCTATAATTTTTGTATTAAATGAAAATATTTATATTTTCTGTACAAAATAATAATTTGGGAGTGTTTGTATGAGCATATGTCCGAATTGCAAAAATAAACTGAGGTTTTACCATATAGGGCAATATTGTCCCCATTGCAAGGTGAACCTCAGATTTTTTGGTTTTGAGGAACGATTTCTTCGGGAGGCAAAGGAGGCGGAGTTAGGCTTTGCCGGTGTGCATATAAAAGTCAAACATTTCAAGGCGGCCTTTGTGGGCAGTAAGCTCACCGTTGCCCGTCTATGCCTGATGGTGCTTCCCCTTTTTTCCCTGCTTATACCCTCCGGCTCGGCTCAAATAAAACTTCCCTTTTATGAAGAAACGGTGTCCTTCAATGCTTTGGGAGTTTTAAGCTCATTCACCGGTGGTGGACTTGATTTTATCGGTAAAATGGCAAGCTCGGAAATAGCGGGGGAAGTTTTTGCCGCTTTGCAAAGGGCAATGTCTGCACTTTTGGGTGTTGCTGTTTGCGCTGTACTTTGTCTGCTGCTGACAATTCTCTGTTTTATCAGTTTAAAAAAAATGGCTAAACTTCTTTGCGTGGTAAGTGTTCTCGGAACCTTGGGCTGTGTTGCCGCAGCGTATTTGATTAACCGCTTTAATGCAGCCGCTTTGTCATTTGACAGTGTGCTTATTTCCGGTACCCGTTCATTCGGGCTTGCTTTTACCGTTATTGCTTTTGCGGTTATATTTACCCTGAATTTCCTGATTATAAAAAACGGTGTACCCATCGAGTATGACGAGGGTGAACTTGAACGCTACGAAATTGCAAAGAAGGTTAAAGCGGGAGAAATAAATATTAACGATTTGCCACAGCCGGTGGTGGAAACCGCCGAAACCCGTGAAATTGAGAAAAAAATCCGCAAGGAACGGGAGGCATACGAGAAAAAATATGCCGAAACGGAAACGGAGACAGCTCAGGAGATGCAATCATGAAAAAACCCGATTTAAATACACTGATTTACCGCAGCATGGTTGTTATTCTCTGTATCTTCCTTTTTGGCGGCACAATTTGGGGTGCAAACAGTGTTTTGAAACTTGAGGGAACAATGGTTCCCGTTACAAATGCCGAAAGTCTTTCCCCTCTTCCCCAAAGTGTCGAGGAAGTAACAGCGTATCTCAATTCCGCCATTGTATTTGCAAAAGAGGAGAAACCGAAACTGTACGGTAAAACGGATATCGAAATTCCCCATGACGAAGAAAAGGGACTTGTTTGCGTTGACTCGGACAATTCTCTGCTGCTTGACATTGCCCTTTACATTCGTGAAAGTGTTGCTGACAGTTTGAAAGACGGCTTTGAAAACATTGAGGCGGATTTCGGTGAGGGCTTTGAAAATAAGCTTTGTACTCCAAACATAAAAAGTGGTGAAATCGACAGTTGGAATATTGACTACATTTACTATAAATGTCCCTCCTGCGGTGAAAATTATGATGCCGAAGCGGACAGCTGTGAAAAATGCGGCAGCGAAAGATCCCTTGATATGATGTACCGTGATGAATACACCATAACTCTTGACCTTGCCGGAGGTACTTCTCCCATTGATAAAAACAGTGCCCTTGCCCGTAATTTTCATTTACGCACCGACGAGGAAATAAAACGACTTACCGCAGAACAAACCGAAGATTTTTTCGACTATTCTATTGACTCTCTGACATATTCCGATGTGAAAATAGTGACGAGAGTCAACCGGCTGACGGATAAAATTACTTACCTCGGCTACGAAAAAAATGTGGCGGTCAATATAACGGCGACTTTCAAAAATGAATTTTTCTCCCTGGGCAGTGTTCCCGTTAGTTTTGTTGTTAAAGAAAATGTGAAATTTGACTTCACTTGGCCAGGTCTGTCACTTTCCCAAAAGACACTTTCAATAGAGAAAAAGACGACAGATAATCTTGAAGCAATTCTCACCTGCAGCGACCCGGTGAATACCGAAGTTGTGTGGACAAGTTCCGACGAAAGCATTGCCACAGTTGACGAGGACGGATATGTTACAGCGGGAAGTACCGACGGCTCGGTAATTGTCACGGCAACAATGAAATTTCAAGGAAAGACCTATTCGGATTCCTGCAAGGTTATGGTAAAAACCTCCGTTGAGAAAATTGATATTTCAAAGCGTGATTTGAAACTCGCCGTGGGTGACACCTTCACTCTCACCGCAGAAGTTTCACCCAAAAAGGCAACGATACAGAGTGTTAAGTGGTATTCAACTGACGAAAAAATTGCCACCGTTGACAAAGAAGGAAAGATAACAGCCGTGAGTGATGGGGAGGTTAAAATATTTGCCCTTTCCGATGACGGCTTCTATAAAGCAACCTGTGAAGTGGAGGTGACAAAATGAGGAGAAAAAGTTTTACCGAAAGAATATTCGGTGCGGAAAGTACCGCCGCAGTGTCAATAGATAAATCACGGCTGAGCAAATACAGTGACATTGCGATTCGTATGTTCCATACAAGTGTGCTTTCACCTAAAGAAATGGCGTACCCCACCGTTGCCGAGTTTGCAACGAGACTGTTATCAGGTATTACCTACTACCGCACTCTCTATTTTGTCAATGTTCTCAAAATAGATATGGTCTATGTGGCGGCAATTATGACACTCATAGGCATTTACGATGTGCTGAATAACCCCCTTATGGGTATGATTTATGACAGAACCCGTACCCGTTGGGGCAAGGCAAGACCGTATATCATTTTCACGGCAATACCCTACTTTTTAAGCACTATGATACTTTACAGCGGTGCCCTGTTTTTGGGAGACACCGCCGGAGATAACCCAAAGAAGATTATCTTCGTTTTTGTAATGCTGTTTATTCAGGAAACCTTTTCAACCATTTACAATATTCCGCAGGGTAATATGTTCACCCTTCAGTCACCCAACCCCAAGGACAGAATTACCGTGGGCATTCTCAGATTTTATGTGGGTGAAATCGGTGCGCAGATGGTTTACATTACCTTCCTGCCCCTTATGGAACTTAATAACAAGGGCTATATCAATGCACCCATGTCATCGGTTTTTGCGGTACTGACCTGCGTTACGGCAACCCTTGCCTGCGTGACCAATATTGCTATGGCATTCAACTGCAAGGAGCGTATTATTCTTCAGCCGAAGCCCGCACCGATTCAAAAAACTATATTCTATGTTTTGAAAAACAAATATGCCCTGCGTAACTTCATAGCTAATTTCTCCGTGAGTTGGTGGAGCAGTGGCGGATATTCCTGGGATGTGGTTACCCAGCAGGAGATATTCGGCGGTACTCTTTATTCCTTTATGGCATATATGCCCTATCAAATTATTCAGTATCTCAGTATTTCCTTTATTCCGAAATTTCAAAAACTGTTCAACTACAACAACAAACGAGGCGTTATTTGGCTTCGCTTTTGGGACTTGCTCAGCGCCATAATGCTGACAATAACCGGCGTGTTATTTGTTGATAAGAAATGGTTGGTTATTGCCTGCTACGCATTCTTTTACGCCTTAGACGGTATAAACAATGCCCCGGCAACGGTGTTTGAGGATGAACTTCAAAGGGAAATTAATGACTATACCGAGTATATGACCGGTGAGCGTCCTGACGGAACGATGCATATTCTTACGGATTTGATAACCAAGATTACCTCACCCATCAATGCTCTGCTCACAATAAAACTGTTTAAGTGGTCGGGCTATGATGCAACCATACCCATGTTACCCTGGTCCCAAGGAAGTAAACTGGTTTATCAAAAGGTATTCTTTATGTTCACGGGTATATCCATATTCCCACGCATAATTAAGGCAATTCCCTACCTTTTCTATGACCTTGAGGGAGAAAAGCGTGAGAAAATGTATATTGCTCTTAATGAGCGCCGTGCTCTTTTGGCTAAGGAGCAAAAGGGACTTGAAGAAATGGTTGAACTGCTTGCAACAGAAGGAGCAACGGAAAGCTGAAAAGCAGATTAAAGCGTAAATTTTAACAGACTGAGTGGAGGATGCGGACAATGGAAAAATATATTGTTGACCAAATTAAATACGGGCTGAAATATGTTCCCGGTAACCTGATTAAATCCCTGTTTATGAAAAAAAACTCTGGGGAAACGGAGAATTTTCGCCGCCGTGCAGGGGGCTTTATCTGCGGTGTCTGCCACCCGAATGAAAACTACGAGCAACTTTCCACAGCGAATATTCGCTGGGTAAGGTTTGATATTCCTATGCCTTTCGATGAGAACGGCGAGGAGTCTGAAGAATATATTAACTTCAAAGAGCGCTGTCGGGGCTACAAAAGCAGAAATTTTAAGATTATGGCTGTAACCCCCTACCCCGGAGATTTCTCTAAAGTGGGCATTGACCCAACTAAAGAGGAAAGCAAGGTGCGGGAAACGGCGGTTTTTCTTCTCAATGACTTGAGAGAGCTTATTGATGCCGTGCAAATTACAAACGAAATGGGTATTCCCCGCTTTACCTATCCTCTGACTATGGATCAAGCGGTGCGATTTATCGGGATTCAACTGGAAGCGGTGAATGAGATCAAGGGGGACATACTTGTGGGGTATAATTCCGCAGGTCCCCAGGCGGATTTACATTCAAAAATCAGGCCATATCTTAAATACTGTGACTATGTGGGCATTGATATTTACTCCGGCTGCTTTTTCAATTTTCCGGGCTTTATGTGGTTCTTTGATGCTCTGCTCAATTACCTTTGGGCTATGACAAAAAAGCCCATTGTCCTTCAGGAATTCGGCTATATCGGTGCAGGGGCACCGAAAACGAAGGAAGAAAAACGAGATATTTTACGCCGTTACGGTATGGAAAGTGAAAAGCAGGCCCGTGAAAACATAAATGCCTTTGTTTCAAAACTGCCGCAGCGTATGTGTGAGTATGTGAGGCATCTTTCACCGAATGAGGCAGAACAGGGTGACTTTATTTTTAAGGGTGACTTTGTAAATCACCTTTACTGTGAACTGCCGAAACTTACAAAAATACCCGGATATCCCCACACTCCGGAAGGACAGGGAAAATTTTTCGATTATCTTATTCCCCATCTTTATTCTTTGGACTTTCTCGGTGGGGCTATAATATATTGCTACTCCGACAGTGGCAGTTGCTATGTTTGCTCTCAAAGGGAATGTCCCACGGAAACAAAATGGGGACTTGTTGACCTTGACGGAAAAGAAAAACCCTCCTACTTTGCGGTACAGAGAGCGTTTGGGAAGATACAAAATATTGAAAATGAGAAGTATAAGGGGTCGGAGGACTATACCTTATGAAAAGAAAAATATTTTTAAGCCCTTGAATTTCTATCATTATCCATATTTATTAGGAATATAAGAGGAGGTGAAAAAATGTCTACCTGGTCAGTAAGTTTTGATGGAAAAGGAATAGGAAAAGCAATTATCTGTAGAGATAAAGACGAAAGTGGATGGTCAATAGTTACAATTGGCGATAAAGAATTTGAACTTTATGATGTTATTGTGGACGATAATGGTATAAGTTTCAGAGAAGCAAGTTGTTATAGAGAAAGTTTTGAAATAGCTGAGTTGCTTGCAAAACTATTCCCTGAAGTTGTAATATCTTGTTGTGATATGAATAACGATGGCTTTGGTTGTTGTAACTATAAATTAGGAATGTTTGATGGGGAGTTTAAAGAATGGGACTTTGAAGAATGGAATATTTATGATGACCTTGAAGATGACTTCTTCTCATTAAGCCATAATTGCATTAAGGGGGAAGGTATCGGAAAAGTAATTTCATACGAAGAGATAGAAGATACGGTGGAAGATGAGTTGTTTAAGGTCAGTATCGGAGAAGAAACGTTTAAGTTAAAGAAAGTTTCTGTTACCGACGACAGTTTCCGCTTTAGTGACGGAGCCATTAGTTATGGTGAAAAAATACATGAACTTCTTTCAGATATGTTTCCCGAAGTAGTTTTCTCCTATGTAAGCTATGAAGAAGACGGAAAAGGCTATGGTTACAAATGCGGTATATTTGACGGGGAATACAAAAAATGGGACTTCGAGTTCGGAAATATCGACAATGAACTTAAAGGCTTTATGTAAAAGACAGTTAGTTAAACAAAAAAAGCAGGTCTGTTGACCTGCTTAATTTTTCCACCGAACAACTCTTAAAACAATAAGGGGAAAATTCTCCCGATTTTAAATGCGTTCGACAATGGGAATATTTGGTGACCCGGACGGGAATCGAACCCGTGTTACCGCCGTGAAAGGGCGGTGTCTTAACCGCTTGACCACCGGGCCATTTGGTAGCGGAAATAGGACTTGAACCTACGACACTTCGGGTATGAACCGAATGCTCTAGCCAGCTGAGCTATTCCGCCATGTAATACATGAAGATTTCTAACCGAAATCAGCAAGATTTATTATAGGGCAAAAAGGACGATTTGTCAACACTTTTTTTAAATTTTTTCAAAAAAGTTTTTATTATTTTAAAAATCCGCTTTTCGGGCAGAAAATATATTTTTCCGCCCGAAATCACGAAGTAAATTTTAAAAGTTTGTCAATTATTCAAGAAAAGCCGCACCGATAATGCCAGCATCATTGCCAAGGCTTGCCTTGCAGATGACTGTCTGCTTATCGTTATGCTTTGTATATCTTTCCTTTTCAACAATCGTACGGAGCGGAGCAAGAAGATTCTCGCCCTGATTTGAAATACCGCCGCCGATACAAAGGATATCCGGCTGGAAAATATTAATAATATTCACAAGACCGCAAGCGAGATAACCGATATACTCGTCAATTACGGTTTTGGCATTTGCATCACCTGCAAGAACAGCATCAAACGCAGTCTTACCTGTAACCTTGTTAATATCACCGTCACATGACTTGAGCATATAGCT
Source organism: uncultured Clostridium sp. (assembly GCA_964345625.1). Lineage (GTDB taxonomy): Bacteria > Bacillota > Clostridia > Oscillospirales > Acutalibacteraceae > CAG-177. The sequence goes on along the minus strand of CAYFRJ010000046.1, from coordinate 500 downwards.
GAAGTCGAAGTTCTCCTTGAGGATTTCCTGCTTTGTGAGGTTAATAAGACCTGTTGCAGATGCATAAGCCTCCCAACAGCCCTTTCTGCCGCACGCACATTCCTTACCGTCTTTAACGATAACCATATGTCCAAGCTCAGCGCCTGCATAGTTAGAACCGCTGTAAATCTTGCCGTTAATAATGATACCGCCGCCGATACCTGTGCCGAGTGTTATTGCAATCGCATTTTTTGCACCCTTTGCACTGCCTGCAAGATACTCGCCGAGGGCAGCAGCGTTTGCATCGTTTTCAACGCAAATCTTTGTATTGAGCCTTTCCTCCATCATCTTGACAACCTGCCAGTTATGGAAGAAAAGATTAGCCGAATACTCTATAACGCCTGTTTTCGGATTAACCGCACCCGGTACACCGATACCGATTGACTCCATATCATCAATTGTGAGTCTTGCTTTTTCAATTGCCTTTAACGCAACATCTGCCATACTGTCGCAGATTTCAC
>CAYFRJ010000045.1:0-7487 GCA_964345625.1 uncultured Clostridium sp. | reverse complement strand
AACCAAAGTACCACAACAGAGATAAACAACTGATGCCCCCTACCTTCCGTCACTTCGAGACACCTCCCTTCAAAGGAAGGCTAATTTTTGCTCGCAATAAATACTACAAAAACAGTTGATGAAAGTACAAAATTTAATCTAAAAAAGAGGACGGGGCTACCCGTCCCCTACTGTTTATCGTTTAATGCTCACTGCAAACTAAAAATTTACATCACTGTCTGCCAAAAGTGGGGCATTTTTGTCTTTGTCGCTCAATATGGGGTTTTCCACACCCCAGTCAATGTTAAACACAGGGTCGCTGAAATTTATGCTTCTGTCGTCTTGGGCGCTGTAGGGAGCATCCACTTTGTAGCTTAATTCAGCGTTGTCGCTAAGGGTGACAAAACCGTGAAGACAGCCTTTGGGAATAAAAAGCATTCTCTTGTTTTCTTCACTTAAATTTACCATAACAACCTTCAAATAGGTTGACGAATTTTTTCTTATATCCACTGCCACATCAATTATTTCTCCCCTTGTGCAGGAAACCAGTTTTGCCTGGGCATTTGGGGATTTTTGGCAGTGCAGACCTCGAATTGTACCCTTTTTTGCGGAAAAAGAGCGGTTGTTCTGTACGAAAATGGTGTCTATACCCATTTGAGCAAATTTTTGCCGGGAATAGCTTTCATAGAACCAACCGCGGTTATCTCCGAAAACATCGGGTTCAATAATATACACTCCCGAGATTGCAGTTTCAATCTTCGTCATAAGGGCCTCCGTTTTCAACACCCCAGCAAGGTCTTTCACCGGGTTTGTCACTTGAGTAGAGAATTTTGCCCTGAGCTACCCTCATAAGGTGAGCGCCGTAGGAACTTTTGCCGTATTTGTTGGCGGACTCCACAAGCTCATCATAGGTAATCCACCTCATATTGTAGGCAATTTCCTCCGGGGCTGAAATCTGAATGCCCTGAAGAGTTTCAATTGTTCTTATAAAGTTCGATGCATCAAGGAGAGACTCAACTGTTCCCGTGTCAAGCCAGGCATAGCCACGCCCCAACATTCTGATATCCAGGTCGCCGTTTTGCAGGTAAATTTGGTTAATGTCGGTGATTTCAAGTTCACCCCTTGCACTGGGCTTTAATGCCTTTGCATATTCAACAACACGGTTATCGTAAAAATAAAGACCGGTTACCGCATAGTTGGATTTTAACTCTGTGGGCTTTTCAACAATTGCAACGGGCTTGCCGTTGTCATCAAATTCCACAACACCGAACTGTTGGGGATTGTCAACATAGTAGCCGAAAATGGTGGCTCTGCCCTCTTTCTTTGCCGCATTTCTCAGCATATGTCCCAAACCGCTTCCGTAGAAAATATTGTCGCCTAAAATCATGGCAACGGAATCATCCCCGATAAATTCTTCACCGATAATAAACGCCTGAGCAAGCCCGTCGGGGGCTTCTTGAACCGCATAACTCAGGTTAATCCCGAAATGTCTGCCGTTCCCCAAAAGTTTTTCTAAGTTGGGGGTGTCCGTGGGGGTAGAGATAATGAGAATATCTCTGATGCCCGCAAGCATAAGGGTTGAAAGTGGGTAATATATCATCGGTTTATCGTAAACCGGAAGTAACTGTTTGCTTGTGACAAGGGTTAGCGGGTAGAGTCTTGTTCCGTAGCCGCCGGCAAGAATTATACCTTTCATCAAAGCTCCTCCTTTACTATTCACATATATTATCATTTTTATACAAAAAAGTCAATGAAATTGAATTTCTTGACATATTATTTCTAATGTAGTAAAATAAACAGATAAACGGATTGGGGGGATATTATGCAAGAGTTAATATATCAAAAACTTAAGCGAATAAGTGATTTTCCCACTAAATTTGAGTCTTACAGTCCGCTTTTTTCTTCAATCGGACTGTGTGTAAACGAGAAAAAAGCAGGAATCGGCGAGATGTTTTTTAACCATAACAACTCGTCAAGATCCCTTTTTGACAAGTTTGTTGATTTTCCGTATCGTTTAGACAAAGAGAAATCCTACTCATACTTACTTATATTCGGAGAGTTCAAAGGGGCTGTGGCCTTTTGGCGAAGTGACTGCTTTTTGCTTGAGTGCAAAGATGTTAAAGAAGTTCCCCTTTTTACTAAAGTTTCAAAGAACACCGTGGATTTATGGTGCGACAAGTGTGACAGTAAAGAGTTAATTCTTTGCGGCTGCACTAAAAACGGTGACAAGACAGATCCTGATGAAAAGAGTTACTTCAATATCGGTGTGAGAGCCATTAACGGCAAACTTTCCGCAAAGAACGGCTATAAAGCGGTGGCGGATAAAGAGGGGAAAGTTATGCTTGCTTTCTGCTTTCAGTCAACAAAGTCAAGCCCCCATGTAGTCAGCGAAATTCTCTCCACTGCCCCTACGGATTTAGGCAGAGCCACCATTCTTGCCTGTCGCTGGCTGATAAATAACTCCCAAGAATATACATACGAAACACAAGATGAAAACAAAGCGGAGCATATTGCCACGGCAATTAAAACTCTTCTCTATAATGCCACCAATGCAGGGGGAAATTTGGAGGGTTATACCTCCGCCTATCCCCAAAGAGGGGCATACCCCGCCTCCTACCTTTGGGACACCACATTTTCCTATTTGGGTTATTCCCTCATAAGCTCAAAGGTGAGCAAAGACATTTTAAGCCAGGTTGCAAACGCCCAAAGAAATAACGGTAAAATTCCCAGATATTTATGTACCACCTTTGAGGCACCTAAAGATGTTGCCCCCGCAATTTACGGTAAAGCGATTTATTCCCTTGCAATACATGACTATAACTTGGCTTGGGAAACCGTGCCTGCCCTTGAGGACAATAACCTTTGGTGGCTTACAAACAGAATGACGAGATACGGTCTGATTTGCGATAACAGAAACAATTTATCCGTTTCCATGAATGCCTTTGTCATAAATCAGCTTAGAATTTGCGAAGAACTTTCAAGATTTCTTGAGGTTAAAGAAAAGGCAAACCTTTGGTATCAAGAGGCAGATGTACTTGAGGAAAATTTAATGAAGCACCTTTACTGCGAAGAGGACGGAATGTTCTATGACAAGGATGCAGTTACAGGGGAGTTCATTAAAACGGTTGGAACGGTAAACTTTTTACCCCTTCTTCTTGATATGCCTTTCAGCGAAAAAAAGGCAAAGGCAATGATAAAAAAATATCTGCTCAATAAAGAGTATATGTTCGGAGAATTTCCCTTCCCCACCATTGCCTATAACCAAGAGGACTATAAGGGCAACCACCTTGAAAAGAGTGCAATTAAACTTGACGGCGCCATTATGATGTTAAAAATTCTCGAAAAATTCGGCTACACAAAGGAAAGAAAAAAGGCAATTAAAAAGCTTATTGAACTTATAGAAGCGGACGGCACAATGAGAGAGGCGTTTGACTCTCAAACCGGCAAGGGAGTGGGCAATGTTCAGTTCAGCCCCACCGCAGCGATTTATCTCAAACTTATTGAAATGTGATAAAAATTGATTTTATCGGTTTATATAAAGGAGAACAGATAAAATTCGGTTGGATTAACATATTCGGTGCGGTTATAGTTTCGGTTATGCTTATACCGAACATTATTTACGCAGTGAAAAATAAAGACTGTTAAAAAGACCTTTGCTTTGGGAATTATTCCCGCATGTATTTTCCTTTTAAGCGGTTTACTGTTACGACATTGGTTGCTTGTTTTGTTTGCAATTTTATTTGCCGTAGGACATTTGTATGTGACAAATGAAAATCTGAAATTGACAGATAATAAAGCCGATACGGAATAGGTGACAGGGGACGGGTTTCCGTCCCTTGCTGTTTTTTGGTTAAATTGAGAAATAACGGAGATGACCTTTATGTGGTTTATACTTGCTTTAATGTCTGCAATATTTGCAGCCCTTACCTCTGTTTTGGCGAAGGTGGGCATTGAGGGAGTAAACTCAAACCTTGCCACCGCCATAAGGACGGTGGTGGTTGTTATTATGGCTTGGGGAATGGTGTTTTTAACAAACGCCCAAAGCGGAATTTTTGAAATCAGCAAAAAAAGTTGGCTGTTTTTAATCCTTTCCGGGCTGGCAACGGGAGCATCTTGGCTTTGCTACTATAAGGCAATACAAATAGGCGAAGTGTCAAAGGTAGTCCCCATTGACAAGTTAAGCATAGTGTTTACTCTGATTTTGGCGTTTGTCTTTTTACGGGAAGAATTTAATGTGAAATCTTTAATCGGCTGTGTTTTAATCGGAGCCGGAACACTTATTATGGTTATTTAAATTTCTGCTTTGTGAGGAGGACTGAGAATGGAACTTATACTTGAAGACCAATCTATATCCGCAAAAAATATGAAAAACTGTCATAGAATTATGATGGAAATTTTCGGTGACGAAGTGAAGCTTTAGAGTTTAGGAGTTAGGATTTATAGTTTACAACAGGACAGCCTCCCCAAAACGGGGAGGCTGATTTGCTTTTTTATCACAGTTATTACGAGGCTTTGCCTCGCTCTTGAAACGGGAAACTTGAAACTTCCGAAACTACTTTATCAACTCAATTCCCTGTTGCAGTTTGGCGGCATCAATGGCGCCTGTTGCCTGGTTAACTATATTGCCCTTTGAGTCAATGAAATATGTGGTGGGAATTGAGTAAATGCTGTAAGCCCTTGCGGCAACGGAGTCCGAGTCAAAGAGCACCGGGAAAGTGTATTTACTGTCTTTAATAAATTCCTGTGCTCTTTCAACGGTTTCCCTTGAGCCGTCGGTCATATTAACCATAAGAAACTGTACCTCGTCACCCAACTCCAGATATTTATCTTGGAAATCCGGCATTTCCGCTTTACAGGGCGGGCACCAGCTTGCCCAGAAATTCAGCACTATGGGTTTACCGAAATAGTCGGAAAGGAAAACCTGTTTTCCATTCGCATCATAAACGGTAAAATCCGGAGCCGTGTTTGCCGTCTCATTTTCATATATGGCAGTGCCATCATTTTGTGCTGTTTGAGAATCAAGTTGGTTGGGGTCTACTCGGTCTCCCAACCGAGTGTAAAGCAGGTATGCACCGCCCACAATCAGTGCAAATACCAGTACAATGATTACAAGTGTTTTTTTGTCTTTCATAATTTCCTCCTTAACCGAGAATGCCCATAAGTTTGTCGAACATTCCCGCAGCCATCAATACACCTACGATAATAAGCAAAATACCGCTTATGGTGTTGATTACTTTATAGTGTTTTTTTATAAAATTAAATGCGGATTTTAGGTAGTCAATAAGTAGCGCACTGAGTAAAAAGGGTATGCCCAGTCCCAAAGAGTAGGCAAGAAGCATTGCCATACCCTGTAGGGCGTGTGCCTGTTGAGATGCCAGCATCAAAGCGGAGCCGAGAAATGCTCCTACGCAGGGAGTCCAGCCCACGGAAAAAATCACGCCGAAAAGCAGGGCAGAGAAAAAGCCCATATTGTCCTTTTTTATGCTGTGGTTAATTCCCTTGAAAATCTTCAGTTTGAACACTCCGAGATAACTCAAACCGAAAAGAATTACCACCAAGCCGGAAACAATGTTCACGGGGGTTTTGTATTCTTTAAGAAAACTGCCCACCGTTCCCGCAAGGGCACCCAAAGTAACGAACACCGCCGTAAAGCCGGCGACAAAGCCCAGGGCACCTTTAAGGGTTTTGCCCAAGTTTCTTTCACCGCCCCCTGCAAAGTAGGTGAGGTAAAGGGGAATCATGGGCAGAAGGCAGGGTGAAATGAAGGTTATTATCCCCTCTAAAAAAGCCACTACATATTGCATGAACTACCACACCCTCCACAAAGTGAGCCGGAAAGGAACAGACCAACGAGACCCATATAAGCCATGGAAGTAAAGGGGTTAGCCGTTATGACACAGGTACCTGTTTTACACCCCACTATGACATAATATGCCAAACCCACAAGGGCACCACCCAGGGTGAAAAGCAGGGCACGGCGCAATCTGCTTTTTTTAACAGGCATTTCTTCCCCCTGAAAGTCTTCGGAATATTCCACCGTTATCGCTTCCTCCTCCGGGTCTTTTTCCAACCCTTCCTGAATAAAATTTTCAATCATTTTCTTTGACTCCGGTGCAACAATGGAGTCCACCGCTTTTCCATCTTTATACAAAACTAAGGTGGGAACAACTTCAATTTTTTCACTTTTAGAAATTTCCGGTTCCTTGTCGATATTAACCTTTCCCACTATGAGGGTATCTGCATATTCTTCGGCAATCATATCGTATGCACGGTCAATTTTGCGACAAAAGATGCACCAAGGGGAACTGAAATTTACAAGTACCGGCTTATCACCGCCCAGCGCCTGCTCAAACAGTTCCTTATTCATATTTTCTGCTGCCATGGTAATCAGCTCCTTTTTTATTGCTTTGGCTCATTATACTCCTGTTTTTCCTTTATTTCCGTGATTAAATCACATAAAAGAAAAGGGATGCAGAATTTCTGCATCCCTTTAAGTTATAACTTTTATATTTCTGTTTTCCAAAGACCGTGAAGGTTGCAATAAGCATAAACAGCAACCGCCTTGTCATCACCGAGACAGAATGTAACTTTCGGAGCGTCTCCCGCCTTTAATGCCTTGCGCTGACCGCCGTTTTCTGTTTCAAGGTAAACCCACTCAATAAGGTGTTCGGGAATCATGGGGTGGTCTACACTTCCCACATTCACGGTAACGGTACCGTTTTCAACACCTACTACGGGTAAATGCTTTTCACCGCTGGCTTCAACTGTGTTGGGAACAAGTGCCTGCATTTTTTCACCGCAACAAACAACGGGAACGCCCGCGTCCTTTACCATACCGATAATGTTGCCGCAATGACGGCAAATATAAAATCTTGATTTCATAAATTTTTCCTCTTTAATAATTTTCTGTACGAACTTCAAAGAATGCCTGTGCATGTAAGCAAACGGGACAAACATCCGGTGCCTTAACACCCATTACAAGGTGACCGCAGTTACGACATTCCCAAAGGGTTACACCGCTCTTTTCAAACACTTCCTTTGCCTCAACATTTTTAAGAAGTTTGCGGTAGCGCTCCTCGTGTGCCTTTTCTATGGCGGCAACACCACGGAACTGTTCGGCAAGTTCGTGGAAGCCTTCTTCATCTGCTTCCTTTGCCATTCTGTCATACATATCCGTCCACTCAAAGTTTTCACCTTCCGCAGCGGCAAGTAAATTTTCGGCTGTGTCGCCTATCCCGCCCAGCGCCTTGAACCAAAGTTCTGCGTGTTCTTTTTCGTTGGCGGCAGTCTTTAAGAAAATATCTGCAATCTGCTCAAAGCCCGCTTTTTTTGCCACGGAAGCAAAGTAGGTGTACTTGTTTCTTGCCTGGCTTTCACCTGCAAAGGCCTCCAAAAGATTTTTTTCTGTTTTAGTGCCTGCATAGGGGTTTTTAGCGGATTTTGCCGGGGCGTCTTCGATTTTTTCAAACATATCTGCTCCAACTCCGCAAATCGGGCAAACAAAGTCC
>CAYFRJ010000044.1:0-7643 GCA_964345625.1 uncultured Clostridium sp. | reverse complement strand
AAACAACAAAAGTTGATTTTCAGCAGTCGGCTCTTTTCATTGTAACATTTCAAAATCCTCACTCACCTAATGATGTTTTTTCAGCCTCCTCCTAAACCAACAAAAGAGGAAACGAGAAAGGAAAAATGTAAAAATTGAAATCAGTTATAACTACATCGGAATTCTTCCCGCTGATTTACTCTATGACATTCAAAAAGGAAAAACGGTATGACAAATCATACCGTTTCCTGAAACTATTATACTGTCTTATTGGAACGCACCAACTGAGCCGCCCCTTTTATTGTGATTATTCGGTTGATCAGTCCGCTAAACCGCTGTCAACTAACTTAACGAGTTCGGACACTGCCTGTTCCTCGTCTGCACCTGAAGCGATTATGCGAATTTTGGTGTCACCCATAATGCCAAGAGAAAGAACACCGAGTAAACTTTTGGCGTTAACCTTGCGTTCGTCCTTCTCAATCCAGATGGATGATTTGAATTCATTTGCTTTTTGTATGAAATATGTAGCCGGACGCGCATGAAGTCCAACTTGATTTTGAACGGTAACGTCTTTTACAAACATGTTCCAAAACTCCCTCAAAAAAATTTTACACCTACATTATACCATTTTTATTTTTTTCGTCAATATTTATAAAAAAATTCGGCCTCTATTCCAAAATGTGCCCAAATTCAAATACCCATTTTAGTGAAAATGACAATAGAAACCGATTTAGTTTAATAATATTACATAAATTTCTTTTTCCTTATACCTTCATTGTTAAATAACTGTATTTTATTCCGCTTTCGTTAAGGCGGGGCTCATAACCGTTATATGAATGTGTTGCACCGTTTTTTACCCGAAAGCCGTTTTCGGTGCACTCAAGCCCCAGGGTGCCGTCACTCCGGTTTCCGGTGGCGGAGTAAATTTTAACGGGATTTTCTCCCATACTTTGAGGAAGTCCCCCTGCGAATACCGTAACCCACAGGGGATTAAAGCCCAGATTAACCAACCTTGTGCCCTCGCCGTTTCCGTAATAACTCCCCGAAATAATGGGGGTTTCAAGAAATTGCTGCTGATTTTCCGAAAGGTGAATGTTTTCATCCCTTATGTGACTGCCGCAAAAGAGAGTTTTGTCCAAAAATGAGGGGAAAATCAAATCCGTTGATTGGGCTGGACAAAGACTGCTCACCACCTGTGCCCAAGCGTTGAGTACCAGGGCATCGGTGTTTCTGTCCTCGTAAATTTGCTCGCAGCCGCTTTCCCTTATTTCAAGAGCGCTGGCGAAGGTGAGGCAGTCAATTATGTCCGCAAAGGCACGGTGACAGGCACCGCCACCCAAAGAGTAGGGGGCGTGAACGGAAAACCTTAATGTGATTATTGCCTGCCTGCAATATTCCTCCTCGGGGGGAAAGTCCTCATTGGCAGGGAATAAATCCAGTATGCTGATTTTTGAAAAGCCCACGGCAACGGTAACTCTTTTTAACGGCACCGCCTTGTGAGCGGGAGGAAATTCCGTGACAAATTTCATTTCATTCAGTTGTTCCTGTTCACCGAGCCACTGTGCCACATTTTGAGGCAATGCACTTATCTCGTTCATTCGTTTTCCTCCACAATTTTTCGTAAAATCGCCCACACATAGAAAATTTCGGTTCCTTTGTAAACCTTTTCCGCCTTATCAATGGAATATTTTTCTCCCTCACATAAAATGTAATTGTCGTTTCCCGTTTCGATTATCGCATCCTTGGGGCCGATATAAAGGTAATAACCCTGTGAATTATAGCCGATTTTCGTGTTCACTCCGTAAAGGTACATCTTGTTTTTATATCTCAAAGGGCTGATGAATGCCCCCATTTGAAAAAGGGGCTCGCCCTGTCCGGTGTGAAATGAACAGGGTCTGCCCAAAGAGTTAAAAATTCTGTCAAGTTTCATTACATTTGACCGAAGAAAAAGCCGATATCCTTCAGAAGTTCGCAGGCACAAACCTTGCAGTCAATAACCTCCTGCTTGGCGGTGTTCAAAATTTCCTTTGTGTCGGCGGTGACGGAAACATCACCCGCTTTGAAATTTGAAATCAACTCGCCGTTTAATGCCTTTTTTGTTAAAATCGCTAAATTCACTATTGCGGCGGCAAGGGAAAGGATGCGGTAATCCTTTGCGTTTTCCTTCTTTTTAAGGGAGTGTAAAAGTTCTTGGCACACATTTTCAATTATCTCCAAAAGTTCTCCCTCATCACCTTCGGTTAAATACTTTGCACGAAGTATGTTAAGCACAGCGGAAAAATCTATCATACATGAAGCACCTTTGCACTGTCCGTGGCAATTTTCGCAAAGCCCGCAGTGCAGCTGATAACAGCCCTTTCAAGTTGTCTGTCAATGAGTTTGTCATACTCCGTTAAAACATCACCGCACTTAACCATTTCAAGGCAGGCACTCTTGTCAATGCCTATAATTTTTGCACTGTCAAGGGCAGAGCTTTTAAGTGCCTTTGCCCCGAAGGGGGTAATCATTTTACCGCTGGCGTGGAAGTTGAGACCTGCGGCGGCATCACGAAACTCACTCATATTTAACATATTTGCCATTTGAGTTGGGCTTGCGATAATGGTGTTAAGCCGATAGGGGTCAAACAGGTTCCAAAAATTCACCAGGTCTGAAAATTTAAGAGTTCCCGCCGTGGCTGTGTGAATAAGGGGAGCCGGGTTGTCGTTGCCGTCTCCGTTTTCTATCACATTAACCGCATCTTTGAAAAGGGAAAGGGCAATGTAGGCGCCTATCTGCTTTAATGTGACGGTGAGCAGGTCAAGGCGCTGATATTTAATTGCCTCGTAGGAAGCCACCAAACTTCTGCCCCTCTTTTTAAGAGAAACCAAAGAATCCTTTGTGTGTACCCTCGTTTCGGGAATAAATGCACCCTCACCCACCACCTTAAGTTCCTTTTCCTCCTGGGTGGGAATACTGGAAATTGAGCGGTAGTCAAGACCGTTTACCTCGGTAACGGTGGCCACAATTTCAGGGAGCAAATTCACCTGATCCATACCTAATTTTACCGCCCTTGAAACATATTCCGGGAAAAGCACGGCACTTTCGCTTGTGGAAAAGAATTTTTCCACACTGTCACTTTTTGTTCCGCTTACCCGAATGTCAAAACGCTTAAGTTGTCGCTGGTAACAGTCAAGCCCCTCAAGGTGAGTACCCTTGTAATTTTCATCCGGGTCAAGACTTGAAAGGCAGGCAGTAAAATTGCCCCCGGCATAAAGTCCCTTTTCAAGTTTTATGTTGTCAAAATTTGCCATAAATTTACCTCCTTAAACTAAAATGGTGATTGTCTTTGCCGTGGTGTCTTTGTCTATAATCCAATAGTTAATACCCCCGGAAGAGAGAATAACCTTGTTGTTTTCCCCTGCCGTAAGGGATGCCACCCCCACAGAAATATTCTCATCGTCACAGTTCACTTTCATAACACCCTTAACCTGAACGGTGACAAAATCATCACCGCTTGAAAGGGCAACGCCTATGAAACATTCCCCCTGTGAGCAGGGAGCGACCTTTCCCTCCTCAAATACGCTTACAAGTTGCCCCGCAGTTATACTCTGTGCCGCCTCAAAGGTTAATGCCTTGGCTTCAAAGCCGTCAAAACTTACTTTCATTTCATCTCTCCTTAAATAATATATACATTGTTACCGCTATGTGCTTTTGTCTGCTCCACTTGAAGTTGAGGAACAAGGGGAGCGGGTTTTTCCTCGTTTGTTTCAAATCTCTTTTTCAGTTCCTGTGAAATCAGTTCCCTTATCTCCCTTTCAAATTCCTCGTTCAGGTCAAATTTGAAATGCTTTGTCACCCCCGCATTCCTTTGGGCGGGAACGGCAACAAATGAAAATTCGTAGGCATCCGTGGGGTTTGTGAGAATACCCACACATTTTTTCGAGTCATAAATTTCACCCTTCCTGTGGGGACATTCCGAGGAGCGAATATCTTTACCGCAAACACTGCACTCAATTTTTTCCACACTGCAGTTTACGCTGGTTTCCTTTTTGATTCCCCCCTCAATTTCCTCAATTAAATCTTTGTTCTTCTCACTTCTTATCATGTATGCCTTGGCTGAAATGTAGGTGTAATTTTCCCCGCAACCGGTCTTTTTCTCACTGTCGGAAATCACCATGGTTTCAAAAATTCTGGCACTTTGGTCACCGCTTCGTAAAGAGTGGTCAAATATGCCGGTTTTACCCACAAAAAGTTTTGCAAGTGTTTCAAGTGCGGGAATTGAAAACCTTTCACAGTCCCTGTCCGTTTCATTGTCACAGAGTATGAGTGAAAAGGTGTAAACCTCCTCCCGAGTCAGCTTTTTTCTTGAAAATTCGTTGATTTTCCTGAGTTCTTCATCTGAAATATTATTTATCATTGTTGCTCCTTTCTATCTGCTCCGCCTGTGCACGGTAAAGGGCACAGCGGGCAAGTTCCACCTCGTCCTGCAATGTAATGTCGTCCCAAAGCACCCGCACCCTGTCAAAACAGCCCCTTGCTCTTAAAAAGGTGGTACAAATTTTAATTATCACCGGGGTAAGCACCCTCCTGTAACTTTCCAGTTCACTTGTTAAAGCGTCCGCCTGGGCACTGCTCATTCTCTCCGTACTGCTCCAGGAAAGCCCCAACATAAATGGGGGCAAGGCGGTTTTTGCCACAATCTGTTCCAGCAGTTGCCTCACGGGCACATTTGAGTCAAGAATGGGGGAATCCGCACCGATAACCTTTATCTGCACATCCCCCACCGCCACAAAGTCCCTTATTTCGTCCCCCTTCATGGCGTTGCTCCACTCCTTGGCAATTTGCTGTGCCCTGTCCTTTGCGTACGCCTTGTCAAGGGCATCGTTTTTAGGGGAATAGGTGACGGAGTAGCGCAAATTCCCCGCCCTCTCCCAGTTGCTGCCGATACACTCGTAAATTTTAAGAAGTATTGAGCTTACAAAGGGGAGACCTTTTAGAAGTGAATTGCCGTGAAGTTCCCCCGGTGTGGGGTTAAGCACACTTAAAAGGCAAAGTTCCGGGCGTTTGAGTTTTTCCGGCATACCCTGTTGGGTAACATAAATGTCAATGTCAAAGCCGTTTTCGTTTCGCTTTAATTCCACATTTTCAAGGGGAGAATTAAACAGGGCTTTAGGCATACCCTTAACATCCGTCACAATTTCCCCCACAGCGGTACCCAGGGTTAAAAGTTGTTCCAAGTAATTTTCCAAAAAGCAATAAAGCCCCATTTGGTTTCCCCCAACGGGCACCTTTTCCGTGAGAAAATCCAAGATTTCCTGCCCCTGTCTACTTTCACATTCCAAGGTAAAACCACCGGTTAAGCGAACGGTTTTCAAAATCGCCGCATCAATAATGGGAATTGCCTGACGAAGTGAATAGTAAATTCTGCTTTCTCCCCCGGAAAGGGGAAAGTAACTCCCAAGCAGAGCAAAGGGGTGGGAGATTTTTCCCTGGGTTGCGGGAACTGCGATTTTTTCGGCAGTTTCCTTTTGTTTCTTCCTAAGTCTTGCCATTTTCATCCTTTCTGTCGTTGAGGAAAAGCGAGGAAAAAGCAGTCGTTTTCCTCAATTTCAAGCACCGTTGACACAAAATATCTTATGTCGTCCATGGCATGGTCATTTTCCTTGACAACCGAGTCCTTTTGTGCGTTTTCCTGCCATCTGTAAAGGGCAAATTCCCTTATGGTGTCGGTACATTCTTCACTGAAAAGAAGTTTTTCTTCACGAAGGGCATCTTGAACTTTGCGAATTCCGTCAAGCACATCGTTTTTTGCGGGAATTACCCGAAATTTACCCCGTCTTGCAATGTACTCAATGAAACTTGCCGCACTGGGGTCCACCACCACCGCCTCAATTTCTCTGTTTTCCCCTAATTTTTCCAATTCCTCATAATGTTCACCGTCTGTTCTGCGAGCCCCGAAAAGTTTAGAGTCATAGTAATATTCCTTAACTCTGTACCACTTCCCCGAATTTAACCCCCAAAGGCCGAAGGAGGAGGGGTTTACCGTACCGTAGTCACAGGAAATGTAAAACTTTTCAAAGGAAAGGGGAGGTTTCTTTATATGCTTTTCCCTTGTAAACATGGGGTAAACACAGCCCCTTGCCGCCACCCATTTACCCAAAATATACCTTTCTCTGAAAGCCCCCGAATAAAGTTTTTCATATCTCAAAAGAGTGGCGGGGCTCAAAGAAGGGTTATCTTTCATTACAAAGTGAATGTAACAGCAGTTTTTCTCCCTTGCCTTTTTAATCCATTCCTCGTAAAACCAGTGCATGGGGTGTTCCGGGTTGCAGTTAAACCAAAGTTTTGCCCCCTCCACGGAGCAACGGGCAATTCCCTGTTCCACAAAACTTCTGGGCATAAGCGCCACCTCGTCCATCATAATACCCGAAAGGGTAATTCCCTGAATGAGAGAGGCGGAGGACTCATCTCGCCCGCCGAAAATAAAGAAAGTGTTTTTATGGCCGAAGGCGGTAATTTCCAGCTGATTTCTGCTGATTTTTTCTTCAATTTGAAAGCCCAAATCCGTTAAAACCGGAACAATGGGCAAAATAATGTTTCGCCTTACGCTTGAAATGGTTTTTCCGCAAAGGGCAAAACGGCAGGAATTGAAATTTGCCGTTGCCCAGGTGATAAAGGAAATGCTCATGCAAAGGGTCTTTCCGCTTCGCACCGCTCCGTCACAAATTATGCCGTCACAGTGGGCGAGGGGACTGTTTTCCAGCCACCAGGTAAGCACCCGAATTTGTTTGGGAGAAAAACTTTTAAACCGGTTGATACTCGTCATTGTCTTCCTCCTCTTCATCTCGGGAAGAAATGCAGTTTGTCAAAGCGGAAAGAAAACCGTTTGCGCCGTCCCCGGTTGAGAGGACAAGTTTGGTGAGCATTTCAAGGGCTTTCAGTCTGTCCGTCAGTTTAATTTCGCTTATACCGGCGGCACTTCGTTTAATGGTGTTGATACTGAAAATGTCCAGCCTTTTCAGCTGTCTGTCCGTCAAGGTTTCCCCGTGTAAAATCAGGCGGACAATGTCGCTGTTTTTACCGTAGGCAAGTTTTTCCAATGCCTTTTGAATTTCCTTTAATGTGTCTTCTTTGTTCATGTTGACCTCCTTTTTTTGTAATGGGGACGCTTTCCGTCCCCATTACAGTTTCAAGTTCCCCGTTTCCGGTTTCAAGTTGCGGTTTTTTGTAGTGGTTGGAAATAGCAAAATCTCGTAGGGGAGGGGTTTCTCCTCCCACTTTTCATTTTTCCCTTTTTGTCGTAGTCAGGTAATACAATAAATAGTTTCCCTATTAAGGGACAAAAATCAAGTTCAGCAGGTTGCTGTTGCAAGCAAAACTCCCAAACCAAAACCCCCTCATATAAAGTCGAAAACAGCACTTTTCGGAACGGATTTTGTTCCGCTTTTAACCCCCGAAAAACAAAAAAATCCCCGAAACAGTTGACAACCAACAGTTTCGGAGAAGGAAAAATATAGTTTCAAGTTTCCCGTTTCTCGTTTCAAGTTTGTGTTTTAGGAAAGAAGGACAAAAAATGTGTTGCTTTGTTGTTTTAACAACATACAATCCTTCTAAGTATGTTTATAATAAGTACAGAAAAATACAAAGGAGGTCTATCACTATGGCAAAGAAGCTTGATTTGAATA
>CAYFRJ010000043.1:0-7734 GCA_964345625.1 uncultured Clostridium sp. | reverse complement strand
CATTTCAAAGGTATTTATTAACGGTACCCTTGTGCTTGACGGTGAGGAGCTAAAAATGGAAGAATTAAAGACTACGGGCTATGCACTGAATGTGTGATGGGTGAATAAGAAAAAATAAAAATATTGACAATATCCGCACAAAAAGATATAATCAAATTGGGAAACAAATATCAATGTTCTCCCTGAAAAATTTTTAGAAAGAAGGATCTTTGTTATGGGAAAATTCGTTGTAAAAAACACCGCCACCGGAATTAAGTTTGACCTTAAAGCAACAAATGGTCAGGTTATCGCAACATCTGAAGTTTACAACTCCAAAGCCGCTTGTCTTAACGGAATTGAAAGCGTTAAAACCAACTGCATCGGTGAGGTTGAGGACCAAACAGCCGAGAATATTGTTACCGTAAAGCATCCTAAGTATGAACTTTATACCGACAAGGGCGGTGAATACCGCTTCCGTCTCAAAGCAAGGAACGGAGAAATCATCGCAACCTCCGAGGGTTATACCACAAAGGCAGCTTGCGAAAACGGTATTGACAGCGTTAAGAAAAATGCTCCCGATGCCGAAATCGTAGAAGAATAAACAGAACAACATTAAAAACATAAAGAAGGCACAACCAATGAATTTTTGTCCAAAGGTTGTGCCTTTTTATTATAATTCCAGCTTGTTTTACGGTTTTGCCTCTACAAACCACTTTCCGTTTTCTTCGTCAAACAGGAAGGTGAGTTTACCGCAAATTTGCACCGTGTAGCGAATGCCTGTGCCCCCCACCTTGGTGGAGGCGGCACGGCATTTTTTTATTACACGGTCTATTTTATATTTTTCGTCATTTTCAAATTTTATAAAATTGGGGTGAGCCGAGCCGTCGGGCAGGTGGGTAACATTAACCTCCACATAAACCTTTTTTCTTTCCTCATTCATTTTCATCCCTCACGATTTTTGTTTTTTCTTTTATAGAATTAAACTACCATTCCCGTGGGCATGGTGATTTCTGCCCTGTTTCTCTCGTGTGGAAGTTCTTGGCAGAGAACGGCATTTTTTATGCTGTCTTTCCCGAAGCGCTCCCTTATTTCTTCAACGCATTTTTCCATTTTTTCCCGCCTGTCCTGTTTTTCAATGTCCGTAAACAGCCCTATTTGGTAGGGTGTGTCCTGGGGAATGAGATTTATCGCCTGCACGGTGACGGTACGAATGGGACTGCCCCAACCGTAGTTTTTCTCAAACAGTTCAAAGGCGATTTTTGCGATTACAAGGGCGGACTGGGTGGGAATTTCCGTTTTCGTTTGCCACTGCTTTGTAAGCAGAGTATTATCACGAATGTAAATCGCCACCCCTTGGGCACAAAGGCCGTGAACACGAAGTTTATGTCCGATGTCTTGGGTGAGATCAAGCATTACGGGCCACACCTGCTCGCTGTTTTCCAAATCTACGGTGGTGGTAATTCCGTGCCCCACACTTTTTGCGGGAGAAATAAAATCTTTTTGAGCAACGGGGGAAAAGTCGTTACCGTTGGCATATTTGCGTAAAACCACCCCGTTTTTCCCCAGTCGCCTGCGTAAAAATTCAATGTTGGCTGTGGCTAAATCCCCAATGGTGTTGATGCCGGCACTTTCCAGAACTTTTTGCGTTGCCCTGCCCACCCCCAGCAAATCCGAGGCGGGAAGTTGCCAAATTTGTTGTTTAAAATTCTCTTTTTCAATTACCGTTACCGCATCGGGCTTTTTCATATCCGAGCCCAACTTTGCGAAAATTTTATTGAAAGAAACTCCCACGGAAATAGTGAGACCCAGTTCAAATTTAACGGTTTTTCTTATCTCGTTTGCCACCTTTTTCGGAGAGCCGAACAGGTACTTTGTGCCGGAAATGTCAAGCCAACATTCGTCCATACCGTAGGGCTCCACGAAGTCGGTAAACCGACTGTAAATTTCACGCACAAGCTTTGAATATTTGATATATTCCTCATAGTGGGGAGGCACAACAACCAAGGTGGGGCAGTTCTGTTTTGCCTGCCACACCGCCTGCGCCGTTTTGACACCGTATGCCTTCGCCTTGTAGTTTTTTGCAAGAACTATTCCGTGCCGTTCTTCAACGCTGCCGCATACCGCAATGGGGTATTCTTTCAAAGAGGGGTCAAGCATACATTCTACGCTTGCGTAGAAATTATTCAGGTCACAGTGCAAAATATTTCGTGGCACACCTTTCCCTCCCCCTTGAATTTTTTGTAAAATATTTGTGTGCCACCTATTTTACACAAGTTTTTTGCAAATGTCAATAGTTTTGCTAATATTATTTAATTTTCTTTGCGTGTGTTCGGGATTTTCATGAGGGGGATTCATTTTTAGTTCCAAGTTCCCCGTTTCCGGTTTCAAGTTGTTGGTTCAGACAGTTAAACATTATTTTTAGATTTCCTTTGAAATGATAACCGCTTTATGTAGCAGTTAGGCAGAACAATGAAAACGCCTCCCTGTGTAGGGAGGCTAAAAATATGGTTATATTTGTTGGAGCCGAAGCATACATTTGAGGGGTAGTCCTCCATTTTGTAGGCGATGGTGTCTGCAAGGCGACCGGAGGGATTTACTTTGCCCGTAAGCATTCTTGCAACCTCCGTCATTCCGAATTCACCGGGAATCCAGATAATTGCAGCTGCCTTGATGCTGTCATATTCCTCAAGCCAGTCCATTTCGATTATGTTTGAAATGTTGAAAAGCACAATGACATTTTCAAAGTTTGCCGTCACCTTTTCCACGAGGGCACGCTCGTTTTTGCTCAAGCGGGCATCCTCTTTTTTAAGGTCGTCTTTTTCCTTTCGAATTGAGGTGACCCCGAAAAAATTTGTTAAGAAGATGGCTGTAACCATAAAAATTCCTGTGATTTTTGCAAGTACCTCTGCCATAATAAAGTCCTCCGTTCATATTTTTGAATAGTTTTTACCTGAATATAATAACCTTTTTCGGTGATTTTTGCCAGTAATTTTACCAAACAATGAACTAACATTAAAAAAGGGGTTAAAAGTGTCTAAATGTGTTGACATTTAAAGGACTTGGGGTTATAATGCACCTTAAAAGAAATTACTTTATTGTGTTTGTGGCGGGGTGAAAATATGGAAACGAAACAAATACTTACAAACCGTCCTATTACTCGAAATTTAGAAAAACTTTTAAATGGTGTGGAACCTGACGGAATAGATGCGCTTTTTGCCGTGGTGGGGGATTTGGAACCCAACAGCGATTACGGGGAAAGCGCCATTTTTGTTTGTGCCGACAAACTGGTGTGTGTGAGTAAGCAGTTTGAAGGGGGCGGAATAAGTCTCCCCTTTTCGGAAATTGAGCAGGCAGAGGTTAAGCGTATGTACGGCAATGCCGTAATGAAAGTTAAAACCACAGAGGGTAAAAATATTGATGTAATGCGTTTCACCTTTTCAGTTGCCGTACTGTGCGACAGTGCAGCCACCTTTATTAACAAGGTAAATGAGGGTGCCGATATTAAAGAGCAACTTGAGGTAGTGGAAGCCGCCTATGAAAATATGCGCTCATTTTGCCCAAAATGCGGCAGGAAACTCCCCTCCCCAAATGCGGAGTGTCTCAACTGTAAGGGCAAGAAAAAAATGGCGGCAACAATGGTGAAATACCTTAAACCTCATGCAAAACCACTTTTTGTTTGTTTGCTTCTTTCCTTTGTTACCACCGCAATGGCACTTGTGCCACCCTACATAACCAGCATTATGGTAGATGACATTATTCCCAACGGCAAAATAAGAGCACTGCTTTATGTTATTCTCGTGCTTTTAGGTGTATATGTTATTCAGTACTCCGTCGGTGCCCTTCGTTCCTATCTCTTGCGTTTAACGGGAAATCACATAATCGCAGACCTTAAAAAAGAAATTTACGCAAAGGCACAGTATTTGCCTATGCGATTTTATGAAAAAACCTCCACGGGCTCGGTTATTAACAGGGTCAATTCCGACACTTCGGTTCTTCAGCAGTTTATGCTGAGAATAACTCAGGAGGCGGTGGTGCAGTTTTTCCTGATGGTGGGCATTATAATCATAATGCTGGCAATGAACTGGAAACTTACGCTGCTTTCCCTTACAACGGTGCCCATTGTGGTAATTTTCAGCAGAATTTTTGGTAAAAAAATAAGCCCCATGTACCGCCGGCTTTGGCGCAGAGGTACCGCAATTTCAAATGTGCTTGCAGATACAATCCCCGCAGTAAGAATTGTAAAGTCATTTTCCAGAGAAGAAAGGGCAACCGAAAAGTTTTCTCATCGCATTGATGAATGGCTCAAGGAGGACAAACAGGCGGCAAAAATTTCTTCTATTTTCCCCAATGCCATCACCTTCCTTGTAACCTGCGGTTCGGTAATAATTTGGTATGTGGGCGGTCGAATGGTTATAAATGACCCCGAGGAACTTTCCCTTGGTGTTCTTGTTTCGTTTATTTCATATACCAGTATGTTTTATGCCCCTGTGGGCTTCTTTGCAAACCTTAACGATTCCTACCAAAATGCTCTCGCCTCGGTGGAAAAGCTTATGGATATTATTAACGCAGAGCCGGAGCACGATTTCGGTAAGGGCAGAACACTTAAAAAAGTTAAGGGCAAAATCGAGTTTCGCAATGTAAGCTTTTCATTTGATAAATCGCAAAAAATTCTCAACGATATTAACTTTGTTGTTGAGCCGGGTGAAACCGTGGGTATAGTAGGTACAACGGGCTCGGGTAAATCAACGCTGATAAGTCTTTTAATGCGATTTTTTGATGACTACGAGGGAGAAATTCTCCTTGACGATATCAACATAAAAGAGATTGATATGTCCGACTACCGTTCACAGGTTGGCTATGTTCAGCAGGAGCCCATGATGTTCAGGGACACAATTTTTAAGAACATTGCCTATTCACTGCCCAACGCCCAACCGGAGCAGGTGCTCAATGCGGCGGATATCGCTAACGCTCACGGCTTTATTTCTCGTCTGCCCGATGCCTACGACACCATGCTGGGTGAGAGAGGTGTGGGACTTTCCGGCGGTGAAAAGCAGCGCCTTTCCATTGCAAGGGCGGTGCTGAAAGACCCCTCAATTCTGATTTTTGACGAGGCAACCAGTGCGGTAGACTCAGAAACGGAAAAGCTTATTCAAGACGCCATTGACCGACTGATACAGGGCAGAACTACCTTGATGATTGCCCACCGACTTTCAACCCTGCGCAAGGCAAATAAAATTATTGTTGTGGATGACGGAAGCATTATTGAGTTCGGCACACCTGAGGAGCTTATGGCTCTCAAAGGCAAGTACTACAAACTGATTGAAATTCAGTCAATGAGTGAAAAGCTTGACGCCGAAAAACAAGCGGAGAATTTTGGATAAGGAGGGAATGGCTGTGGCACGAAGATTTATTGACGGCAATGGGGTAAAACTCATCGTTAAGGACAAAATATTTGTGGATGTGGAACTTGAAACAGGGGAAAAGTTTTTTAACCTTGAACCCAGAAGGCTGTTCCCCATAAACGCAATTACAAAGTATATAAGTTTTCTTAACAGCGAGGGTGAGGAGCAGTTCATAATTCGTGAAATTTCCGCAATGGAGCCGGAACAGGCGGAGCTTCTTGAGGGCTGTTTGGAGGAATATTATAGAATACCCAAAATCACACGGCTCATTCGCCGTTCGGAAAAATTCAAAATCTGGCTGTGGACCGTGGAAACTGACAGGGGCGTTTATACCTTTGAAATTATAAACCATATACAGTCCATGAAGATTTTTAACGATAAGCGAATACTAATTAAAGACGCAAACGACAACCGCTACGAAATTCCGAATATTTATGACCTTGACAAGCGCTCCATTAAACTCATTTTACCGGATTTATAAAATTGGAAAATAATTTTAAGCCCTTAACTGTGTTCTTGCAGTTAAGGGCTTTTGTTTGTTTACTGTTCAATAAACAGTGCGGTGTTTACTTTCTCTTTTTGTAATCGTCTTTCAGTTTTTTGGACCAGTTTTTGTCAATTTCACTTTCTGTTCTTAAGTAACACGCTGCAGAACACAAGCAATCAAACATGTGTCCCGTACCTTCGGAGTCGGCGAGGTAATCTACGGCACGGTCTTCGTCAATTCCGAATTTCTTAGCAGTTTCAACCGCATCAATGTTCGCCGCAACGAATATAAATTCCCAGCCGTGGTCCTTTTTCTGCTTTTCAATCTTATCTTTAACCTGTTTACTGCTGAATTTACGGCTTGCATTTTCCATTCCGTCTGTGGTGATAACAAACATTGTGTTTGCGGGCACATCCTCCGGACGAGCATATTTGTGAATGTTTTCAATGTGCTCAATCCCTTCCCCGATGGCATCCAAAAGGGCGGTGCATCCTCTGACATAGTATTCCTTCTCCGTCATTGCCTTCATATTTTTAAGTTCAACTCTGTCGTGGATTTTTTCGATTTCGTTGTCAAAAAGAAATGTTGTTACAAAACACTTTCCCTCTAACTTCTTTTGCTTTTCAATCATTGCATTAAATCCGCCGATGGTGTCGGACTCAAGGCCTCCCATAGAACCGCTTCTGTCAAGAATGAATACTAATTCCGTTGTGTTGTTTTTCATAATAAAAACCTCTCTTTCATTTTGTTGTCTCAATTTTAACATCAATGAAGAGAGGTTTGGTCGCTTTGTATGCGACATTTACGCACCCAATAAATTTTGGTCAAAAACAAAGAGGGTTTCGTTAATTTCAAACATATCGTAGTTGCCGTTTGAAATGAAATATTCAATAATAATGTCAAATTCGCTGCTGTGTGAAAGGGCAAAGCCGGCTCTTCCTATGAAATCTTTCGTTTCCTGCAAATTAAGTTCCAAGGCGATGGCAAAGGCAAGTGCCGTGGGCTTTGAGGGCTTGTAGTCCGGGTTGTTTCTGATTTTTGAAAAGAGTTTTCTGTCTATGTTCGCTTTTTTGTATATTTCCGAATCTTTTTTACCGGTTTTGTCAATAAGCTTTAACAGGGTTTCGGAAAAACCCGCATCGGTTTTACTGAGCAAATCTTCCAATTCACCGGGTACCCGTACCGATTCCAATGCCTCGGGGGCAGCGCAAACAGATTCATATCTCGGTTTTTTCAGTCTGGGGAAAGGCGGTTCCTTTTCGGCTTCAAGATATTTTATTTCTTTTGCTTCACATTTTTCAAAGACCGCTGTATCAATATATTTTTCATCAATATAACTTTGAACCGCTTGAAGCAGTTCCTTTGGAGGAGAAAAGGCGTCTTTGCTTTGCACCGACAAGTAAATTTGCATTTCGTGGTCTGTTAAAAATTCATTAAAAACACTCGTTGCAATTTGCACAGCCAAAGGTTTGGGGAAATCGGAATTTTCGCAGGAAAGCAGAGGAAATGCAATGGACTCACACTCATTTTCCAAAGCAAGTTTCAGGGAGTTTTCGTAGCATTTTTTAAGCAGGTTTTCTTCACTGTTTTTCCCGCCTTGCCAAGTCGGCTCAAGGGTATGTATCACATAATTTGCTTTCAAGCCACGGTGAGTTTTAATAACCGCTTCACCCACAGCGATGTTGCCGGTCGGGGTGTTCGCCGTAGTTACAAGCGCATCTGCCTTTATTTTTTTAATGTCATCTTTTACTATGTTAAACGGCACTGAATTTCCTCCTTTTTGTTTTGTAAAAACTTACTGCTTTCTCGTGTAAAAAGTGTTTTTGCCCTGTCCGTGGCGTTGGATAATGCCCTCCTCCACAAGGG
>CAYFRJ010000042.1:0-8048 GCA_964345625.1 uncultured Clostridium sp. | reverse complement strand
CCCTTGATATACAAGGGGTTTCAAGTACAGTTGCTAAATCGTACTGTAATCATGGCGGAGAAGGAGAGACTCGAACTCTCGCGCCGGTTACCCGACCTACGCCCTTAGCAGGGGCGCCTCGTCACCAACTTGAGTACTTCTCCATGGTAGCGTTAACAGCAAATATGAAATTAACGAAATGGCGGAGAGAGTGGGATTCGAACCCACGGTACCCGTAAAGGTACGACGGTTTTCAAGACCGTTCCGTTATAACCACTTCGGTATCTCTCCTTAAATTGCCTGCATATAATAACATAATGCCGACAAATTGTCAACATCTTTTTAGATTATTCACTATAAGTAAAGCTTTGCTCTTTTTCAAGTGCCTTAAGGTACAAAGCACACTCATTTTTCGCTTTTTGAAGGTCAAGGTCAAGGTAGTTTCCACATTCCTTTCTGCTTGCTCCGTACACTTTTCCCTCGTGGGCAATAATGTCTTTGAGTATCTTCTTTGTTATTTCTAAAATCTCTTCATTCTCCGAATTTCTAACCACCAAATAAAAACCGGTACGGCAACCCATAGGGCCGAAATATATTACATTCTCTGCGATTTCGCTGTTACGAACTAAAGTTGCAAACATGTGCTCAACGCTGTGGGCGGTGGTGGTGTCCATATATTCGCCGCAGTTTGGCTTTCTCGTTCTCAAATCGTAGGTGGTAATGTCACCGTCAACCCTTGAAACATAGATTCCCGGTTCTAATTTGTCGTGGTCTATTGTAAAACTTGTGATTCTTTTCATTATTTTTCCTCCGAAACGGTAAACGATTTTAGTTTGTGTTTTCGTATATTTTTGCAATAATTTTCTTCACGGTTTCCGAAAAATCCTCCTCCACTTCAACTGAAAAATCTGCCGTTTCTTTGTAGAGGAAATTTCGTTTTTCAAACAATTCTTCAAGGATTGCCCTGTCCTTTGAAAGAGGTCTGCCGAAGGTGGCAAGTTTGTCTAAATCTCTTTTAAGATAAACCACCGTTGAGTTTTCACGAAGGGCAAGGCGATTTTCTTCTTTGAGAATTGCTCCCCCTCCCGTTGCAATGACTTTACCGCATAACTTAGAACACTCCGCCACCACTTGGCTTTCACGATTTCTAAACTCATCTTCCCCATATTTTTCAAAGATATTTGGGATTGCTCCCCACCTTTCTTCAATTATGGAGTCGGTATCTGTAAACTCCCTTGAAAGTTCCTTTGCAAGGAGTTTTCCTATGGTGGATTTTCCGCAACCGGGCATCCCGATAAGCACTATGTTTTTTTGTTCAAGTTCAATTTTTTTGATGATTTCGGATATGATGTTTTCGTCAATTTCTGTGTCGGTAAACTGCTGTGAGGATTTTACCGCTTGGGCAACCAGCATTGAAAGTCCGTTTGCACTTTTGATTTTGCATTTTTCCGCTTCAAGAATTAAGCGAGTTTTAGAGGGGTTATAGATTAAATCCAGCACCCTTTCACATTTAGTGAATTTACTTATGTCACAAGGGGCTTCACCGTTATTGGGGTACATTCCCACAGGTGTGGTATTCACAAGAATTTGGGCATCGTAGTGGCGATAAAGATTTTCGTAATTTTCCTCCCCTGTTCTTGAAATAACCACAATTTCTCTGGCTCCCCTGTCCTTACACACAAGTTTTACAGTAAGGGAGGCACCACCCGAGCCTAAAATGACAACCTTTTTATCCTTAAAGTCACAACCTGCCAAATCAGCCATATAAGAAAAGCCGAAATAGTCTGTGTTGTCTCCGTAAATCTCTCCGTTATCACGATAAATTACTGTGTTGACGGAGCCGATTCTTTGGGCAATATCGGAAAGCACCGTGCACCTCTTGAATGCCTCAATTTTATATGGAATTGTAACATTAAAGGCTTTGGCAGGTGGGTTTTGGAAGAAGCTGTCAAGCTCATTTTCTTCCCTTTCAAAAAGTGAATAATTACTGCTTGGAAGGTATGAATGAATTTGGGGTGAAAGGGAATGAGCCAGTTTTTTGCCGAGAAGGCCGTACATAAAATCAAATCCTTTAGTCTTCTGTGTAGGAACCTAAGAAATTAAACCTTTCACAGTCTTTTTCAAGTTCATTTAAAAGAGATTTCATAGACTCCGAAGAGGCGGAAGCGCCAATGTCAAGGTAAAACATAAACTCAAAGTCACTTCCGGGGATAGGTCTGCTTTCAAGTTTTGTTAAGTTAAGTCCCAGGGAGGCAAACCTTGAAATGGTGTTGTAAAGACTGCCCGGTTTGTGGGCAAGTGTAAGCATAATACTTGTCTTTTTTGCTCCTTGATAGATTTCCGGTACCTTTGAAATACAGATAAACCTTGTATAGTTGTTGTCGGTATTTTGAACACCGGAGTCAAGCACATCTAAAGAGTAAAGTTCAGCACATTCCTTTGAACCGATTGCGGCGACGGAATTTGAGCCACTTTGTGCAACCTTTTTTGCAGCTGCTGCGGTGTTTTCACAAACAGTAACCTTTACATCCAATCGTGCAAGGAAATCCGAGCACTGATTAAGTGCCTGTTCATGTGAAAAAATCTCTTTAATCTCAGTTATTTTTGCACCCTTGTTTGCTAAAAGAGAGTGACCTATATACATTTTCAAAGAGTGGGTAATGTAGAACCTATACTTGTTCATAAGGTCATAAACGCCTGTCACAGAACCCGCCGAGGAGTTTTCAAGGGGCAAAATACCGTAGCGACAAAGCCCTGAATCCACCGCCTTAAACACTTCTTCAAAACCACGAAAATACATAATTGTGGGGTATGTGAAAATCTTTGAGCAAGCCTGCTGGGAATATGCACCCTCCACACCTTGACAAGCCACAACCGCCCTTTCTGGGATAGTTGCGGGAGAGTCGTTTTTTGCCTGTTCAATAAACTTTACCACCGAGGATTTCGGATAAATAAGTTTCTTTTGGTAAGAACGACTCATATCAAAAATAGTTTGATACAGAGTTTTTGTGTAGTTTTGGAGTTCTTCTCCACAGGCAAGGGTGACGCTGTTCATTATTTCTCTTTCCCTTGCGGAGCTGAACACCGGAAGATTGTTTTCAGTTTTATACTTTGCGATTTTTGCCGCCGTTTCCATTCTTTTTTGGAAAAGGGCGGTTATTTGACTGTCTATGCTGTCAATTTCTTTTCTGTATTCTTTTAAGTCCATAATATTTCCCTCTTATAAAAGAAAATCTAATATTGCAATGGCTGTCGCCGCTTCGATGCAGGGCACTGCACGGGGCACAATACAGGGGTCATGCCTTCCCCCCACAACAAGTTCTTCACTTTCTTTTGTCTTTAAATTCACACTTATTTGGCTTTTGCCGATGGAGGGGGTGGGCTTTACCGCCACCTTGAAAATAATGGGCATTCCCGAGGAAATTCCCCCTAAAATACCACCGTGATTGTTGGTTTTTGTGGTGATTTTATCATCGTTTACCATAAACTCGTCGTTATTTTCGCTACCGAATAAACCGGCACAATCAAAGCCGTTGCCGAATTCTATTCCCTTTATGGCGGGAATACCGAAAATTATTTGACTGAGTTTGTTTTCAATACCTTCAAAAATGGGCTCCCCTATTCCCGCAGGCACTCCCACTACGGCACATTCAACGGTGCCACCTACGGAGTCAAGCTGCTTTTTGGCATTCAAGATTTCAGCTTTCATATTGCTTTCCGCTGTATCATCAAGTACGGGAAACTCCTTTTTTGTAAGGGCTTGCAACAGGTCGGCACTCACATTGACAGGGTCAAATCGTTCCTCTTTTATTTTGCCGATTGAAGTAATGTGGGCACCGATAAAAATGCCTTTTTCTTCCAGGATTTGAAGACAAATCGCCCCTGCAAAGCAAAGGGGTGCGGTGAGACGACCGCTGAAATTTCCTCCTCCCCTTATATCGTTAAAACCGTTGTGCTTCATATAAGCGGAAAAATCCGCATGGGAGGGTCGGGGAATCTCTTTAAGTTTGTCATAGTCGTCGCTTTTAGCATTTTTGTTTTCAATTACGGCACAAATAGGGGCACCACAGGTGGTGCTTTCCACTATTCCACTTATGATGTTGGGAAAGTCTTCCTCTTTTCTCGGGGTGGAAATGTCGCTGTTTCCCGGGGCTCTTCTTTGCATAAACCTGCAAATCTTATCTAAGTCAAGTTTTATGCCGGCAGGAATTCCGTCAATTACTACACCCATTGCCTGTGAGTGGGATTGACCGAAAATTGTAATTTTAATATTTGTTCCAAAGCTACAGGACATTCACATTCCCTCCTAACTCTACAAAATGGGTGAAAAACTCCGGATAGGATTTTTCTACCGCATGAGCATTTTTTATAATTATATCACTTTTGCTTTTAGTTGCAAGTATGGCGGCAGACATTACTATTCTGTGGTCCCCGAAGGAATCAACCGAGCCACCGTCAAGGGAGTCTTTTCCGTTAATGATTAAGGAGTCTTCCTTGATTTTTGCATCTGCACCCAGATTTTTAAGCATTTCACAAACGCTTTCAAGTCTGTCGCTTTCTTTAAGGCGAAGTCTGCCTGCATTTATAAATTTGGTTTCACCCTTTGCCGTTGCGGCGAGGACGGAAAGCACCGGCACTAAATCCGGAATATCCCTTACATCAATTTCTATGCCTTTGAGATTTGAAAGTTCTGCTTTTATTGTTCCCTTTTGGTTTATTATGTTTGCACCCATTTGGGCTAAAATCTCAAGAATTTTTTTGTCGCCTTGGGGGGAATTTAAGTTAAGTCCCTTAACTCCCACACCGGAGCAGAGCCAAAAGGCGGCGTTAGACCAGTCACTTTCCGTAACATATTTTCTGCCTTTCATGGTTTTGCCTTTTATGTAAAACCTGTTGTTTTCTTCTTTTATGTTTGCACCGAAATCCCTTAACACACAAAGGGTTATGTCAATATATGGTCTTGACTCAATGGGGGGTAAAAGGGTTAAAGTGCTGTCTGCGTAAAGTAGGGAAAGGGCACAAAGCAAGCCGCTTACAAATTGGGAACTGACATCCCCTTTGATTTTATAATCTCCTGCGTTAATTTTTCCCTTTACCCTTAACGGAAATTCATCCGAAATAATTGCCCCTGCTTTGAGAAGTTCTTCTTTTAGTGGTGAAAGGGGTCTTTCCGGAAGACGGCCTTCCCCAAAAACGGTGGCATTTAAGCCCAGCGCACAGATAACGGGAAGCAAAAATCTTAAGGTGGAGCCGCTTTCTCTGCAGTTCATTTTTATATTTTTATTTGTTGTTTTTATAGGAGATACTTGACAAATGTTATCTTTGATTTTTATTGATGCACCCATTGACACCAAACATTCAACGGTTGCGGAAATATCCTGTGAAAAGTCATCAATTTGTATTTCACTTTCACCCTTTGCCAAAGCGGCACAGATTAAAGCCCTGTGGGCAAAGGATTTTGAGGTTATTCCCCCTATTTCACCCTGAAGGGTGCAGGGTTTTATTTGAACATTCATTTTCTCAGCCCTTTGCAATTTCTTTCAGCATTTCAAGATCTGTTTCTTTAAGTATGCAGTTGCCGATTTCATAGGGTACCACAATGGTAATGGTGTTTTTGTCTCTCTTTTTGTCACTCAATGCCGCCGCTGAAAGTTCATCGGCAGAAAAGTCACATTCGGTGAGAAGATTGTTGTTTATAAGGGCAGATTTAATTTCATCTGTGCAGTTTTCCTTACAAAAACCGAGACGGTAACAAGCACTTGAAGCGATAAGCATTCCCACCGCCACCGCATTTCCGTGGGAAATTTCGAAGTTTGAACATTTTTCTATGGCATGAGCCATTGTGTGACCGAAGTTTAACAGTTTTCGCTCACCCTTGTCAAACTCATCCTTTGCCACAACATCCCTTTTAAGGGTTACACAGCGGGCGATAATTTCTTCTAAATCTGCTTTCACATCACCGTTTTTCACAAGATTAAAAAGGTCTGTGTCAAAAATAACACCGTATTTTATTACCTCTGCCATTCCCTCGCTGAAATTTTCTTTTGTCAAAGTGTCAAGGGTGTCTATGTCACAAAGCACAAGGGCGGGCTGGTTAAACATACCCATTAAATTTTTACCTTGGGGCAAATTTACCGCAGTTTTTCCGCCCACGGAGGAGTCCACTGCCGAAAGCAAAGTTGTGGGCATTTGCACCACGGGAATTCCCCGTAAATATACGCCTGCGGCAAAGCCGGTTAAATCTCCGATTACACCGCCGCCGAGTGCCACAACAAAGTCACCTGAGGTTAGGGAAAGTGACGCCATTTTTTCAACCGCTATAATTAAATTTTCGGTGTTTTTTGAGTTTTCCCCTGCGGGGAAAATAATATAGGAAACTTCAATTTGACTTGCTTTGAAACTGTCACAAACCTTTGACAAATAAAGGGGTGCAACATTTGAGTCAGTAACAACAAGTGCCTTGCTTTTGCCGAAAAGGGCAGAACAGTATTCCCCTGATTTTTCAAGGAGATTTTTACCTATTATCACATCATATTGCCTTGATGCACACACCTTAATTTTTGTCATTTTCTCACTACCTTGCCAAATTTTTACTGTCCGTTCCCTCTCTTAAAAGGGCCTGCAAAGTTTCTCTGTCTTCATTTTTCAAAGCATCGGAATATTTTTTAAGATTTTCAATTAAAAAGTCTATTTCAATAACAAGATTTTCTTTGTTTTTGAGGAAAAGCTCCGTCCACATTTCTTCGTTAAGTCTTGAAACTCTGGTTAAATCCTTGTAACTCCCTGCGGAAAAACCCTTTTGAGCAAGTGCCTGCGGGCTTTTAACATAGGCATTTGAAACCACATGGGGAAGTTGAGATGTAAAGGCAATTACCTTGTCGTGTTCTGCGGGGGTGGTGACATTTACACTGTCAAAACCGATTTCATTAAGAACCTCTCTAAGCTTTGAAAGGATATGAATATCAATGTCTTCCCGAGGTGTTAAAATCATGGTTGCGCCTGAAAAAAGACTTGCTCTTGAACGAGAAAAGCCGGAATGCTGTGTGCCAGCCATGGGGTGACCGCCGATAAATTCAAAGCCGTTTTCCTTTGCGATTTTGTTACATTCTCTGCATATTTCTTCTTTAACTCCGCCACCGTCAACCAGGATTGCACCTTTTTTTATTTTCTTTGCATTGTTCTTTACAAATTCAATAGTCGCATCGGGATATACGGCAATTAGTATTATATCACAATCTAAAATATTTTTCTCGTTTAATTCTCCGTTAATTGCATTTACAAGCTTTGCGGCAAGGACGGTGCTTTTGTCGATATCAAAGCCCAGTACGGTATGACTTGTCTTTTCTGCCAATGCCCTTGCCAGGGAGCCGCCTATTAAACCTAAGCCTACAATTCCGATAGTCATATTTATCACCTGCTAAAATTTAGTTAAAATCTCTCTGAGTGCATTTACTTCCTTAACTACCTTTGCAAATTCCTCCGGTTTCAGTGCCTGAGGGCCGTCACAAAGGGCATGGGCGGGGTCATTGTGAACCTCAATCATAAGTCCGTCTGCACCTGCGGCAACCGCAGCAAGGGCAAGGGGTCGAACCATATGGGACATTCCCGCTGCGTGAGAAGGATCTGCAATGACGGGGAGATGTGTTTTTTCCTTGAGAAGGGCAATTGCAGAAATGTCCATGGTATTTCTTGTGTACTGCTCAAAGGTACGAATTCCCCTTTCACACAGTATCACCTTGGAGTTGCCCCCTGCCATAATGTACTCAGTACTCATAAGTAGTTCTTCCATTGTGGAGCTCAGACCTCTTTTAAGGAGAATAGGCTTATCTGTTTTGCCCAATTCCTTTAGAAGTTCAAAGTTCTGCATATTTCTCGCACCCACTTGAATAACATCCACATTATCAAAAAGTTCAAGGTGGGAAAGATCCATAATTTCCGTTACGATGGGTGTTCCAAACTCCGCCTTTGCGGTTTCAAGTAGTTTAATCCCCTCTTCTCTCATGCCCTGGAAGGCATAGGGGCAGGTTCTCGGCTTAAACCCACCGCCACGCAGGAGATTTGCTCCCGCC
>CAYFRJ010000041.1:0-8103 GCA_964345625.1 uncultured Clostridium sp. | reverse complement strand
TGAAATCTTCAACTAGTGAATAAGCAAGATTTCAATAATTAAGTTCCTTTAAATAGGTATATCGATATGTGAAAACCGGAAACGGAAAGCAAATCGACTTTGGTCTTCGAAATCCCGAAGGGATCAAACAGATTCCGTCCTACCAATTGCCGACTGACGAGGAACTTGCTGAGCAAAGCATCATGATGATTATATGCGAAACCTGCCATTTGAGTGAGCATTGTAATCGGACTGTTTGCATGCGCCCCAAGAAAGAAATCAACCAGTTGAAGAAATCGATGAAAGATCTTATCATGAAGTAGAAAATGGATATCTAAATCGGTGCAACTTGCCAAAAATAATGCACTCACTTTTTGGGTGCATTGTTTTTTATGTAAACAATTTAACATTGAACCTCCGGCCTCTACTCAATGGGGTCCCCGAAAAGTCGGAGACTTTTTGGGGGAAGCAAGTTTTGCGGAATTGATTGAAAAAAGGTGTAATATTCTGGAGTGATTACTTTATTTTCCGCTTTTACTCGTAGATGTATTGGAAATAAACTCAGACATAAAAAAGCACGCTGTGGTTTTTTCACAGCGTGCTTTGATTTAATTGTAATATCAGCCGAGGCGTACCTCTTCAAACTCCGCTGTAATGGCTTCATCGGGTTTCTTTGTTAAGAGAGAAACGATTACAATAACGAGGGAACTGAATATAAATGCGGGAAGAAGGCAATAAATCTTCCACACGCCACCAAGGGGATTTATAACAAGTTTCCAGAAGAATACCATTGCTCCACCGGCAAGCATTCCTGCAATCGCAGCGGGATAGGTGGTACGCTTCCAGAACAAGCTAAACAGTACAAGGGGGCCAAAGGCGGCGCCGAAACCTGCCCAAGCAAAGGAAGTAATTCCGAAGATTGTGCTGTTGGAGTTCCAAGCGATAACCATAGCAAAAAGTGTTATTACCATAAGAGTGATACGGGAGCACCACATAACCTGTTTTTCGCTTGCATCCTTTTTGAACACACCACGATAAATGTTTTGGCTCACTGCGGAAGCGGTGATTAATAGATAAGAGTCCGAGGAACTGATGGCTGCCGCAAGCACGCCTGCACTGGCAAAGCCGGCAAGTACAGGGGGAAGGAACATTGTTGCCGCATCAATGAAAATACCTTCAGAAGCGTTGTTGGACAGATAATCAAGCCCAGCCACGCTACGACCAACAATACCGATAAATATTGCCGCACTCATGGAAATAGCCACCCAAATAATTGCAACACGGCGGGAAAGTTTAAGTTCACCCTCGGAGCGAATACCCATAAAACGAAGCAGAACCTGGGGCATTCCAAAGTAACCAAATCCCCATGCAAGGCATGACATTATTGAAAGTATGCCGTATTTTGAACTTGGTCCGAACACATTGATTTCGGTTTCGGATGGGGTTGAAGTGGTGAGAAGGGAGAAAAATCCGTCAAAACTTTTTGCATTCTCAAGAACAACCGAGATGCCTCCGGCACTGATAACACTCAACACAAGAAGAAGCACAAGTGTTACAACCATTACTATTGCCTGCATAAAGTCCGAGGCACTCTCTGCAAGGAAACCACCAAGGAAAGTATATACAAGAACAAATATGGCTGCAACAATCATCATCCTGCCGTAGGGCAAGCCAAACAGATTTTCAAAAAGTTTACCACAGGTGCTCAGACACTGTGCCGCATAAACGGAGAAAAATATAATTATAACAAGGGATGAAATGGTCATCAGAATCTTATTCTTTTCGTGGAAACGCTTTGAAAAGAAATCAGGTATAGTGAAAGCATCAACCTTTATGCTGTACCTGCGAATCCGTTTTGAAACAATAAGGAAATTCAAGTATGTACCCAGACCAAGACCGATTGCGGTCCAGACCGCATCTGCAAGACCGGTCCAATATGCAAGTCCGGGTAAACCCATTAACAGCCAACCGGACATATCCGATGCTTCTGCGCTGAATGCCGTAACCCAAGGGCCAAGTGAACGACCACCAAGGAAATATGCCTCCGCATCCTTGTTTGCTCGCTGTGCAAAGTAGATTCCAATACCTACTACAGCCATCATGTAGATAATCATTGCGATTAAATGTTGAATGTTTGCTGAACTCATTTTTCTCTTTCCTCTCTTGAAGATTTTAACTGTTCAATTGTTAAAACAACATAAATATTAAATTGATTATAACTTAGCACTTATAAAAAAGCAAGGGGGATTTTTACGGAAAGGGAAAAATGTGTGGTTATTTTATTGTTTGTGAATGATTATTTTGTTTCTGCTAAACATTATATCCAAAATAATCTTGTGTTTTTAACAGTTCAGGTGTAAAATATAGGTGTGGTATAAGCTCATTATTAGGGGGGAATATTATGTAAATGCTTAAAAATTTGCTTTGTTTGCTTGTGGTTACTACTCTGATTTTAAGTGTGTTTTCTTTGTCTGCTTTTGCAACGGGTGACTGTACGGGAATATTACGAGACTACATTGTTTTGCTGGGTGAAGAAGCTGATATTGTGAATGTTCACATCAACACGGATTTACTGGTAATTGACAGTGAATATTTCACAAGTGAGCAGATAAGCACACTGAAGCAAAACGGTGCGCAAAAGATTTATTCCTACATAAATATCGGCTCCATAGAAAATTTCAGAGACTATTACAGCGACTACGAGCAATATACTTTAGGTGACTATGAAAACTGGCCTGAGGAAAAGTGGATGGATGTATCTCAGCCCCCTTGGCAAGCATTCCTTCAACAGAGAGTGCAGGAGCTGGCACAAAAGGGCATTGACGGATTTTTTGTGGATAATACGGATGTTTATTACCATTATCATACCCCGGATATTTATAACGGCCTTGTCACCATACTCACCGACATGCGAGAAAGCGGAAAGGACATTATAATTAACGGCGGAGATACCTTTGTCAGTGAATATATTGAGTCCGGCAGTACGGCATCTATTTTTGATGGAGTAAACCAGGAAAATGTTTACACCTCGTACGATTTTGACAACGGAACTTATGGTTTGAGTCAGCAAGATGACAGAGATTACTATGTGGAGTACCTTGACGACCTTTTGGCAAATGACTATATAGTTTATGTACTTGAATATGCTAATGATGCGAATATTGCACAGGCGGCGAAAAATTACAGTAATGAGCGTGGATATATATGCTATGTTTCACACGACATTGAACTTCTTCTGCTCCCCTTTTGCATACAGACCAAAATGCAGACGGAATATGTGATATATGCGGTGCGCAGTTGTCGTTTAATGAAATAAAAATAAACACCGCACCCGAAAAAGAGGTTGAATATAGGTGTAGGATAACCATAAGGGCAACCGCAACGGGAGTGCCGGAGGGGTACTTTCTTGCTATGTATATAGACGGCAAGCAAGTGGCAAAGGGCACTAACAGTGAGGTTACCTATTCGGCAGGGCATATTAAATCTGATATGAACTACATGGTAAAAGTTGTGGATGCCAACGGTAATGTGATGAAGGACGGCTCGGGCAAAAACCTTGTCAAAGCCGGGGGCACCATCACCTGTGACACCGGCTTTATAAGTAGAATTATTGCATTTTTCAAAGGCATCTTCGGACTTCTCCCTTCCGAATTCATTAAACCGTAATAGCAGCACCGCAGTAGCGAAGTAATCCGTTACTGCGGTATTTTTTTTAATTTCAGTCAAAGATATTCTTGTAAAATCTTCCGTACTGTGATATATTTAATAAGGAAAAATCGCAAGGGAGGGGTGGGCTTGAAACTGGTTCACAAAATCACGAAGGACAAAGAGGGACTTTACTACACTGTGCCCTTTACCGTGCCCGAAAATGTTGTGAAAATTACTGTCAGTTATGACTACCATAAACCAACAAAGGGTGTGTTCGGTGACCTAAAGCCCACAAATACCGTTGACCTTGGTCTTATGGATGAAAAAGGCAACTTTCTCGGCTGGTCGGGAAGCTCTCATAAAAGCATTTTTGTGGGTGAATTTGAGGCATCAAAGGGTTACCTCTCTCAGCCCATAAACCCCGGAGAATGGCAAATAATTGTGGGGGCTTACCATATTCAAGATGAGGGGGTTGATGTTACCTACAACATTGAGTTTGAATATACGCAAGAGCTTTTCCGTTTCGGTGACCTGCATGTTCATTCAACCGCCTCTGACGGACAGTATGATGCCTATGAGTTGGGCATTATGGCGAAGAAGAAAAAACTTGACTATATTGCCCTTGCCAACCACAACAATTTCAGCGAAAATTTACACTTGCCCCGCTTTGACTCTCTAACCTTTGTTCCTGCGGTTGAGTGGACACACTACAAAGGGCATATGAATTTCTTTGGGGTGAAGGCACCCTTTGAAAACTCGTTTATTGCCAACACACAGGAAGAAATGCGGGAAATTGTCGCTCACGCAAAGAGTCTCGGTGCAATTATTTCCGTAAACCACCCCTTTTGTTTTGTTTGCCCTTATAAATGGGCGGATGAAGAAAACTTTGATATGATTGAGGTTTGGAACAGTCCCGTGAGGCCTGCCAACTTGATGGCAGTTGAGTGGTGGACTTCCCTTCTTAAAGAGGGCAGAAAAATTCCCATTGTGGGGGGCAGTGATTACCATAAGCCCCACCAATTTCCAAAATTAGGCAGTCCCGTAACAGGTGTATATTCAAAGTCCCGTGGGGCACAGGATATTCTTGATGCAATTAAAAACGGAAAATCTTTTGTTGCAAAAAAGGTTAACGGAATACGCCTTAACTTAAAATACGGTGACACCGTAATGGGAGGTACGGCAGAGTTTTCAAAGGAAATTCCCCTTGAAATTACAAGTAATGCGAAAAAACTCACACTCGTAACCGATACCGGTGAAAGAGAAATTGCCCTTAAAAACGGCTGTGCAAAGGTAACACTTGAAAAAACAAAATTTGCCTATGTTAAATCTGTTAAAGGCATGGGCAAATTAAAAATATTATATGCAATTTCAAACCCGATATATTTTAGACAGGAGGCAAAAAATGAAAACTGAAAACCCGTTAGTTAAAAGAACTTCCCCCTACCGCTATGGATTTGCCATGTTCGGAACATCAATTCCCATAAATATGTTCAAATCTTTTGCGGCGATTTACTATGTGGATTCCTTGGGACTTGACATGAAACAGTATGCGCTTATTCCCTTCATCTATGCTTTTGTAGATGCCATTGACAACCCGATTTACGGCTTTTTGTCGGACAACACGAGAACAAAATGGGGCAGAAGAAGACCCTGGCTGCTCATAGGTACTCCCCTTTTGGTGCTGTTCTTCATTCTTTTCTACAATGTCCCCGGCTTTATTCAAGAGGACAAAAGACTGCTGTTTATATATATGCTTCTTATGTATATACTCACCGGCACTTTGGACTCTCTCGTAAACGCAAACTACGGCTCACTTTTCCCCGAACTTTTTAAGTCGGATGAAGAAAGGGCAAAGACAAACGGTTTTCGCCAGATTTGTCAACTTTTTGCTATGGCAATAAGCATTGCTTTAACTCCCATGGTTACGGAAAAAATAGGATATCCCCTCACCTCTGTTATTTACGGTATTTTGGCACTTGTGGTTATGATGTACTGTTTCTTGGGGTGCCATGAGCCGGAAATCAATTATGACGAATTGGAAAAAACAAAACTTGTTGAAAGTGTTGTTGCACTGATTACAAACTCTAAGTTTTGGATTTTCGGACTTGCGGGTGCATTTTATGCGGCGGCTTTTTCACTTATTGCACAGGCACTACCTTTCTATGTAAAATATACATTAAAACTCGGTGGCAGTACGACAACCACAATGCTTGCGGTTGTTTTGGGTGTTGCGGTTATAGGAATCGCAATTTGGTCAAAACTTACCGGTAAAATTCCCATTATGACGGTATGGCGTACGGGATTCATTATAATGGCGGCGGGCTTCATTCCCCTTTACTTTGCTAACTCTTTAATCCCCGCAATTGTTATCGCGGCATTTATGGGCTTCGGCATTGCCGCCTGCCTTGCCACAATGGACTGCATCGGTGCAAAAATTGTTGATGACGATTACAGAAAATACGGCATAAGGCGTGAGGGAATTATTAACTCTCTTATGGGTGTAATGAACAGACTTAACGGTCTTTATGTTTCACTTGCTTTTTATATGACCTCATCAATTTTCGGTTTTAACAGCGGTGATGATCCCGGTGAAAATCCGGCACTTGCAGCAAGGGTTTTACTGTGTGTATTCCCCGCAGTTGCAATGATATTGGCTTCTGTCATTTCATTTTTCCTTCATTTTCCCGAGGAAGTAAAGGATGAGTAAATATCTGATAATAAATGCAGATGATTTCGGCTATAACCGAGAGCAAAATGAGGCGATTAAAGAACTTTTGGAAAAAGGGCTTATCACCTCAACCTGCGTTATGTCTGTGGCACCCTGTGCAAAGGATGCAGTGAATTTTGCAGGGGAAAAGAATTTTCCCGTGGGTGTTCATTTTACTCTTAATTCGGATGATGACAGGAATATTTGGCACAGTATCACAGGGTCAAAATCTTTAGGGGCTGAGGGACTGCCCACAGACCAAAAGGATTTAACCTTTGGAGCAAAGAGAAAAGATGTAAGGAATGAACTTGAGGCACAGTATAAATTTATAACCGAAAAGGGTGTTTTGGTTGACCATGCGGACAGTCATTGCGGTACCCTTTACGGTATAAACGGCAGACGGTTTTTCCTTGATGCCTTTGACTTTTGCGCTACATATAATTTGCCATTTCGTTTCCCAAAAACCGAGGGATTTATTGAAAGGCAGTTGGGAAGAAAAGTTCCCGATTTTATTCTAAAACTGCAAAATGCCATAGTTAAGGCGGGAGAAAAAAGAGGGGTAAAAATGCTTGACGATTTAGTTTCTGACCCTCGTTCAATGAAAGAAATTAAAAACTATGACAGTTTGCGGGAATATTATCTCAATAGGGTTGACAACTGCATTGAGGGGGTAACGGAAATCTTTTTACACCCTGCCCTACCTAATGAAAAAATGGGTGTTGAATGGGAAAAAAGAGTGCTTGAATATGAACTTCTTAAAAGCGGAGACCTGCCGGCAAGGGCAAAGGAAAAGGATATTCAAGTGGTGTCTTGGGGTATATTCAGTAATAAATAGGTAAAGCAAAACGGCAACCGATGTTTTTTCGGTTGCCGCTGTTTTTTATTCAACTGTTATCCACATTGCGGGACGAACACTTCCGCCCCAGAAGAAAACACCATCTTCAAACTCTTCCGAGTCCTTCCAATAGTTATCCACAGGGGCACCGTCCAATTTTTCTCCATCAACAATGACGCACATTGCCATCGTCGGCATTATTCCCGGTGTTCTGAGCCACCATAATCCTCTTTTTTCTTCTTCCGGTCCTCCGGTTTCTCCGCTTACATTACCATTGAAAGCGCCTTTAGCAACGGCATAGGCGGTGGGTTGAGTACAGAGAGCGGCTCTGTAAGGTGCATTTTCAGGGAAGAATTTATAGCACTCCTGCACACTCAAAGCAAAGACTTTGTCAACTGTGGGGTTACCGCCCTTTGTGCCGTACTCGGGGTTATCTTCGTTTACTAAAGAGGTTTCCGCTATTCTTTTTTGTTCACCTTGGGTGAAAGCCTCTTCAAAGAAATCTTTATTAAGCCACTTACGAAGGTCACAGGTTTCCCAAGTGACATCTTCCTGTGTCTCGTGGTAAGCTTTGCAGTCAAGGGCATATTTACTGATAAGGAGAATTTTGCTGTCTTCTTTTGCTAAAACCAGCCAAGAAATGTCCTCTTTGCCGTCGTCGGTTACATTGTTTTGCTCATATTTGCCGAAGGTGATATAGTCCCCCAAAGAAATTTCGTCAAATTTTAGGGTAAAGGAATCATCGGGAATAGTTTTTGTGATTTCTTCCTGCGTGGTTATTTCTTGTGAAAGGGTTTCCGAAGTGGATTCGGTTGTTGACTCATTTTCATTCTTATTGTCACAGGCGGTAAAAATGAGAATTACCAGTGTGATTGCAACAAAAACGGCGAGAAGTTTGAGCAGGGTTTTCATATTAAATCCTCCTTAGTTTTTT
>CAYFRJ010000040.1:0-9453 GCA_964345625.1 uncultured Clostridium sp. | reverse complement strand
GATGCTGTGGATCGGTTTGATCACCTACCGCATGACGGTTGCAAGGAGGCTCCGAGCACAGCCCTTTACGAGTTTGTTAATTAGTTAGATACCGCAGCAAATGCAGATGCGAGACGGTTTATTTAGAACGAGGTTACAAGACGTAAAGTGTTCTTTGGCACTATGATACAACATTTTACAGATAGTTTCCGTGACAATGTCACCAAAAACTTTTATGAAATTTACTCTGTTTAATTTTATCATTTTTTCACACCCATGTCAACAATATTGTTGACTTATTTGTACCGATGTGATACATTTAGGTACAATAGAGAGAAGGTTGTTTTATGAACTTTGAAGAGTACTTTCCCGTTTGGAATAAACTTACCGCAATTCAAAAAAATAAAATCCTGGGAGGTCTGCTGACTCGTCAGGTTGAAAAGGGGAAAATTATATATAACGGCAGTATGGAATGTACAGGTCTTATCCTTGTGAAATCCGGTCAACTTCGTGCCTACATTCTTTCCGATGAGGGGCGAGAAATTACAATTTACCGTCTTTTTGACTATGATATGTGTTTGTTTTCCGCCTCCTGCATAATGAATTCCATTCAATTTGAAGTAACCATTGAAGCGGAGAAGGACACGGAATATTGGGTTATTCCCTCGGATATCTATAAAAGCATTATGGAGGAGTCTGCTCCGGTGGCAAACTTTACCAATGAACTTATGGCAAGCCGTTTTTCAGAGGTAATGTGGCTCATTGAACAGGTTATGTGGAAAAGTCTTGACAAGCGAGTGACTGCATTTCTTCTTGAGGAGGCCTCCATTGAGGGTACAAACGAGCTTAAAATCACCCACGAAACCATTGCCAACCACCTGGGCTCCCACCGAGAGGTTATTACCAGAATGCTTCGCTATTTTCAAAGTGAGGGTATGGTGAAACTTTCCAGGGGCAAAGTAGTCATTACAGACGAAAAGAAACTTAAAGCACTTCAAAAGGCATAAGAAAAACCCATCGGCATAGAAAACCGATGGGTAATTTTTTGTTTTTTATTTGTCCATACCGCAGGGGAAGGAAGATTCAATCAGTTCACGGTCATTCATTACGCAGTCGTAAAATCTGAAACCACCGGAGAAATTATATGCCTCATAACCGCAGCCCTCTAAAATTCGGCAGGCAATGTAACTTCGCACTCCGCTTTCACACATAACATAAACCGGCTTGCCCTTTTCAATTTCGCCCATTCTCTCACGAAGTTCGTCAACGGGAATGTTGGTAAAGCCCTCAACATGTCCTCTGCCGTATTCACCCACTGTGCGGGTATCAAGGAGAGTGACACTTCCGTCACGGGGAAGTGTATCAAAATCAGCCAAATGCCACTGTTTCAAAATGCCCTTTGAAATATTGTCTATCATATACCCCGCAATATTCACCGGGTCCTTTGCGGAGGAATAGGGGGGAGCATAAGCCAAATCCAAATCTTTAAGCAGTGTTGCATTAAGTCCTGCCTGAATGGCGGTTGCAATCACATCAATTCGCTTGTCCACACCCTCAAAGCCCACTATTTGAGCACCTAAAAGACGGTAGGTTCCCTTTTCAAAAACCACCTTTATAGCCATCAGTTTTCCGCCGGGGTAATAACCCGCATGGCTTAAAGGAGAAAGGATTACCGTGTCAACATCAAGTCCCGATTTTCTCGCAACCGTTTCGTTTATGCCCGTTGAAGCGGCGGTCATATCAAAGACTTTGATAACGCTGCTTCCCAAGGAGCCCTTATATCTGCTGTCACCGCCACAAATATTGTCGGCGATAATTCGTCCCTGCTTGTTTGCGGGGCCCGCCAAAGAAATGAGGGCATCTTCACCGGTAACGAAGTGCTTAACCTGTACCGCATCACCTGCGGCATAAATATCGGGAACGGAGGTTTCCATTTTGTCATTTACAAGAATACTGCCCCTGATGCCAAGTTCAAGTCCCGCATCTTTTGCAAGGGCGGTGTCGGGGGCAACTCCGATGGCAAGAATAACCATATCGGCATGAAGGGGTTTTTCCTCTTTAATAAGTACATTTATACCCCCGTCTTTTTCCTCAAAACCCTCCACCATATACCCGAGAGCCAATTTAATGCCGTGACTGCGTACTTTTGCGTGAATGAAGGACGCCATATCTGCGTCAAAGGGAGCCATTAACTGTTTAAGAAGTTCAACAATTGTAACTTCCATACCCAGTTCACGGAGATTTTCCGCAAGTTCAAGACCGATAAATCCTCCCCCCACAATAACGGCGGATTTAGGAGTGTTATTATCAATAAATTCCTTAAGTCTAAAGGTATCTTCCACGGTACGCAGAGTAAAGATTTTTTTCGAGTCAATCCCCGAAAGTCTCGGCATATTGGGTTTTGCTCCGGGGGAGAGAACCAGTTTATCGTAACTCTCCTCAAATTCTTCCCCTGTTTCTAAATTCTTAACGCTCACCGTCTTTTTTTCGGAGTGAATTTTTGTCACCTCGTGATGAACTCTCACATCCACACGAAACCTTGAAAAGAAACTTTCCGGAGTTTGCAGGGTAAGTTCCTCCGGGTCGGTAATTGTGTCCCCGATATAGTATGGCAAACCGCAGTTGGCGTAGGAGACATATCCCGAACGCTCAAATACAATAATTTCCGCAGACTCGTCCAATCTTCTAAGTCTTGCGGCGGCAGAGGCACCCCCTGCCACACCTCCCACAACAACTATTTTCATACTATTTTTCCACCTTTCCCGAATAAGAGGAGATACCCCCTATATTTTTTACATTTGTGTAGCCCATATTCCGTAAAATACCCGTTGCCCGACCGCTGCGGGCACCGGAATAGCAGTACAGATATAAAGCGGTATCTTTATTATCTGTTAAAGTGGAGATTTTGTCAAGGTTATCAAGGGAAATATTTTTACTTTCGGGAATATGTCCCTGCCCGTATTCCTCAGGTGAACGCACATCAATTAAAAGGGCACCGGGAGTAGTTTTATACTCCTGCACCCCATGGTTAATATTTGTCTGTTTGAATAAACCAAAAAAACTCATAATTTGCTTCCTTTATGTTTTATGAAATTATTATATGTCTTTTTGGAAGACATTTCCGTGATAAAGTCACTAAAAAAGCCACACTTCAAAGGAAGTGTGGCAAAAATTATTATATTTTGTTTAACGGTGTCTTTTAAGCCAGCCGTTAATATCGGAAATGGCTTTTTT
The DNA here is from genome assembly GCA_964345625.1 of uncultured Clostridium sp. GTDB lineage: Bacteria > Bacillota > Clostridia > Oscillospirales > Acutalibacteraceae > CAG-177. Next base: position 6,240 of record CAYFRJ010000040.1, on the reverse strand, counting down.
GTTACCGCACAGATAAAGAATATCATTTTCTCTAAAGACACAAACCGCACTTGTGGAAGTATAAAGGGCATCAATATACTTTAAGTCCACGCCGTTTCTCACGCTGAAGGGCATCATCAACAGCAGGGAGCCCAGCATTATCACAAAGAAAAATCCGAAGGCGATAATTCTTACCGGGGACTGTTTTTTAATAAAGTCTAACATTTCAAATTCTTGTATAATAGTGAAAAAGCTATCTATACTTTCTCCTTTTTTCTGCTGTACGGAATATATTTGCGTAACAGTGCTTTAATTTGTATAATTTAATAAGTAAAAACGGACATAGTCACCAAAAAGACTACGCCCGCATTTCTCAACCTAAGAATTATTTAATTATGCTTTGTTTGCACAGCCGAGAACATTGTTGATTTTATGTTCAACCATACCTTGAATGGCATCTCTTGCCGGGGCAAGGTATTGTCTCGGGTCAAAGTGAGAGGGATTCTCGTACATATATTTTCTGATTGCCGCCGTCATTGCAAGACGAAGGTCCGAGTCAATGTTAATTTTGCAAACCGCCTTGCTTGCCGCCTTGCGAAGTTCGCTTTCGGGAATACCGATGGCATCGTCCAGCTTACCGCCGTATTTGTTGATTTGTTCTACAAATTCGGGAACAACACTTGAGGCACCGTGAAGAACTATGGGGAAACCGGGAAGTTTCTTTTCAATTTCTTCAAGAATGTCAAGGCGGATTTTCGGATCCTGACCGGGCTTAAACTTGAAAGCACCGTGGCTTGTGCCGATGGCTATGGCAAGGGAGTCAACTCCCGTTCTTGTAACGAAATCCACAACCTCTGCAGGGTTAGTGTAGGAAGCGTCCTCTGAGGAAACATTAACATCATCTTCAACACCTGCAAGCTGACCCAGTTCACCCTCAACAACAACACCGTGGGCATGGGCATAGTCAACAACCTTCTTTGTGACAGCCACATTTTCTTCGTAGGGCAGGTGGGAGCCGTCTATCATAACACTGGTGAAACCGCCGTCAATACATGCCTTGCAGGTCTCAAAGTCCGGGCCGTGGTCAAGGTGAAGGGCAATGGGAAGACCTGTAGTCTCAACTGCCGCCTCAACAAGTTTTACAAGGTAGGTGTGGTTGGCATAGGCTCTTGCACCCTTTGAAACCTGAAGAATCAGGGGAGCATTAAGCTTTTGAGCCGCCTGAACGATACCCTGAATGATTTCCATGTTATTTACATTAAATGCTCCAACGGCGTAGCCGCCCTTGTAAGCATCTTCAAACATTTTCTTTGTGGTTACTAATGGCATAATTTTTCTCCTTAAACTAAAATACAAACTGAATTATATCACAAATTTTTCAATTGTCAATCAAAGCACTACATTTTGAGGTACGCCATTTTCCTCCATGGACTTGTCCGCAAGGAAAACAGCAAGGTGCCCCGCAAAGGAATCCTCAATACTTGAGCAGGAAATACTGGGCTTTTCTCCTCTCACATAGGAAACAAAGTCACGAACAAGTTCAAGGTCTCCTCCGCCGTGGGAGTCGTCTTTAACCTTTGTGTCAAAGGTGGTGTCCTTATTGCCTTGCTCTGAGGGTGGGTAAATTTTTGAGAGGGTTACTTTTCCCTCCTCAAGGTCTCCCCAAATCATTCCCTTTGTGCCGGTGATTACAATGTCACGAGTGCCCTTACTCGCACCGCCCACCATATTGTGAGTACCCGTTGCTCCGCTTTCAAACAGCACACTTACCGTTTGGTGGTCCACAACATTGTTGTCGCTCTTGTATATACAAACTCCGTAGTCACTGCTGTTTAACTGGTTAATTTTATCTTCAAGTGTGGGGTTTTCAATGCCCTCAAGACCCTCCCAAACATAGCAGGTCCAACGATCCGGGTGGTCAAGATAGATGAGCTTTGCGGAGTAAACGCAGTCATTGACAAGGGGGCAGTCAACAAGACACCTTGTGCCTGAATTTTTCGGTGCCTTTTCCTTTCTGTACTGCATATTACAGCCAAAGGATGAAATGAGTTTCGGCTTTGTTTCACTCATAAGCCACATCATAATATCTAAATCATGGGAACATTTTGCAAGCAGCATAGAGGAGTGACACTTTTCGGAGTTGTTCCATTTTCCACGAACATAGCTTGTGGACATATGGTGGTAACTGACAAATTCGTTTGTGCTTATGCTGATAATCTCTCCGATTTCGCCGTTAAGAATCAATTCCTTGATTTTTCTGTAAAAAGAGGCATACCTTAAAACAAAGCAAGTCACAACCTTGCGATCGTTTTTCTTTGCCACCTCAATAAGTTTTCTTGCCTGCTCCTCGTTTACCGCAAAGGGCTTTTCAAGAAGCATATCGTAGCCCATCTCCAAAAGGGGAATGCTTGTTTCCACATGAATGTGATCCATGGTGCCGTTAATTATAACATCCGCAAATTTTTCAGCATTCGCCAAATCTTCTGCGGTTTCAAAACAGTGCTCCTTGGGAATGTTAAACTCCTTTGCCGCACTCTCTCGTCTTGTTACATCCGGGTCTGCCACACCCACAATTTCCAGTTTATCGGGCTCTGTTTTTGCAAGTGAAGCGTAAATTAAACTTCTGTGACCCGCTCCCACTATGACTGCTTTTAACGGTTTCATTTCTTCCATAATTCCTTCACGCTTTCTTCAATTACTAATGGGTGATTATAAATCATAAATAAAAATAATGCAAGGGTAATAAGTATATTTTTTCAAATTATTGCAATTATTTGTGCATTAATGTATAATGACTAATATAATATGGGCAAGCGAGGACAGTATGAAGACAGAAATTGTAAATTTAGATAATGCAGGTTTTTTTGACGAGTTTGTGGCAGGGCATAAAAACGGCCATTTTCTGCAAACAAGTGTTTGGGGCAAGGTTAAAGATGACTGGGACTGGTTCGGTGTAATTTGTAAAAACGATGCGGGGGAAATCACCGGCACTTTAGGGGTGCTTGTTCGCAAACTTTCGGGATTCCCCTACACCATGTTTTATGCTCCCCGTGGCCCCGTTTGTGACTTTGATGACGGTGAAACTTTTAAGGCTTTAATTGAAGGGGCAAAGGCACAGGGAGAAAAAAGAAACGCCTACCTTTTCAAAATGGATAAGGATGTAAATGTTGAAAACGAAGATTTTCGCAAATTACTTGAGGAAAACAGTTTTAAGATAAAGCCCCGCACCCTTGATTTTGAAGACTTTCAGTGCCGTTTTGTTTTCAGACTCAATATTGAGGGCAAAACGCAGGATGAGGTTTTTGCCTCATTCCACTCCAAGCACCGCTACAATGTGAGGGTAGCGTTAAAGCACAATGTGGAAATAAAAATTTGCGGCAGTGAGAAGGCAGGTGCTTTTTACGAGATTATGCAGATAACCGGGGAAAGGGACAACTTTGCCATTCGCTCCAAGGAGTATTTTGCAAAAATTTTAGACACCTTCGGAGAAAATGCCCGATTATATATGGCATACTATGAGGGTGAAGCCATTGCAGGTACACTGTGCGTAAGGTGGGGCAACAAGGTTTGGTATTTCTACGGCGGTTCCCTTTCAAAGCACAGAAGGGTTATGCCCAACTACCTTCTTCAGTGGGAAATGATTCGCTGGGCAATAGAGAGCGGCTGTGACATTTATGACTTCAGGGGAGTGTCGGGAGACCTTGACGAAAATAACCCCCTTTACGGTCTTTACAGGTTCAAAAAGGGCTTTAACGGTGAATTTATTGAGTTTATGGGTGAAAGTGATTTAATCTTAAAGCCCGCCGCAGAAAAAATTGTTAGGACATCACAAAAAATTTTAAGTAAAATAAAATGAGGTGACTTATATGGTAAAGGTAACAGTTTGGAATGAAGGAATTCATGAAAAAACAAGCAGCGAGGTTGCTGCGATTTATCCTGACGGAATTCACGGATGTATTAAAACATTCCTTGAGTCCCAAGATGATTTCCGTGTAAAAACCGCTACTCTCAAGCAAAAACAGTGCGGTTTGTCCCAGCAGGTGCTTGACAACACCGATGTTCTCATTTGGTGGGGACACATGGCACACGGTATGGTTTCGGACAAGGTGGTTGAGCGGGTTTACCAAAGAGTGTTGGGGGGAATGGGACTTATCGTGCTCCATTCGGGTCACCACTCAAAGATTTTCAAAAAACTTATGGGTACCACCTGTAACCTTCTTTGGCGAGACGGAGACAGGGAAAGAGTGTGGACTGTGAACCCCGCACACCCCATTGCAAAGGGAGTTCCCCTACTTTAACCTGGCGGTTGAAGAGATGTACGGCGAGCGTTTTGACATTCCCGAACCGGATGAGCTTATTTTTATGGGCTGGTTTTCAGGGGGAGAGGTGTTCCGTTCCGGCTGTACCTGGCAGAGAGGTCTTGGCAAGATTTTCTATTTCCAGCCCGGTCACGAAAGTAACCCCACCTTCAGAAATGAGAATGTGCAGAGAATTATTATCAATGCTGTTCGCTGGGCAAAGCCGAGAATTGAAATTCAAAGCGAACTTGAGTGTACCCATGTGAAAAAGTCACCGGAAGAATTAGACAGATAAGGTGATAAAATGCAGCAGTTAAAAATAAAAAAACTCCGTGAAAATGCAAAAATTCCCTTCAGAGCCACCGAAGGCTCTGCGGGGATGGACCTTTATGCCTGCATTGAGGAACCCATCACATTAAAAAAGGGTGAAAAGGCGGTAATTCCCACGGGAATTGCCATCGCCCTGCCCGGCCCCGAACTTGTCGCCCTGCTTTTTGCAAGAAGCGGTCTTGCCATTAAACACGGCATAGGTCTTTTGAACTCCGTGGGAGTTATTGACTCGGACTACAGGGGCGAGGTCTGTGTGGGTGTAATAAATCAGTTGGAAGAAACTTACACAATTCAGCCGGAGGAGAGAATTGCCCAAATGGTAATTATGCCCGTTTCCCTCATTGAGCCCGTTGAAGTGCAGGAACTTGAGGACACGGAAAGGGGCACCGGGGGATTCGGCAGTACGGGGAAGAGGTAAGTGAGTTTCAAGTTTCCCGTTTCCCGTTTCAAGTTGCGGAAAACAAATCCTAACCCCTAAACTCCGGAGCATAGCGTCCTATCCTCTACCACACGCATATCTGCAAAGCAGAATAAAATTATAAAAACGAAAGGATGAGACTATGAAAAAATTAACAAGCATTTTACTCACGATTTCCATTATTTTTTCCTCATTCACCCTCTTTGCCTTTGCCCGAGAAAAAGTAAAACCCTACGATGACAGTCAATATTTCACCTACGGGGATTACGATATTCATTATAGAGTTATTCCCGCAAAGGGTGAGCAAAAGGGCAGAATTATGATGCTTCACGGTTTTCTCTGCTCCACCTACCACTGGAGAAATATGGCTAAAAATTTAACCGAGCAGGGCTATGAATGTGTTCTTGCGGATGTTCCAAATTTCGGCTACTCCACCCGTGAAAAGCCCGAAATGGAAATTGTTGACAGAGAAGTGCTGATAACAAAACTCATGGAGAGCATTGCCCCCATGAATGAGTGGATTTTGGCAGGACACTCCATGGGTGGCGGTTTGTCGGTTAATATTGCCATAGAAAATCCGGTAAAAGCACTGCTTCTTTTCTGCCCCAGCGCTCAAAATGAAGCACCTGCCGGCATAAAAAAAGCTTTTGCAACCGCTCCGATGAAGAACTTTTTTAACGGTTTCTTCAAAAACATAGGTCGTGCCCCGTTCCTTGTAAAGTTAATGATTTATGTTGCCACGGATGATTGGAAATTTTCAATGAATTACGACATAAAAGGATATACAAACGCCTTTGAGTATGACAATTTCGGCAGTGGAATAAGTGAAATATTGCGTAATGCTCGCCTTACGGACCTTGCCAATGTGAATAAAATCGAATGTCCCATACTTTTGGTTCAAGCGGAAAATGACAATATTTTAAACGGCGGACTTCAGGCACAAATGAACGATGCCTTTTCCCATGCAACCTACTATGAGGTAAAGGGCAAGGGGAGCGGTCACAACTGCATTGAAAACAGAGCCGACGAGCTTACCCAAGTAACATTAGATTTCCTGAATAAATGAGAAAACAACCCTTGCTGCGGCAAGGGTTGTTTAGTTTCAAGTTACCCGTTTCTCGTTTCAAGAGGCGAGGCTTTGCCTCGCAATTAGCCTCCCTCTGAAGGGGCGAACAAGTGCCGAGCATAGCGAGGCGGAAGGTAGGGTGCGTTGGG
>CAYFRJ010000039.1:0-10894 GCA_964345625.1 uncultured Clostridium sp. | reverse complement strand
GAACGGGCTCGAACCGTCGACCTCCAGCGTGACAGGCTGGCGTTCTAACCAACTGAACTACCGGGCCAAAAATGGTGGGAGCAACAGGGCTCGAACCTGTGACCCTCTGCTTGTAAGGCAGATGCTCTCCCAGCTGAGCTATGCTCCCGCATTTTTGCCGCCACTACTTCAGCGGCTCGTATATAATACTATACTTTCAAAATATTGTCAAGGGCTTTTTTGAAAAATATTTTAAGACACATCTTCTGTAAGTTTTAATATCTCGTCACTTGAAAATCTGTATTTCTTATTGCAGAAGTGACAGTTCACCTCGGTGGAGGAATCCTTTGAAATTTCAATAAGTTCTTCTTTACCCAAAGTGAGAAGTCCTCGAGCAAAGCGCTCTTTACTGCAATTACATTCGTAAACAGGTTCAAATTCGTCAAGAAGTTCTAAACTGAAATCTTTAAGCACTTCCCTGCAAATATCTTCCGGAGTAAGTCCCATGGTGAGCATAGTGGTGACGGGCTGAATGTCTTTAATGCTGTTTTCAACCCTGTCAATTATTTCATCATCTGCTGTGGGGAGAAGCTGAATAATGAAGCCCCCTGCGGTTATAATGTGTTTATTGTCTTTATTTACAAGTACACCCAAAGCACAAACCGTGGGGGTTTGCTCGCTCATGGCAAAATAGGCGGTGATATCCTCGGCGATTTCTCCGCTTGCAAGGGGAATTTGTCCCACATAGGGCTCTTTCAGATTTAAGTCCTTCATTACGGTTAGAGTGCCATCGGTACCCACTACCCCCGCAACATCAAGTTTTCCCTTGTCGTTAAGGGGAACATCTGCCAAAGGATTGCCGATATAGCCCTTCACATTACCCTTTGAGTCTGCGACAGCCACCACCGCACCTGCGGGGCCGCCACCGTTTATTCGCAATGTTACAGATTGATTTTCTCCTTTGAGAACTGCGCCCATCATGCTTGCGGCGGTGAGAAGTCTGCCCAAGGCGGCGGAGGTTACTCCCACCGTGCCGTGAAGAAAGCGGGCTTTTTCAACTATGTCCGTTGAATCTATTGCCATAACACTTAAAGTGCCGTCATCTGAAATCATTCTTACTGCTTTACTCATTTTTACCTCTTTTTACAAATTATTATTGCCTTTTCACTTTTCGGTGAAAGGGGTATTGTTGTCATATCTTCAAAAATATTTAATATTTCAAAACCGGATTTTTCAAGCATTTGAGTAAGCTCCCCTATTTCGTAGGCTCTCTGTGTAAAACTTTCCGTTTCTCTGTAATATATTCCCTCTTCTTCCTCAAAGAAATCAAGGGTGATTTCAATGGAATTATCTTCATTTAACGAGTTTTGCCAGGTGCAGAAAACATTTTCATTTTCTAAAACGAAGCAGTTGTCACCAAGGATTTCTCGGTGCTTATATACAGTATTTACATCAAAGGCGAAAATTCCGCCGGGATTCATAAAGAGAGAAACTCTGTCAAAGGTGCGCTGTACGCTTTCTTTGTCCGGCAGGTGATTTATTCCGTCAAGGGTACAAATTGCACAGTCCACCGTTCCGTAAAGGTCCAACTCTGTCATATCTTGGTTTAGAAGTAAAATGTCCTTGCCTGCGGTTTTTTCCGTTGCCTGCATAAGCATAGTTACACTTGAGTCAATGCCGATAACCTCATAACCACGATTTGCCATTTCAAGGCACATAGTACCCGTGCCGCAACCCAAATCCAAAAGAATTCCCGATTCTATTTCGTTGTCAACCAATAGTTTATGGTAGTATTCCGCCCTTTTTTCATATTGGGCATTTTCCATTAAACCGTCATAAAATCTGCCGAAACTTTCGTATGCCATTTTCTCACCCCTTTGGTCAAGTTATTATAATACAAAACGGCAAAAAAGTAAACAAATTATTTAATTCGATAAAATTCATAGTTTGGTTGTTGTTTTTTGGAAAAGTTTATTATATAATGTAATTTAGAAAAGTTTAGGCAAGGGGGAAGTTATGTTAGGTTATGTGAAGGCCTTTAAGCCGGAACTTAAAATGGGCGAGTATGAAATCTACCGTGGCATATACTGTTCTCTTTGCAGGGCACTGGGGAGAAACTACGGACTCGCCGGCAGAATGTTTTTAAGCTATGACTTTGTCCTTGCCGCCTTAGTGCGAATTGGAATAAAAGAGGAAAAGTGTAAATTCAGTAAAGGTCGTTGCCCTTTTAATCCCACAAAAAAATGCTTTTACTGTGAAAGCGACAAAGAACTTGACCTTTGTGCCCATGCAATAATAATAACGATATACTACAAGTTAAAAGATGACCTGACAGACGGCTCATTTTTAAGAAAAATCCTTTGTTTATTTCTTTTGCCCTTGGTGGCTTTGATGCATAAAAAAGCGAAGAAAAAAGCTCCCCAAATTGAAAAAATAATAAGGGAAAGCATAGTTCTCCAGAGGGAAAGAGAAAAGGACGAAAACTGTCACATAGACCTTGCGGCGGAGCCAACGGCTGTTGCTTTGGGTAAAATTCTTTCCCTTGAGTGTGATGAGCAGTACAGAGATTACCTCTATAATACGGGCTACTTTTTAGGCCGTTTTACCTATATTTTAGATGCGGTTGATGACCTTGAAAAGGACATCAAAAGCGGGAATTTTAATCCATTCAAAAAGGAATTTCCCGATTTAAGTTCAAAGAGTGAAAAGGAAAGATTTGCGAAAAAAGCAAGAAAAGTTTTGAATCTAACTCAGGGAGTATTGGCTGAAAACAAAGAGAAAAAAACACTTTTGCGATTTGATAATATTGCGGAAAATATTCTCTGTCAAGGCCTTGAACAAAGCGTAAAGACGGCTTTAAGAAAATATACAGGCGAAAAAATCAACACCAAAACTTTTGAAATATAAACGAGGTGAGAAAATGAGAAATCCTTATGATGTTTTAGGAATACCCCAGGGAAGCGATATGTCAAGGGTAAATGTTGCCTACCGTCAGCTTGCCGCACAGTATGAAAATAACCCTGCCGCTTTAGCTGAACTGAATGCGGCATACGATGCCATTGTTATGGGGAACCCCGTTTATAATGACAGTCAAGACTATACGGATATAATTAACAAAATTAACCAAAACAGGCTTGAGGATGCTCAAATTTTGCTTGACGGTATTCCCTACGGTGCCCGCACGGCTCAATGGCACTACCTGAAGGGTTTAATTGCCCAGAAAAAAGGTTGGCTTGAGCAGGCGGCAAATTACTTTGAAACCGCACATTTAATGGAACCCTCTAACCCGGAATATGCCAATGCCTATGCCTGGGTTCAGCAGCAACAAAGCGGAGGCTACAGAGTACAACAAGAAAAGAAGAGTTCAAGTGACTGCTCTTTTTATGATATGTGTGCGGGACTTCTTTGTGCGGACTGCTGCTGTGAATGCATGGGCGGCGACTTGATTGACTGTTGTTGAGGTTTTAAGATGAAACATGTTTCAAAATGTGCTATCGGCGGAATTGTTGCCTCCCTCTCTTTGGTGCTTATGATTTCCGTTGCCGTCGTCCCCTTTTTAACCTACGCTTTACCCGCCATTGCGGGGGCAATTTTAGTTTTTGCGGTTATTGAAATCGGTAAAAAATGGGCCTTTGGAATCTATGCCTGTGTTGCCATTTTGGGATTTTTCCTTGTTCCCGACAAAGAGGTTGCTGTAATGTATGCCGCCTTCTTTGGCTACTACCCCATACTTAAAGCGATAATTGAATCAAAGTTAAATGTTATACTGGGCTGGGTAGCGAAAGTGTTTACCTTTTTGGCTACCATAGCGGGCTCGTACTATTTAATGATTAAACTGATGAATGTAACCATTGACGAGATTGACGAGTTTGGGCTTGTGGCAATTCCCATACTTTTAGGAATGGGTACATTTGCCTTTGTCATTTATGATATCGCCCTTTCAAAGCTGGTGCTTCTCTATAACTTAAAGTTCAGAAAGCATTTCAAAAGGTATTTTAAGTGATCTTGTACTTTGTTTTGCATATTATCAATAAGTCTTTTTTCTGGGAGGAAATATATGAAAGATAAAGTAAATATAGGCGTAATAGGTATAAGCGGCAGAGGGCAGTCCATGCTTAACGAACTTCTTAAATGTGAGGGTGTTTGTGTTAATGCGGTTTGCGACAAGTATGAGGACAGAGCCCAAAAAGGTAAAGAAATTGTGCTGGAAAAAGCCGGCAACACTCCCGAGGTTTACCTTGACTATAAAGAACTTCTCAAAAGAGATGACATAGACGCAATTATGTGCTGTACCACCTGGATTACACACTCGAAAATTGCGGTTGACACCATGAGAGCGGGTAAGCATATTGCCATAGAGGTAGGGGGCGCCGCAAGTACAGAGGAATGTTTTTCCCTTGTGAGAGCAAGCGAAGAAACGGGAAAGTTTTGTATGCTCCTTGAAAACTGCTGCTATGACAGAGCCGAAATGGCAATTTTTAATATGGTGAAGCAGGGGCTTTTCGGTGAAATTATTCACATGCAGGGTGGCTACGAGCACGATTTGAGAGATGAAATTTCTTTAGGCAGAGAAATAAGACACGGCAGACTTTTTAATTTTCAGCACAGAAACGGTGAGCTTTACCCCACCCACCAGTTGGGTCCCATTGCAAAGGTGCTGGGCATTAACAGAGGTAACAGGTTTATTTCCCTTGTTTCCATGGCATCAAAATCAAGGGGACTTAATGAATGGATTAAAAAGAACAAGGGTGAAGATTATGACCTTGCAAATTACCCCTTTAACGAAGGGGACATTGTTACCACAATGATAAAATGTGCCAACGGTGAAACGGTTTTACTTACCCACGACTGCTCACTTCCCAGGCCTTATTCCCGTGGTTACAGAGTTCAGGGAACAAAGGGAATTTATATGGAAGACGGCGGAACTATTTACCTTGAAGGAATTTCCCGAGATGACGGCAGTCACTGGACTCACAAGTGGGAAAGTTTTCACGATGACGGGTATATCAGCAAATACGAGCATCCCTTGTGGAAAAAATACACAATAGACGGTGTTCAAACGAGCGGTCACGGTGGTATGGACTATTTGGTTCTGTGTGCCTTTGTGGAAAGTGTTCGCCTTGACGCAAAGCCACCCATTGATGTTTATGACACAGCCACCTGGATGGCGGTTACCTACCTTTCGGAGCAGAGTATAGCAATCGGCTGTGCACCCGTACCTTTCCCCGACTTTACAAGCGGAGCTTGGATTGACAGAGAGCCTCCCAGACGGGGAATGTACTGCCTTGATGAGGTTTGTGAAGAATTTTTTGAAATTTAAGGAGAAGAAACAATGAAATATTACATTGGCGTTGACGGTGGCGGAACAAAATCTGCCTTTGCACTTTTTGATGAAAATAAAAATATGCTTACAGTTCACGAAAGTGGCGGAAGCAACCACGAAGGTCTTGAAAATGGCTTTGACGAGGCAAGCGATGTTATAATGCAGGGAATTTATGCCCTTTGCGAAAAGGCGGGAATTAAGCTTTCCGACATTTCTTTCACCCTTATGGGGCTTGCGGGAATTGACCACCAATATCAATATGATATTATGCATAAAATGCTCACGGACAAGGGTCTTACAAACTTTGAGTTTTTCAATGACGGTTTTATTGTGGTTAAGGCCGGCTCCCTTTCAGGTGAAGCTATAGGCTATAACTGTGGTACCGGTGTTTGCTGTAACGGAATTGACTCCAAGGGAAATATGCTCCAGCTTATGGGACTGGGAGAGTTTTCCGGAGACATTTCCGGAGGCGACCATATAGTGCAAAAGGCATTTGAATTGGTTTACAATGAACTTTTCCTGCTTATGGACAAAACCTTGATTACCAAAATGGTTTTTGATGAGTATGGTTTTAAGTCAAGGGAAGAGTTTTTAGGACTTATAGAAAAAATTGAAGGTGCAAATGGCGGTAAACATATTCGCAATTTGATAGGGTTTTTCTTTGAGGCGGCAAAACAGGGGGACAAGGGTGCCCTTGACTACTGCGAGAAAATGGCGGAGAGAGGGGCAAGGTCCATTTCAGCCCTCGCCGCACAGTTGGACTTTCAAGGTGACGAAGTGGAGGTTGTCCTTTCCGGCTCCATTAACACAAAACTTGACAACAAGGCATATTTAGATATGCTTTTAGAAAAAGCCCAGAAATATTCAGGCAGAAAACTAAAATTTATAAAACTTGAGATGCCTCCCGTAGTGGGCTGTATTAACTGGATTTTACAAAAATATGCAAAGTAGGAGTGATAAATATGAAAGAAATAAATGTAGCGGTTATAGGTTCAGGTTCAACCTACTGTCCCGAACTTATTGACGGTTTTCTTAAAGCACAGGATACTTTAAAACTTAAAAAAATTTCCTTTATGGATATAGACGAGAGAAAAAGAACCATTGTGGGAAATCTTTGTATTCGTATGCTGAAGGCGGCGGGTATTGACTGTGAAACGGTGCTTACCGATGACCTTGACACAGCACTTCAAGGAGCGGATTTCATTGTTACCCAAATAAGAGTGGGCAAACTCCCCTGCCGACATATTGACGAAACGGTGCCCCTAAAATACGGCTTAATAGGTCAAGAGACCACCGGAATCGGAGGATTTTTCAAAGCACAAAGAACCATTCCCGTAATGAAAAACATTTGCGACAGAATAGAGGCAATTTGCCCCGACGCTTGGCTTATTAACTTTACAAACCCTTCGGGAATTATTACGGAGTTTGTGCTCAACAACACAAATGTTAAGTGCATAGGTCTTTGCAATGTGCCCATTGATATGATTGACGACACAAAGGAAATTCTCGGGGAAGATATGGAATACACCTATGTGGGTCTTAACCACCTGAGCTGGATTACAAGTGCGAGAGTCAACGGAAAAGAATATATTGACGAACTTATTGACAAGGGTTTTTCACCCAAGGTTATGGCAAACATTAAGGATGACGGCTTTTCCCTTGAAACTTTGAAGGCAATTCATGCCCTTCCCTCGTCATATCTTCAGTATTACTATTGCCGTAATGCAAAACTTGCCCACCTTCTTGAAGGTAAGCAGAGCAGAGCGGAAAAATGTATGGAAATTGAAGAAGAACTTCTTGAAATGTACTCCGACGAGGGGCTTTATGTAAAACCCGCCCTTCTTGACGAAAGGGGTGGACATAAATATTCTCTGGTTGCGGTTGCCCTTATAAATGCCATTGCCAATGACATAAATGACATTCAGGTTGTTAACATTAAAAACGGAAACACTCTCCCCTTCTTAAAGCCCGATGATGTTATTGAGGTTGCCGCAAAGATAGGTAAAGACGGTGCAACGGCACTACCCGTTGAAGAAATTAAAAACCGCCATATTATCGGTCTTATGAGGGTGGTTAAGGAGTACGAAAACTTCACCGTTAAGGCAGGGCGAGACGGTGACGAGGAGGCGGCACTCAACGCCCTTCTTATTCATCCCCTTGTGGGTGACTGGGAGGCGGCGACAAAGTGTTTTGAGGAAATGAAGCAGGCACACAGGCAGTATCTTCCACAGTATTTTAAGGATTAAAAAATAGAGCTTTCCTTTTCGGAAAGCTCTTATCTTAGGTTTATTACTATTTACTTTGCCAGCCATTCATGTTCTTTTTCGTAAATTCTTGTCTTGTCCCAGGGGTCTCCCTCAAGGTGACGAATTAACCAAACATAATACATTACATAACCCGGAGCGCACACCTGCTGATGTGAACAGTTGGGTGCAACGCAAAGGAAGGAGCCGTCTGTGCTTTTTTCAACCTCATCTCCCATAAAGGCGGCACCGAAACCCTGTGGTTTGTCAAACTGAAAATAGTAAACCTCCGGCTGTGGGTGGTGGTGAGGCGGATAGGAGGACCATCTGCCCGTATGGTGGAAAACCTCACCTAAAACCATATTTGAGTAGGGGGCATTTGAAAGGTCAAACATTGTGGCACAAGTTCTTTTCCCCGTTCCCTCCCACTGCTCCTGACCGAATTCCTGATAAAGGCATTTTTCGGGGGTGTAGTAAACCGGGGCAAATTCCCTTTCGTTGTCCGTTTGCTGAATTAAAATTTCACTGTCCGCAAGGGCAGTTACTTTTACTCCTGTACCCCTGCAAACATGAAGGGCATAGGGGGTTTTAACAAAGGGACTTTCTCTGAATGCGGTTTCAGCCTTTTCCCCCGCATATTCAAAGGCAACCTGACCTTTTAAAAGGAGAAAAGCGGTTTCATTTTCACTGTCAAGAAGGGTAAAACTTTCGCCCTTTGCCAGTTTTTTTATCTTAATGTTCATGAGCATTTCGGGGTTTTTACCGCCCATTTCACAAAGAATTTTTTCGCTATTTTCGTTAAAACTCGGTCTTTCAAGCATTATATGCACCTCTTTCTGTTAATATTATAGATGATAGGGAAAATATTTGCAAGTGCAGTGACTTTATAAATTATAATTTGGCTTTACATATTTCCCTGTTCTTGCACTTTCAATGGCTACCAGCGAGGCAATTACGGTGAAGGCGCCTGCCCTTGCATCTGTTTCAAGGGGAGTTTTGCCTAAAATCACATCATTAAAAGCGGAGATTTCCGCACCGGCATTGTGGTTGTTAATCTCAACGGGGTAAAGCATGGGGGTATGAAAACCACAGTCCTATAATTCCGTAACGAATAATACTCATAATTTACTCCCCTTTTAATACTTTCAATATCAGCTTTTCAAAGGATTCTTCAAAATTTTTGTCATCCTGTTCCGTTCTCTTTTTAGGGCCTTTCAGGTGGTGCTTTGATGAACTTCTTCTCACCTTTTTTGCCACAAACCTTTGCATAAGCATTGAGTCAATGTTTTTGTCAGTGTACCATTTTCCGCTTTGGTGAATACAAAAGCAGCCCTTGCCCAGAGCCATTGCGGCAACTCCGTAATCTTGAGTGCAGACAATGTCACCCTTTTGCACCATGGCGATAAGGGCAAAGTCCACCGCATCTGCACCGGCACCGATAATTTTCACTTGAGAATAATCGGAACTCATAACATGGTTTGTGTCACAAAGCAGAGTGCAGGGAAGGTTATATTTTTCTGCCAGTTTTTCTATAATGGGAACAACGGGGCAGGCATCGGCATCAACAAAAATATGCGGCATAGTTTCCTCCAAAAATTTATGTTATAATTATACATTATATTGGGTGTTTACACAAGGAGCAAAGTTAAATATTTCTTTTGTGACTTTGTTACGGAACGGGAAAAGAAAAAGTGATATACTGCAGACAAAGGAGGGATAGAAATGGCAATTCACCTTAATGAAGACAAAGAAATCGTAGAGAAAATCAGAGCGGGACTTAAAGCAAAAGACGGCTATTGTCCCTGCAGATTGGAGAAAACACCGGAAAACAAATGTATTTGTCAGGAGTTTCGTGACCAAATGGCAGACCCGGAATTTGAGGGCTACTGTCATTGCAGACTCTACTACAAAACCAAAGATTAAAATTTAAATTAATGTAAAGGAGAAATAAAAATGAGTGTATTAAAAGTTGATTCAAAAGTATTCAAAGATACAGTTTTAACAAGTGACAAGCCGGTTCTTTTAGACTTCTACGCCGACTGGTGCGGCCCCTGCCAGATGATGGCGCCCACAATTGAGCAACTTGCAAAGGAGCACCCTGAATATGTAATCGGTAAAGTTAATGTTGACGAAAATATGGACCTTGCGGTAGCTTTTCAGGTGTCAAGTATTCCTATGCTTGCAGTTCTTAAAAACGGAAAGGTTACAAAGACCGTTGTTGGCGTAAGGGAGAAAGACGAGCTTTTAGCCATGCTTAAAGGATAATTATGGCTAAGAAAATTACTGCACTTTGCCTCTTTGCCCTGTTGGTTTTATCTCTTGCCGCCTGTATGGGCGAAGATAACTCCGCTCAGGTTGAGGGGTTAGGATATGAGCAAATTTCGGGTGACGAGGCAAAGGAAATTATGGACACCCAAAAGGGTTATGTAATTGTTGATGTTCGCACCCAAGAGGAATATGACGACGGTCATATTGAAAACGCAATTTTAATTCCGGACTATGAAATTTCTGAAAAAGCAGAAGATGAATTGCCGGACAAAGAACAGTTGATATTGGTTTACTGCCGAAGCGGAAGAAGAAGTAAAATTGCCTCGGAACAACTTGTGGAGCTTGGCTACACGAATGTTAAAGAATTCGGCGGAATTATTGACTGGAAATATGGAATAGTAAAGTGAAAAATCAGCCCGCAAAGGCTGATTTTTTATTTGCCAAACATTATTCAATACCGTACTTTTCTAAATCTATCTTTCCGTTTGCTTCAAAGACTATGCCTTCATTTTCAAGCATTTTCCTTTGTGTTTCGGCACCACCGAAAGCAAAGGATTTTGAAACCTCCCCTTTGCAGTTTACTACCCTGTGGCAGGGAATATTTGCTTTGTCCGGGTTTTTATGTAAAGCGTTGCCCACCGCCCTTGCCCATTTTGGACTGCCTGCAAGACAGGCGATTTGTCCGTAGGTGGCAACTCTCCCTTTGGGAATGGTTTTAACTGCTTCATATATCTTTTCAAATGTGTTCATAAGCTCACCGTTTAAAGTTTGTTTACAAGAGCATTCTTGACTATTACCGTAATAAATTATATAATTGTAAGTGTAAAAAGTCAACTTTCTTGAGGGTATGTGACAAAATCACGGAAGAAAAATTTTATTGTGATATAATACTTTCAAGAAATAAAAAATTTACTTTTTAGGAGGAAAAAAATGAATAAGTACGCAGGCACTAAAACAGAAAAAAATCTTTGGGAAGCTTTTGCAGGTGAAAGCCAGGCAAGAAACAAGTACACATATTTTGCTTCAGTGGCAAAAAAAGCGGGCTTTGAGCAGATTGCAGATATTTTCTTAAAGACTGCCG
>CAYFRJ010000038.1:0-12766 GCA_964345625.1 uncultured Clostridium sp. | reverse complement strand
CTTCCGCCATTTTCGTCAAAAATTCCGCCATTTTCATCAAAAATTCCGCCATTTTCTGAGTTGAGGTCAGTTTTTCCCCTGTTCAGTCCCTTTTCCGTGAGTAAAAATTTTGTTTCAACGCTGACATTTTTCCTTTTTCTCGTAATTTCTAAATACCGCTCCTGAATTTCCTTCGAGGTTAAAATTCCGTAATTTTCATACATAAAACTGTCAAAAATTCCCAGGTCAACGCAGGCAATAATTAAACTGTCAAGCACATCCTTGTTAAGTGAATTTTTGTAGGCGAAAATTTGGGAAACACCGCTGTCCCAGCGGGTATAATAACCTTCTCCGCCATAGATTTTTTGGTAAATGTGAATGAGGATTCCCAAGCCCTCAACCCCGTATTTTGCCTCAATTAAATCAAAATCGTCACCGAAACATACGGTGACGGGGAAATAATCAATGCCTGATTTCAATAATATACCCCCTCAATAATAGTTTTTCGCATAGTTTATTCCTCTACTTTCTATTCTAAAGGAGATTTTTGAATTTGTCAATAGTTTTGCTAATATTTTTGTTAGAACGCTTTGCTTTAGGGGTTAGGACGCTCCGCTCTAGGCCGCTCGCTTGTAGCGCTTCGCATTGCTCCTTGTTTCTTCACCTCACAAGTACGCCTTCATCTGCCACAGGCAGCGGCGCACTTGTTCGCCCCTACACAGGGAGGCTAAAAAAGAGGGTGCAGTTACTAAAACAAAAACTTGAAACGAGAAACGGGGAACTTGAAACTATATCCCCAACTTACACTTGATTTTTTTAACAAACCATAATATAATGACTTCGTATTTAATTTTGACCATTCACTTGTAAAGGATGACAAATATGTATGAACTTGTAATTCCCGAGGGCTACAAATCTCTCCTCACCCCTCGCCAAACCCAACTCGCCATTAAAAAAGTGAAAGATTTCTTTGAAAGAGACCTGGCGATTCAGTTAAATTTAACACGGGTTTCCGCCCCCCTTTTCGTTTGCTCCGACTCCGGGCTCAATGACGATTTGAACGGAACGGAAAGGCCGGTAAGCTTTGACATTAAAGACATTGAGTGCAGTAATGTTGAAATTGTTCACTCTCTGGCAAAGTGGAAAAGACTTGCCCTGAAGCAGTACGGCTTTGAAAAGGGCGAGGGTCTTTATACCGATATGAATGCAATTCGCCGTGACGAAGATACCGACAATACTCACTCGGTTTTCGTTGACCAGTGGGATTGGGAAAAGCACATCGGCAAAGAGAACAGAACTCAGGAAACTCTGGAAATTGCGGTTCGTGCCATTTATCGTGCCCTTCGCCATACGGAAAAATTCATTGCGGACGATTACGCCTTTGTGGAAAAGAATTTTCTTCCCGAAAAAATCACATTTATCACCTCCCAAGAACTGGAGGATATGTACCCGAATTTCACTCCCAAGGAGAGGGAACACGCCATTGCCAAGGAGAAAAAGGCGGTATTTATCAGTAAAATCGGGGGAACCCTAAAAAGCGGAAAACCCCATGACGGCAGAGCCCCGGACTATGACGACTGGGAATTAAACGGCGACATTATCGTTTATTATCCGGTTTTAGATATGGCACTTGAACTTTCCTCCATGGGAATTCGTGTGGACGAGGAAGCCCTCATCAGACAGCTCACCATAAAAAACTGTTTGGAGAGAAAGGAATTGCCCTTCCACAAGGCACTTCTCAACGGGGAATTGCCCTACTCAATAGGCGGTGGAATCGGCCAGAGCAGAATGTGTATGTTCTTCCTTCGTAAAGCACATATCGGGGAAGTCCAGGCAAGTGTGTGGCCCGACGCCATGATAAAAGAATGTGAAGAAAACGGAATAAACTTGTTGTAGAAAAAAGCACCCGGTGGGTGCTTTTTTAGTTGGCAGTATGCAGTAAGCAGTTGGCAGTTGTGGTTTGTGAATGTAAAAATCACCGACAACTTGAAACGAGAAACGGGAAACTTGAAACTTCTACTGCCTACTTCCCACTGCTCTCATCACTCTGTCCAACTCATCTTTTATATTTACATCCTCCGACAGTCTTGCGGGCAGGGAGTTATATTTGTCAATCAGTTCATAAATTTCAGCCGTAATCTTTTCGTCTTTACCCTTTAACAGCACTAAAATTTTTGCCATAATGTCACAGGCGACAAAGAATTTTTCCGACCATTTTGAAAGTTCTTTACAAAGGGGCAAATCCTGTCTTAAAAATTCCCTGCATTTGTTCATTTTTTCGGCATATTCTTCTACAAGGGCAAAGGCGGTGTCACCGTCTCCCTCTTCAAATTTTCTCTTTGCCTCTTCAAAAACTTTATACATTCGCCTTGAATTTTCGTCCTTTAAGCAGGAGGTGTAGAGATGGTCTGCGAATACCATAAATATTTCCCCGTTTTCCTTGCCTATAACCTGTCTGATTGCATTTTCAAAGGACAGTTCCGGGTTATAGTTTTCGCTGTCCCAAAGGTAATGGGCAAAGGTGATAAGGGGAATTTTTGAACATTCGGCATATTCCATACAGTTGGAAATAATACCTTCGGAATATTTCCACAAATCACCCTCACGGTTGATAATGGGAGATATGTGCATTTCGTTATACATGGCACAGTCGTTCACCGGGTAATTGTCCCAGTAAAGGGGCTTGTGGTGTGTGCCCTCAATGAATTTCAGTGCCTCATAGCTCGTTAATTCACGGGAACAAATGTCTCTGCCCGTCCAGAAAAGAGAAATACGGGGTGAAATGCCCTGACCCAATTTTGAAATGTAATATTCGTCCCCTCTGCCGTGGTAAAGGGTGGGGCAAACCGTCAGTTTTACTTTGCTGTCAAGGGAAAGCAGAGCCGAATGGTATTTATTTACAAGTTCAATATGGGCGTTCACCGTTTCGCCGTAGGCAAGTTTATCTTCCTCAAAAACAAGTTCTTCGCTGATGTCGTCAAGCAAAAGCCCAAAGGAGCGTATGCCTATGGAATAAAGCTGTTTCGTCTTTTCCATAAGCAAATTAAACTCGCTTTCATCGGAATATTTTACGGAAAGTCCCGGGGCGATGCACCAGTAAAAGTCCATATAGTATTTTTTTGCCTTGTCAACAAGTTCTTTCAGTAAAGCAAGTTTGTTGTCGGGGTATTTTTCCCGCCAAAGTTCCCTGTGAAAATCGTCATCTTTCGGGGCATAATAGACTGTGTTCATTTTGTTTTTTGCCATAAGCGCCATAACGGATTTGCGTTTTTCGTGGCTCCAGGGGACACCGTAAAAGCCCTCAATATAGCCCCTCACCTTAAAGGAGGGGGAGCAGATATATTCCCCCTCGGCAAGAGAGTTTTCTTCCAAACCCTCTGCAATGCTACAAAGGGCATAAAAGGCACTTTTTTCTCCGGAACATTCAACTGAAATTTGCGTTTTTTCCCCGGATTTTTTCACATTCAATATATATTTTTCGTCTGTGAGTCTGCGGGTTTTTTCGCAGTAACATACCCGCCTTGTGCTTTGCACAGACAGGGTTATTTCAATTTCATCTCCCCCGAGAACATTCCCGAAAAGTTCTTCAAAGGCGGGAAGGGAAACATTGCCTTTAATCATATTCATTACCTCCGTTAACGACATTCTGAATTTATAATACAATATGGGGCATTAAAATGCAAACAATATTCCCCATTCGTGTTGATTTTTATATATTTTAATGCTAAAATTAAGGAAATCCGGTTTGCACATTAAGTTTTGAACAGGAGAAAAAATATGACCATAAGACCTTATGAGGACAGGGACAGGGAAGATGTGCGTTTTATATGCCTTAACAGTGAGGGCCCCTGTGAACTTCCCGAAAGCAAAAGGCACTTTATTCTCACCACATATTGCGACTATTTTATCGAAAAAGAGGGGGCAAACTGCTTTGTTGCAGCCAACGAAAATGACAAGGCGGTGGGCTATGTTATTTGTGCTGAAAATTATGACAAATTTCTCCCCTGTTTTCTTTCGGAGTATCTTCCCAGAATTAAAAAACATGAAGTGAAACTCCGCTATGCCTCAAAAAATTCAACGATTCTTCAGGAAAAACACAAAAACGAATACCCTGCCCATTTACATATAGATTTGCTTCCCGAATATCAGCGAATGGGGCTGGGGCACAAAATGGTGGACGCCCTTTGTGCTCACCTCAAGTCCAAAGGCATTAAAGGTGTTATGCTCACCGTGGGGAAAGACAATAAAGTGGGACAGGGCTTTTACAAAAAATACGGTTTTACTCTGCTTGAAAGCAACAAAAAAGATGTGGCTTTCGGCATAAAATTATAAAAAACTCAAAAATACTGTTTTACGGGTGATTGTATGGCGTACTATCTGGGTATTGACGGCGGAGGTTCAAAAACCACCGCAATAATCTGTGACGAAAATCTCAACAAAATTTCCTCCTTTGTGGGGGAGGGTATCAATTTTAATTCCGTGGGAATGGAAAAGGCTCGTCAAAACCTGAAAGGGGTTGTTGAGGGTGTTCTTGCGGGTAAAGATATCTGTCTCAATGCCGTTTTTATCGGTATGTCCGCAATCTCAAACCGTGCAGATAATGAACTTACAAAAGAACTTTGCCAGGGCATAATCAACTGCCCGAATATCACCATGGACAGCGATGTTTTTATTGCCCTTGAAGCCATGGGCTGTGACGGTGCCGCCGCAATGGTCATAAGCGGTACCGGTTCCATGGCATGCGGCAGACTAACCGAGGGCACCATAATACATACCGGTGGTTGGGGCTACATTTTAGGGGACGAGGGCTCCGGCTACGGTATGGCTGTTGATGCCCTTAAAGCAGCAATTCGTTCCTACGAAAAAAGCGGCCCCGCAACGGCACTTACACAGAGGGTTTTGAATTACTGTAAAATTACCGATATGCAGGAAATTATTGACATATTTTATAATCCCCCAATGCCCCGCAGTGAAATCGCAAAATTTGCTCCGGTGTTCCTTGACTGTGTCCGAACGGGGGACGAAGTTGCACTCGATATTCTCAAAAAGCACGCAAAGGAACTGGCAGACACGGTAACCGCCCTTTTAGAGCAAATGCCGGAGGGTACCCCTTTGGGACTTTGGGGCGGAATTATGAAAAACAGCAGTGAATTCAGAGAAGAATTTACCGCAAAAATTAAAGAAAAATTTCCCAAGACCGAGGTGAGTTTACTGAAATATCCCCCGGAATACGGTGCGGTTAAGGCAGCGATTAAATCGGACAAATAACAGCAAAGCGGAGGGAAAATATGAAAAAGCCCCTTGAATATCTGAATAATCTTTCTTCGATTTTGGAAGAAATATCAAAGAGCCAACTCAATGCCATAGAGGAATGTTCAAAATTATTTGCCGAAACCCTGGAAAAGGGGCACAATATCTTTCTTTTCGGAACGGGACATTCCCACATGCTTGCGGAGGAACTTTTTTACCGTGCCGGTGGGCTTGTAAATATTCACCCCATACTTGAAACTCCCCTTATGCTTCACGAGTCTGCCTCAAAAAGTACGGAAAATGAACGCCTTGAGGGCTATGCCGAGAGGCTTTTTGAAAGTTATTCCATGAAGGCGGGGGACACGGCGGTAATTATCTCAAACTCCGGCAGAAACGGTGTGTGTGTGGATATGGCTCTGCTTGCCAAGGAAAAAGGGCTTAAAGTGGTGACACTTACAAATCTTAACCACTCAAAGGCAATGGAGTCCCGTCACCCAAGCGGAAAGAAACTTTACGAACTTGCGGACATAGTCCTTGACAATATGGGCTGTGTGGGTGATGCAAGCGTTCATTTTGAAGAATTGGGCAGAAAAGTCGCCCCCACCTCCACAAGCACGGGAGCCGCAATTCTCAACGCCGCCGTTGCGGGGTGCATAGAAATAATGCTTGACAAAGGGCTTTCCCCCGAAGTTTTTTCCAGCAGTAACATTGACGGCGGAGATGCCGTAAATGAAGAATACATAAGGAAATACAGGGGCAAAATAAAGTCACTGTGATTTAGAGGTTAGGACGCTTTGATTTGGGAGGCTGTTTTGCATTTTTTCACAGTAATGGTGAGTAACAATCAGCCCCTGTGTGGGGAATAAAACCTTTTTGAATATGTTTTGTTAAGTTTATTGCGAACAACATTAGCCTCCCTCGGGACGCGAAACGCGTCCCCTACGAAACTCAACAGAAAAACTGCCTACTGCCTACTAAATCAAACTTGAAACGGGAAACGGGAAACTTGAAACTCCTTATGCACTTTACACAAAAAAACCGAAACTGATATGTTAGTTTTTGCGGATTGGACACTTTACAAAATAGTTATAATTTGTTATAATAACTTCGGTCAAATTATAAAATAATCTTTTTGGAGGTAAAATATGGCAAAGTTTTGTTATTTATTCAAGGAAGGCGACGCAACAATGCGTAATCTTCTCGGCGGTAAGGGTGCAAACCTCGCTGAAATGACCAAAATCGGTCTCCCGGTTCCTCAGGGTTTCACAGTTTCAACGGAAGCTTGCACAAAGTACTACGAGGACGGCAAGCAGATTAGTGACGACCTTCAGGCAGAAATTATGGAATACATCGTTAAGATGGAAGAAATCTGCGGTAAGAAGTTCGGCTGTAAAGATAATCCCCTGCTTGTTTCTGTTCGTTCCGGCGCTCGTGCTTCCATGCCGGGCATGATGGACACCATTCTCAACCTTGGTCTTAACGAAGAAGTTGTTGAGTCCATCGCCGAAAAGAGCGGTAATCCCCGTTGGGCTTGGGACTGCTACAGAAGATTTATTCAAATGTACTCCGATGTTGTTATGGAAGTTGGCAAGAAGTACTTTGAAGAGCTCATTGACAAGATGAAGGAAGAAAAGGGCGTTACCGACGACCTTGATTTAGATGCAAACGACCTTAAAGAACTTGCAAGACAGTTTAAGGCAGAGTATAAAGAGAAAATCGGCGCAGATTTCCCCGCCGATCCCAAAGAGCAGCTTATGGGTGCTATTGAAGCGGTTTTCCGTTCATGGGACAACCCCAGAGCAAATGTTTACCGTCGTGACAACGATATTCCCTATTCATGGGGTACAGCGGTTAATGTTCAGATGATGGTATTCGGCAATATGGGTGACAACTGCGGTACAGGTGTTGCCTTTACCCGTGACCCCGCTACAGGCGAAAAGCACCTTATGGGTGAATTCCTCACCAACGCACAGGGCGAAGATGTTGTTGCCGGCGTAAGAACTCCCATGCACATTGATGTTATGTCTGACAAATTCCCCGAAGCATACAAGCAGTTTGTTGAGGTTTGCAGAATTCTTGAAGACCACTACAGAGATATGCAAGACATGGAGTTCACCATTGAAGATGAAAAACTCTATATGCTCCAGACCAGAAGCGGTAAGAGAACAGCAAAAGCGGCTCTCAAAATCGCTTGTGACCTTGTTGACGAGGGTATGATTGACAAGAAAAAGGCAGTTGCCATGATAGACCCGAGAAACCTTGACACCCTCCTTCACCCACAGTTTGACGACAAGGCAATCAAGGCGGCAACTCCCATTGGCAGAGGCCTTGGCGCTTCCCCCGGTGCAGCTTCAGGTAAAGTAGTATTTAACGCTGAAGATGCGGTTACATGGTTTGACAAGGGCGAAAAGGTTATCCTTGTTCGTCTTGAGACTTCCCCGGAAGATATTGCCGGTATGAAGGCGGCAGAGGGTATTCTCACAGTTCGTGGCGGTATGACCTCCCACGCAGCGGTTGTTGCCCGTGGTATGGGTAAGTGCTGTGTATCCGGTTGCGGCGAAATCGCTATGGACGAGGCAAACAAGAAGTTTTCTCTCGGCGGAAAGACCTTCCACGAGGGTGACTATATTTCAATTGACGGCACAACAGGTGCTATCTATGACGGTATAATTCCCACAGTTGATGCTGAAATCGCAGGCGAATTCAGCAGAATTATGGCTTGGGCAGACGAATTCAGAAGACTTAAAGTTCGTACAAACGCAGACACTCCCACAGATGCAAAGAAGGCAAGAGAACTTGGT
Source organism: uncultured Clostridium sp. (assembly GCA_964345625.1). GTDB lineage: Bacteria > Bacillota > Clostridia > Oscillospirales > Acutalibacteraceae > CAG-177. Next base: position 4,736 of record CAYFRJ010000038.1, on the reverse strand, counting down.
GCAGAGGGTATCGGCCTTTGCCGTACCGAGCATATGTTCTTTGAGGCAACAAGAATTGCTCCCTTCCGTGAGATGATTTGTGCTGACACCGTTGAAGCAAGAGAAGCAGCTCTTGCAAAGATTCTTCCCTACCAGCAGGGCGACTTTGAGGCACTTTATGAGGCACTTGAAGGCAACCCCGTTACCATTCGTTTCCTTGACCCGCCCCTTCACGAGTTCCTTCCCACAGAAGAGGCAGACATTAAGGCACTTGCCGAAGCACAGGGCAAGAGCGTAGAGGCAATTAAAGAAATCATCGCTTCTCTCCACGAGTTCAACCCCATGATGGGTCACCGTGGATGCCGTCTTGCGGTTACATATCCCGAAATCGCAAAGATGCAGACCAAAGCGGTTATTCGTGCAGCTATCAATGTTAATAAGGCACACCCGGACTGGAACATTGTTCCCGAAATTATGATTCCCCTCGTAGGTGAAGTTAAGGAATTTAACTTCGTTAAGGCAGTGGTTGTTGAAACAGCAGATGCTGAAATCGCAGCAGCCGGCGTTGACCTTAAATACGAAGTTGGTACCATGATGGAAATTCCCAGAGCTTGTCTCACAGCAGACGCAATCGGTGCAAGCGCAGACTTCTTCTCATTCGGCACAAATGACCTTACACAGATGTCCTTCGGTTTCAGCCGTGACGACGCAGGTAAGTTCCTTGAAGCATACTATGAAAAGAACATTTTCGAAAGCGACCCCTTTGCAAAGCTTGACCAGACAGGTGTCGGCCAACTTGTTAAGATGGCACTTGAAAAGGGTAAGGGCGCTAACCCCGAGCTTCATTGCGGTATCTGCGGCGAGCACGGTGGCGACCCCGCTTCCGTTGAGTTCTGCCACAATATCGGCCTCGACTATGTTTCCTGCTCACCCTTCCGTGTTCCCATCGCCCGCCTCGCAGCAGCCCAGGCAGCAATTAAGGGATGAAGGAATTAGCCTAGAAATGATTCGGGGCAAAACCCGATAGCAAAACCACAATAGAAAAATTGACCTTGTAGAGTAAAATCTGCAAGGTCTTTTTTTACGCCGAGAGCCTTGACAAAGCCTGTTTCAATGTGACCTTTTACAGATGAGTCGCACTTTGTACATTCTCTGTATTTGATTCCGTCCTCAGTGTAGTAAAAAACATCGTATGTATCGTGAACGAGAAAAATTGCAAAATTGCCTTCAAAAGATACGCTCTGAATAACCGTTTCATAAAAGCTGTTGAGAAGCTCATCGTCCTTAAGCTGAGAATCTCTCAGTGCAAGAAGCATTTTGTGCTGCTCGCTTTCCATAGCTTCTCTTGCACTGTATTCAAGGTCGTGGAGATTGATTCCTGCAGAGCCTGAAAGTGATTTTCTCATAACTGATAAAAGCTTTTCACTCTCGCCACCTGCAGACTGTGCAATTGACTGGCTGAATTGTGAAATGATAGTTTTTTCTGAGTTGACTATGCACCCTTTAAGGCTGATAATATTGTTTTTATCGGGACGGAAGCGTCTCCTGATTTCTCTTATTTCTTTGTCTGTCATGTGTATTTCTCCTTGGGATAGTGTAAAAAAATTATATCACTTTCCGGGGGTAAAAATCAACACCGCAGAAATTAAAATTTCCACGGTGTTCAGTGTCTGTCAGAAGAATATTCCTAAAATGCTTACAAACAGTGCACAGATAAAATCCCATAAGTTTTCTGCATCTGAGATTTTTGCCTCAAAGCGGAAGGAGGTGTTCTCTTCTTCGGGGACAAAACGGAAATTATCAAGGTCAATGTCAGCTTCGCCATCGCTTGTAAAGCAGAAATCAGCTCCCAATAAATATGTTATCATGTTGTTGGGACTGATTATTCCGCACTCGTTTCCGTTAAGGTAAAGTGTATTAAGGTCAAGTGTGATTTTATGCCATTGTCCGTCAGCGGGGATAATAACCGGGCTGTTTACTTCAGGTGAATACCACATGAAGGTTTCTCTGTAGAGCTTGACCTCTTTTAAGGTGACATCTTTTTCACCATTGTTCCGCACAGAGAAAACAAGTGTTCCGTAATCGGACAAATCTTTCTGCATATCATATTGGTAAGCTGTTTTGCCGTCTGCGTCGCGTGAGATTGCAGGACTGATTGTAAATTCATTCTGACCTTTTACATTCATGAAAGAACCGTTGAAAGCAAGAGATGCGTTTTCGCTTTCCCATGTGTTATAAAAGCCACTGTAGGGGTCAGCATTGTTAAACCATGCCTTTTCTTCATCACAGTCCATCCAGGGCTGGTCACGCCACGTTCTTGTCATGTAATTTCCGTCTGTTACAAAGGGTCCTATCGGAAGTGCAGGCTTTCCGTTTTCCGTGGCATAAAGGTTTGAACGCATGTTAGAGGGACAGTAACCGTAGCTTGCAGATTTGGGATTTTCAATGCAGTCTGCGTAAATTCTTACGGTATTTTCTGAAATGATTTCCGCATCAGCCTGAACATAAATTCCTTTTTCGTCACAGATTGCGAAGCCTTTTATTTTTTCACCCCTTGCGATAATGCCGTCACCGATGTTTTCAAAGGTAACATAAATACTTCCGTCCCGGATTTCTGTGCTTTTAATTGTGGAAACAGTATATGTTTGTTTCTTGCCGTAAACAAGACCTTCGGCGGCAAAGAACATTCTTTGTCCCACATCCTCTTTGCACTGGGGATGAATAACACCTGAGGCCATGATGTAAGTCAGCGGTAAATCATGGATTGAAATTACTGCGCGGGAGGTCGGAAACTCCTGCTGCATTTTTGTGTAATAGTAATTTCTTGCGGGGAGAATTGTGTCATCTCCGTAATTGTAGGGAGCAAGCTGAGTGTAAATTACGGGCATCATTTCGCTCTCAAAGCCGAAAAGCTTACTGTAAGATTTCTGCATTAGAGTAAATGCTCTGCCGTACATTTCATGTGTCCATGATATGTCAGTTTCTCCCTGATACCAGAGCATTCCTGTAGGACGGAAATGCTTAAGAGGATGAATTTTCTGATTGTAGTTTGCAGTAACATCAGTGTAAACGTCCTGACCGCTGTCTTTCCATTCTGAAGCGGGAACATACTGCTCTCTGTCTGCAAGATATGCCGTAAGGTCAGTGTCACTCTCGCATGTTTCACGGCTGAGCCATGAAGCGATTGATGAGCCGCCAAGAGAAGAGTTGAGAATACCCACAGGCATATCAAGCTTCTTCATCAGTTGTTCTGCGAAAAAGTAAGCAACCGCACTGACATTGTAAACATTCATATTTTCTCCTGTAACCCATGTGGCATCAGTAATATCATCCTGTGCTTCGAGGGGAAGGCGGGTAAGGGAGTTTTCACCCTTGTATTCGGGATACCCCGGAACGAGGAGAACTCTGAGATATGGAGAAAGCTTCTGTTGATTCTGCCACATTTCTGTACCTGTTATTGACTGAGCGAGGGGGAACATCATATTGCTCTGTCCTGATGCAAGCCACAACTCACCGAAAACGATGTTTTTAAGTGTTCTGATTACTTCGTCGTTTTCTTTAATCATAATTATGTACTGAGTGTAAGAGCCTTTAGGCGCCATAAAGGAAACTGCAAATTTCCCGTCTGCACCTACTGTGCTGTTTCCTGATGCGATAAGTTTTTTGCCAAGGTAAAGCTCAGCGGTAATTTTGTCACCTGATTTACCTGTGCCGGCAAGAATAGCTTCCTTATTCTGCTGAAAAAGCATATCGTCAGCATAAATTGTGTAAAGACTTGTGCTTGCTCTTTCTTCAGCATTTGCAAAAACTGCAAAGCCGAGGAGAAGTGAGATTACAAGCAGAATTGATAAAAGTTTTTTAGTCATGATTTACCAACTCCTTCTGAAAAAATTATATCATAATAATTTTTTAACTTCAACATGAACGTTGACTTTTTCAGGATATGATGATAGAATAATAAAAAATAAATATTTACTGCCACTGGGTAGTTGCATTTTTGCATTCGTTCACATCGTTAAGTCTTTGAAGATGTGAAGCGGGTGCTTATTTTTTGAGGTGTTAAAATGAACATTATCCAATCGGTAAAATCTCTGACAAAGTTTGAAAAGATCTTGTGGCTCTCATCAGTAGCTGTTGTTCTTAGTACATTTTTTATCTTTAAGAGCGAAGATTATCTGACTCTCATCGCATCACTTATCGGTGTGACCGCACTTATCTTTCTTGCCAAAGGTCATGCGATAGGACAGATTCTGATAATTGTTTTTGCTTTGTTTTACGGATATATTTCATATCATTTCCGGTATTACGGAGAGATGATAACGTATCTGGGAATGACAGTGCCTATGGCAGTTGTGGCTCTTGTTTCATGGCTCAGACATCCTTATAAAGAGTCGTTAGAGGTAGAAATCAGTAAACTCAGTAAAAAGCAGGTTGTGCCCATGCTCATTTTCACTGTTCTTGTAACCGTAGCTTTTTATTTTATTCTGAAAGCACTCGGAAATGCAAGCCTTCTTGTGAGTACTGTTTCTGTTACAACAAGCTTTCTTGCCGCATATCTTACAGCACTGAGAAGTCCATATTTTGCACTGGGTTATGCCATGAACGATTTGGTTCTTATTTGTCTGTGGATAATTGCCGTAAAGGAAGATATAAGCTCGCTTTCCATGGTTGCTTGTTTTGTAACTTTTTTCATCAATGATATGTACGGCTTTGTCAGCTGGAAACGAATGGAAAAAAGACAGAAAAAATCCCCGTCG
>CAYFRJ010000037.1:11805-13287 GCA_964345625.1 uncultured Clostridium sp. | reverse complement strand
GAGGTTTTTTCTAAATTTTCTTCTGCCCTTGATGCTAACCTTTTTGCGGGGGTCTGTATAAACCTCCTACGAAATCCCAAATGGGGAAGAGCCCAGGAAACCTATGGTGAAGACCCCTATCTTTTAGGTAAAATGGGGGTGGCTCTCACGAGAGCCATGCAGGAAAACGGCATTATTGCCTGTCCCAAACACTATGCCCTTAACAGCATTGAAGATCTGCGTTTCAGTGTGAATGCCATAGCAGAGGAAAGAACATTGCACGAGGTCTATTTGCCCCATTTCAAAAAGTGCGTTGATGCAGGTGCTATGTCTATTATGGGTGCCTACAACAAAGTAAACGGTACTTATGCCTGTGAAAATAAAGAACTACTGACAGATATTCTTCGTGACCAATGGGGTTTTGAGGGTTTTGCCCTTTCGGATTTTTTCTATGGCATCTACGATGCCGCAAGAAGCATAAAAGCGGGAATGGATATGGAAATGCCCTATCTTTTCCGTTATGCCTCCCTTAATCGCAGATTAAAAAAGGGAGAAATCAGCGAAGAAGATATAAACATCTGTGCTTTAAGAGTTTTGAAGGCACTTATAGGCACTTTACCAAAGCAAAAAAAGCACCCGAAGTCCGTTATTCTCTCAAAGGAGCATACAGCCCTTGCACGGGAAACCGCCGGTAAAGGTATGGTACTGCTTAAAAATAAAGATAACATTTTACCTATACCCGAGAACAAAAAAATGGCGGTTGTGGGGAGATATGCAAATAAGAGAAATACCGGTGACCGTGGCAGCAGTAATGTTTACAGTCCTTATACGATTACACCCTATGAAGGTATAAAAAATCGTTTCGGTGAAAACAATGTTACACTGTATAACGGTTGCAACACAAAAAAAGCAATTAAAACAGCAAAAAACAGTGAATATATTGTTGTCTGTGTGGGCAGTGACTGGCTTCAGGAAGGTGAATACCTTGTTAATTTAGGTAATGTTAAGAAAAAGCCCAAGGGCTCCGGCGGAGACAGGGCAGATTTAAGAATACCTAAGGAAGATGTAAAACTGATTAAAGCCCTTGCTCCTCTCGGCAAAAAGCTGATTGTTAACATTATGGGTGGAAGTGCCTATGTTATAAAGGACTGGATTGACTGTGCCGATGGGGTTATTATGTCATTTTACAGCGGTTTGGAGGGTGGCAATGCCCTTTCTGATATTTTAAGCGGCGATGTTGTCCCCGCAGGTAAACTTCCCTTTACGGTGGCAAAAGATGCCGAAGATTACCCGCCTTTCCTGCACCTTGGTACAAAGAATAAAGACATAGAATACGGCTACTATCACGGTTACACCCTTTTTGACAAAAAGGGCATTGAGCCCCATTTCCCCTTCGGTTTCGGACTTTCCTATACCGAGTTTGCCCTCTCTGATATTTCTTGCAGCAAAAAAGATGACCGCATAAAAGTCGGTGTCAGTGTGAGTAATAAAGGCAAATATGAT
>CAYFRJ010000037.1:0-11795 GCA_964345625.1 uncultured Clostridium sp. | reverse complement strand
TGGAAGTGATACAGGTTTATGTGGGCAGTGACAACAAAGGGGGTGACCGTCCGGTAAAACTTCTCAAGGGTTTCAAGCGGGTGAATGTAAAAGCAGGCGAAAGTGTTCCCGCCCAGGTCTGTGTGGATATTGAAGATATTAAATTCTACAGTCCCGAAAAGAAAGATTGGGAGCTTGACGAAAGTTACACCGTTTATGTGGGTACGGACAGTAAAAATGTAACCGAGGCAGGGAAAATCACTTTCTGAAAATGAGGAAGAAATATGAAAAAAAGTTTCTATACTCCCGACAAATTTATGCAGGGACTCTACGACAAATTTAAGGCAGATCCTTATAAAAATGTTAAAGATTCTCATCGGGCACTTGAAGTAGGCAATGAAATTAAGAAAAAAACAAAAGAACTTTTTAATATTGATAAGATTGCCGAGCTTAATAAAACTCCCCAACTTATCAAAGAGGGGAATGCATTGGAATACCCCGACTATACCCTGCAAAAATATTCCATGGAAATTACCCAAGGACTTTTCTGCGCCGTGTATTTGCTTGAGCCGAAAAATGTTTCGGGCAAAACCAATGGTGTTGTTGCCCTTTGCGGTCACGGCTACGGCGTAAGACAGATTCTTAAAATCTCAAAGTCCGGGAGAAAAAAGTGTTTTAATTACATAGACAACTACCAAAAAAACTTTGCCCTTGAACTTGTTAAAAGGGGCTGTACCGTAATGGCTCCGGAGCTTTTCGGTTTCGGTGAGGCAAGACTCTCAAAAGATTTACAAAAGCCCTTCTATACAAGTTCTTGCACCGAACTTTCCCATCATCTTTTACCCTACGGGCTGACCACCGCATCGGTGAGAATTTTACAGGCACTCCTTTGTGCAAAGATCTTAAGAGAAAGAGAAACTGTCAACAGTGAAAAGGTTTCCCTCATGGGAATTTCCGGGGGCGGGCTTACCGCACTGTATGCCTCGGTGCTTGATGACGGAATTTATAAAACGGTTGTCAGCGGTTACATAAGTACCTTTAAGGACAGTATTCTTTCAATTTGGCACTGCCCGGACAACTATATCCCCCACATTCTTGAAGTGGGTGAAATTTATGATTTTGCCTCGGCGTTAGCTCCGAAAAAACTCCTTATAGAGTCGGGCAAAAAAGATAAGATTTTCCCCATAGAAGCAAGTGAATTTGCCCATAAAAAAATAAAAATTATTTATGAGCTTATGGGTGCCGAAGAAAATCTTATAATAGAAGTTTTTGACGGCAAGCACTCCGTCAGCGGAAGAAAATCCTTCGACTGGCTTTCAGAATAGAAGAACACGGTGGTTATCAGCCACCGTGTTTTTTAATCGTTCATAGGTTCAAGTGTTATGCATATTTCCCCACTCATCACTTTGTCAAGTTTAACCGTCAGTTTTTGAATATTGCCGTAATCCTTGTCATATTCCCATTCTCCCTTTAATCTTTCCGCCTTCATTACGGAAAAAATACCGTCACCGTGAGATGTGGCTTTAAGTTTTTTGTCACCAATTGTCAGTACAGCGGTTTTGCCGTCAGGGGAAATGTCAATATCTGCCTTTGTGTGCATAAACCAATAAATCTCACTGGGCACAGCACATACAATTTGGTCTTTGATTTTCAGTGAAGTGTAGTTTTCGTAAAGTTCAAAATCTCTTTTTACCTTTACCGCCCCGTTCATACGGTAGGCATCTGTCATGTCAAGACTGCATTTTCCGCCACCGGAGGTTTCCTCAAAGAATGTGAAATCACATCTTGCCAAAACATACTGGTCCTCAAGTGTCATATCGGGGTTTATGACAAGGGTGTTTTGACCTTCCGCTCGTTTACAGTAGTTTTTCCATCTGCCCCCTGCGGGAAGATTTGTAAAATATCCCGGTGCATCGTAACTGCCGGGGCCAAGTTCCTCAGCCCATCTTTCACCCATACTGTCAAACACAAAGGTGCCTATATCCAGCTCGCCGTGGTTAATGAAGTTGTACCCACCCTTGATTCCCGCAAAGGCTGCGTTTCTGTCAAGGTAAGCACTTCGCATTAAAACTAAAGTCTGACCGGCGTGGGAATTAAGATAAAGGGCAAGGGACTCCGAAGAAAAGTCCGCACTTTCTTCAGTGTAATTTCTGTTATACCAAAGGGAAGAAAGAGCATCTTCTCTGCCACCCGAGTTTCTTTCCGTATAGCCGGAAGTGTCGGGAGAAAAGGTTTCCGGCATATCCCACATTTGGTAACAGGCAAGCAGGGGTAAATCATATTCATTCGCATACCAATGCAGTGAGGGGGAAAAGCACATTCTCGCCTTATTGTCACCAAAGTTAAAAACTCCTGTGGGGGTTGTGATATAAACGGGGAATTTCCCCAACTCCTTAAAGCCGTCAATGTTACTCAGTCCGTAATCCGTACCGAGGCGATTTTTTGAGGTGGCAACAAAATTGACAATTGAATTCATTCCCGACTGACAATAACCGGGGCCCTCTGCATAGACACCGTCGGGAGTAAAATTCGAAAAAGCAATGGGCATACAGGTATAACACATTTTAAGAAATTTTGCGGTTTCAACGGGGTAATATGAACTGAAAGTCATACAGGCAATGCCCACACCGCTGTAACAAATACTGTTCCAATTATTCTTTGACCAGGTAAACCAGTTTTTCAGGTAATTTTTTGAAAGTGCCGGTTTAATTGCATATTCATAAGTCTTTTCCGCAAGCATATCTTTCTGACTTTCCGTGAGATAATCAAAGAGCCAGTCGTAGCCGACAGAAACCGCAAGGGCCATTTCTGCCGTAGCAAGAAAGTGAGAAGTGCACCAGTCGGCGTAACCGCAAACTTTATTAAGTTCTTTTACGGCTCTTTCGGCATATATTTCTTCCCCCGTAACCTGCCAGGCATAGCCCAATATTACCATACGGTTAATGGTTTCTCGGGAAATGGGTAAAATACTGTCCTCCTCATCAAGAACATATTCCATAGGGGGAAAGATTTCCTCATCTAAAAGTGCTTGAGCATTTGCCAAAACACTGTCTGAAAGTGCCTTGGAGTAAGGGCTGTAACTCTCGGAAATATACTCCCCGCGAACAATATCAAATTTTTCTTTTTTGGCAAGAACAAAGGGATGAGATACCTGCTTTTCCCTGAGTGCCTTTTCAAGTTCTTTCTGTGTAACCGCACCGCTGTTTATGTCAAGGTCAATATAATCAATACCCACTTCCAACATATCGGGAATAACATCAAGGTAGGGGATTATATAATTTAGAGGAGAGGCGGAAAGCATAAAAACAACTGCGGACAAAAGGGAAACTATCACCTTCAAGATAAACATAAATGTCACTCCCTTATTTTATGCCCTGTATTGCAGGGTAAAGTTTTCTCCAACGAAGATATTTTTCTTCATATTTTTCGGTGAGTTCCTTTGAGGGAACAACGGTTTCTGCCGTTTTATAAACCCTGTTTTCAAGTTCGGCATATTCCTCTTTTGACATAACACCCTTCGCCCCAAGGAGAGCCGCCCCAAGGGAAGCCCCTTCCTGATTTGCGGGAATATTAAGTTCAACACCTAAAACATTGGTTATAATTTTAAGCCATAGTTTATTCTTTGTACCCCCACCGCATATATTGGACTTTTCTATGTTTATACCCATGTTATGAATAATATCAATATTGTGTTTTAGAGCAAAAGCCACGCCCTCAAGCACCGAAAGACTTATATCGTCTTTGTCCGTGTCAAGACTTAAACCGTAAAACATACCCCTTACGTCCGTGTCATTGAGAGGGGAGCGCTCACCCATGAGATAGGGCAAAAACATAACCTCATTTTCACCTAAACTATCCCTTTTTGAAAGCACGCTGTCATAACTGTCATTTAAGATTTTTTCAGTCCACCAGTTACAGCAAACCGCCGCTGAAAGCATACATGCCATTTGGTGGTAATTGCCCCCTGCACTGCAAAAGGAATGTATGGCACTGTCCCTGTCAACACTGAATTTGTCACTTACCGTGAATATTGTTCCGCTGGTGCCCAGGGAAATGTTGCAGTCTCCGTCTTTCACCGTACCCGTACCTATTGCGGCGGCGGCATTGTCCCCTGCACCTATTATAATTTTAACATCTTCAACGCCGAGACTTTCTGCGATTTCCTTTTTCAAATTTCCCGCACATTCATAGCTTTCAAGAACTTTTGGAAGCCAAGTTTCATTTATTTCATATTTACGCAAAATTTCCTTTGACCAACTTCTATTCTTTACATCAAAGTAAAGAGTTCCCGAGGCATCGGAAACATCGGTACAGAAATTCCCGGAAAGCTTATAGGCAAGGTAATCCTTCGGCAGCATAATTTTGCTGATTTTTGAGTAGTTTTCCCTTTCATTTTCTTTAACCCAAAGAAGTTTCGGCAGGGTAAAGCCCGCAAAGGCAATATTTGCGGTGTTGTCTAAAAGAAAGTCTTTGTCCTCATTGAGCTTGTCCGTTTGTGTCTGACTTCTGCAATCGTTCCATAAAAGGGCGGGGCGAATTACATTGTCATTTTCGTCAAGCATAACAAGACCGTGCATTTGACCAGAAAATGAGAATGAACGCACCCTTTCCCCGTCAACATCGGGCAATATTTCTTTTAAGGCACTGACAGTTTGATTATACCAGTCCTCCGGGTTTTGCTCGCTCCAACCGCTTTGGGGGAAATATAAAGGATATTCCTTTGTAACCGTTGAAAGAGTTTTACCCTCACTGCTCAAAAGTAAAACTTTAACACCGGAAGTGCCTAAATCAATACCAACAAAACAGTCCATAATTTACCTCCCAAAAGAGCATAACTTACCGCTAAATTTCTTTATCGTTTATAATAGCACAAACAAAACAAAAATGGAATAACATATTCGGTAAAAATATACAGTTTTGCAAAATCGGCTATAGGGCTTTCGCAGTTTCAAGTTTCCCGTTTCCTCGTTTCAAGTTTTTGCTTTAGTTCTGTGAAATCAAGACATTTACAGTAAAAAAGTCCCTGAAATTTTATATTTCAGGGACTTCTGTGTTGCACAAGTCATCGTGCAAGGGATTAAGTATTACTTAATCTCAATTTCTTTAACACTGCTTTTCTTTTCCTGCTTCGGAACAACAATCTGTAAAATGCCTTCGTCCAATTTTGCTTCAATGCCCTCAACATTGGCATCTGCCAAGTAAATGGCACGCTGCATTGAACTGCATCTGCGCTCACGGTGGATATAATTGTCTGTTTCCTCGTTTACATCCTCGTTTCGCTCAACACAAATTGTCAAACGGTCATCATTCAAAGCAAGACGAATTTCTTCTTTCTTAATGCCGGGTAACTCCGCTTCAATGGTGTATGCGCCTTCGGACTCTTTAACATCAACCTTAAAGGTATCGTTCATAAGATTTCTGGCAAACGGCCATTCATCGTTGAAGAAGTCATCCATCATGTTGAATAGACTGCCTCGGGTAAGTTCACTGCTTCTGCGGTTAAAGGGAATCAATCTTGTCATAATTAACAACTCCTTGTTTTAATATTTTAGCACTCAAGCACGTCGAGTGCTAATCTGACTATATTATAACCGCCAAAGTGTTAAATGTCAAGGGCTTTTACAAATGTTTACAATCTGTTTATATTTGATTTTAATTGCCTTTTACATTTGAAATATTTTATGCTCCAAATTGCCGATTACAATATTTTTTGTGGACTTTTGATGATTCTAATGATGCACAGCAAGAGTTTGACAGTGAGATAATAAGGTATAAGGAACATAATGAAAAATGTTTATATATGCAAAAAGAAAACTACTGCGTTTTTGTCCCACCGGTAGAAAATAATGCTGCTTTCTTTAATGGAGATGTAGCAGATTATAATTCCAAAGAAGTAAACCTCTTTTGTATAAACTGATAAATAAAAAGTTGTTGTTTAATAATGAATTTAAACTAAAAACATTAGCCGATTACATTGACATTACATATTAAGTTCAGGTAATTTTTAAGCTCTCCCTTAGGTTTAGTCTTAAGGGAGAGCTAAAACTTTATAAAATCTTTATTGAAATATACTCAACTCACCATTTCCGCCTTTGCAAGTCTGCAATATTCTTTTCCGTCTTCATCATAAGTTTCAAAAGTACCGGTTACGGTTATTTCACTGTTTGGGTTTGGGTAATCTCTCGGGTAGGAGTATAGTCCCTCAAGAACAAATTCCAGTCCCATAGAGCAGCAAGCAGCGGCGTCGGCAACCACACAGCCAAAATATTCTTTTTCCGTTTCAGGGTCTTTGTAATAAGAAAAAAGCCCCTTCATTTTGACGGTTTTTCCTATGTAGTTATCGGAATTAACTATCATATTGTAAAGTTCGGAGTATGCCAAATTGGAGTTGAGAACAGACAAATCAACATCAATACCCTCTGCCGGAGCTATGGGCTGTTGTTCATCATTTTCACCACCGCATGAAGCCAAAGTTAAAAGCATTACACCGACAAGCACTACAGAGAACAATTTTTTCATCTTTTAACGCCTCCTATCACGGTGCCTGTAATCCAAGATAAATAGAACGCGGCTATTTGCACTATAACTATGGTGGAGCCAACGGGGGTTCCTGCAAGAACCGACAATAATATACCGAAACCCGAGCATACCACCGACAGTATGCAGGCGTAAATTGTCACGCTCTTAAAACTCTTAAAAATTCTCATAGCGGACATTGCGGGGAATATTATCAAAGCGGAAATCAGCAGGGAACCTACAAGGTTCATCGCCAGCACAATAATAACCGCCACAACAACGGCAATCAGTAAATTATAAAGTCCCGCCTTTGTACCGGCGGCTTTTGCGAAGTTTTCATCAAAGGTCACGGCAAATATTTTATTGTAGAAAAAGATGAACACCGCAACCACAAGCACCGACATTCCCACACTGAGCCACACATCAACGGGGGAAAGGGTAAGAATTGAGGTGGAGCCGAAAAGGGTACTGCAAACATCTCCCGTGAGATTGGCAGAGGAGGAGAAAATATTTACAACCAAATATCCAAGGGCAAGGGCTCCCACGGAAATCATGGCAACCGCCGCATCTCCCTTGATTTTTGTGTTTTGCCCCGTACGAAGAAGCAAAATTGCACTGATAATGGTTATAAACATAACCATAGGCATTTCATTTCTTATTTGCATTACCGTTGCAATTGACATTGCTCCAAATGCAACATGGGAAAGTCCGTCACCGATGAAAGAGAATCGTTTAAGCACCAGTGTTACTCCAAGTAGTGATGAGCAAAGGGCAATGAGCACCCCCACCACCAAAGCATAGCGGACGAAGGGATAGGTCCAGTACAAAGCGAGTTTATCTAATATTCCGCTCAATTTGCTTCACCGCCTTTCCCCTTATCAAAGAGATGCCCTTGAGGGCTTTGAAGATATTCCTGTTTCGTTCCGAAGAAAAATGAATTTCCAATGTGAAGAATATGACTTGCATAGCGAATTGCCGCATTAATATCGTGGGATATCATTATTATAGTTATGCCGTCCTCGTGATTGAGTTTGTCAATAAGTGCATAAAGTTCCGCCGTAACCATAGGGTCAAGGCCGGAAACGGGCTCGTCTAAAAGGAGCATTTTTCGGGTGGCACACAGTGCACGGGCAAGCAGTACCCTTTGTTGCTGTCCGCCGGAAAGTTCCCTGTAGCACTGCTTTGCAAGCTGTGCTATTTGCACTTTTTCCATAGAATCTGCGGCAATTTGCTTTTCTTCCTTATTGTAAAAAGGACGAATACCACAGCGCCCCTGACAGCCGGAGAGTACTATCTCCGTAACAGATGCGGGGAAATCCCTTTGAACAAGGGTTTGCTGGGGCAAGTAACCTATTTCATTCTTTTTCACTCCGTCACCTGTCAAAACTTTGCCGCTTATGGGTGGTTGCAGACCGAGAATAGTTTTCATAAGTGTACTTTTGCCGGAGCCGTTTTCCCCCACAATGCACAGGTAGTCTCCTGCATTGACCTGAAAATTCAGGTCCTGCAGAACATCCTTTCCGTCATAACCGACACAGAGGTTTTGACAAGTGAGTTGAGCCATGAAATTTCCTCCTTAACTAAGTGCTTCTTTCAGTACTGCGAGATTCTTTTCCATTACGGAAAGGTAGGTGGTGCCGTTTTTAACATCGGTACTTGTTGTGGCTCCCATAGAGTTCATAGCAAGTATTTTCTGATTTTTATTTTCGGTATTTTGTATAATGGTTGGAGCAATTTTACTGTTTGAGCCTTCAACAGTCATAACATAGGTGAGATTAAGTTCGTCAACCTTTTTTGCAAGGAATGATATGATCTCAAAACTTGCTTCGGATTCCGCAGAGCAGCCCGTAAAGGCGGCAAAATATTCAAGACCATAGTCATCTGTCAGATAGCGGAAGGGGAAACGGTCACCAAAGAGTAAAGTCTTACGATTTGCACCGCTTACAACTTCTCTGTATTTAATATCAAGGGCAGTTAACTTTTCAACATAAGCTGAGGTGTTAGCAACATAAATGTCTTTATTTTCAGGGTCAATTTCCTGAATTGCACTTGAAATCACGGAGCAGAAAAGTTTTGCATTTCTTAATGACAGCCACACATGTTCGTCTTTGTGGTTATGTTCATGCTCGTGCTCGTGCTCTTCTTCATCTTCGTGTTCATGCTCATGTTCTTCTTCCTGCATACCCTCTACCATTTCAGAGTTCTTCGCACTTTCACCCAATGTTTCCATAAGGTTTATAACCTTCATTTCTTTGTTAGCGGCATTTTCAAGGGCATCCTCCACCCATTTGTCAGACTCACCGCCAACATGGATGAAAAGGTCACACTCAGAAATTTTAATCATATCATCCGCTGTGGGCTGGAAGCTGTGCAGGTCAACACCGTTGTCTAAAAGCATGGTAATTTCCGCATTGCCCGCCTTTTCCCCCAAAATTTCACGCACCCAGTCATATTCCGGGAATATGGTGGTAACAATATTCATTTTTTTAGTGTTTTCCGCTAAAGTACTGCTTAAATCATCATTTATATCATTTTGCTTGTTTTGTTTTATGCAGGCGGTAAAAACTCCCACCAGCACTATAACAGCAAGCACTATTGCAATTGTTTTTTTCATAGTTTTAACCTCCAAATTATTAAAATAGACACAAAAATGCAAGGGTAACGGAAATACCGCAACAGCCCATCCAAAGCGGACAGGCATACCCTTGCAAAATCTTATCTAATTTGAAAGTTTTACCTTTAGAGAAACCAAAGTACAGTTTTGAATAAAATCCGAGTAAACGGAAATACTGCTTAAAATTATGTAAACAAATACGGCAACAAAAACCGCTGCACAAACAGAAAGGGAAAGATTTTTCAGTGTAGTTTGGCAAATGCCTATTTGGTGGCAGATATGACAGTTTTCCCCTACACAGTTATGGTCGGTTTTTGCCGCAATGTAAAAAGTGGAGTAGAGCATAACAAACAAAACCGCAAAAGCAACAAGCAGTGTTAAAATACGCTTTTTAGTTTTCATTATGCTCACCTTCCTTTATTTTTTACAGCCCTCACAAACACCGTAAAGGATTGTCTCTGATTTTTCTATTTTGAAGCCGGAACTGTTAAGAGCATTTTGCAAAAGCAGGTCTGCATCCTCATCCTTTAAGTGGCTAATCGCACCGCAAACACGGCAAGAGAGATGCAAACTGTCCTTACATTTTTCGCAGGCAATGTACTGATAATATGCCTCCCGTGAGTTTTCCCTCACACTGCGCTTTATAAGTCCTTCCTTTTCCAAATCGGCAAGGTTACGGTAAACGGCGCTGATGCTGATTTTTTCTGCCGTCAAGGCATCTGCAATCTGCCGTGCAGTTAACTGCTCGTCCGCTTGCTGTGAAAGATATTCCAAAAGACGCTTTCGCTGTTTCGTCATATACTTCGCCACCAACATCACCTCCAATTTGCAACTCATTCGCAAATCATTATATACCTTATAAAACGATTTGTCAATATGAGAATTATTCGCAAATTAAAAAAATCCACCATCTAAAGTAGAGTGGCGGATTTTAACACACAATATATACTACCCTATAGCAATTTTAAAGCAAACAGGCAAATCGTTTTCAGGTTCTCCCTTAAGGTTAATTTTAAGGGCATTTTCATCTCTTACAAAGTCAATTTTTTCATCACTGCCTAAAAGTTCAATGCTTTCAATGAGAAAATCATGAGCCCCGTTCTTTTTGAGAGTTTTAATCTCAACATTTTTAGAGGGTCTCATCTGGAAAACATAGAGGTAGCAGTCCTTGTAGGTAAATCTGAAATCTTTATGTGTAAACGCCTTTTCATCTCCGTCTTTGAAAAAGCCCTCTTGAGCGTTGATTTCTCCTTCACCGAACTTTTTCCAGTAGGTTGTGCCGTAAATACCCTCGCCGTTAATTTTAAGCCATTCACCCATATCAAGAAGTACCTGAGTTTCTTTCTTTGTTATTGTGCCGTCGGGCTTTGGTCCTATGTTTATGAGCAGATTGCCGTTCTTTGAAACAATATCTACCAAGTCGCAAATTACCTGACGGGAACTTTTATATTCGTTGTCTTTCTTATAGCCCCAGGAAGTTTTACCTATGGCGGTGTCAGTTTGCCAGTAAACGGGGGAAATGTCCGTAAGTGCCCCTCTCTCCACATCAAAGGTTGCCACTGTGGGAGGGAATGCCTCGTGCTTATAGTTAATGGTAACCTGTTTGCCCCATTCCTCGGCACGGTTATAGTAATAAGCCGCAAGTTTTTTAAGGTAGGGCTTAAATGAATGGTTATGAATCCACCAGTCAAAGTAGAGAACAGAGGGCTGATATTTGTCAATCAGTTCACAGGTACGGCAAAGCCAGTCCTCAAGCCACTCTTTGCTTGCACCTTCCGAAAATGTGTCGGCGGTACACCTGTGAATATTTTCATTGTTAAAGCTTTCACTGTTAAGGGCAGGGCCGTAAAAATCTGCGTATTTTTCGTCATTCACATCGCTTTCATAATGCCTACCGCCGTTCATGAAGAAATAATGCTCTGCCCTATGGGTTGAGGCACAAAGCACAAGTCCTTGATTTTCACAGGCAGTTTTAATTTCGCCCAGCACATCTCGGCAGGGGCCCATTTCCTTTGAGTTCCAGCGGTTAAAGTTCGTGTCGTACATTGCAAAGCCGTCGTGATGCTCCGCCACCGGCATAACATATTTAATACCCGCCTTTTTGAAAAGTGCCACCCATTTTTCCGCATCAAATTTTTCACCCTTGAACATAGGAATAAAATCTTTATAGCCGAACTCACTGTGTTTGCCGTAGGTTTCTATGTGATGCTTAAATTCCCTTGTGCCTTCCCAGTACATTTCACGGGAATACCACTCACCGCCATAGGCGGGAACGCAGTAAATTCCCCAGTGAATAAAAACCCCGATTTTGTCTCGCATATACCATTCCGGTACTCTGTGGTGAGCGAGGGACTGCCAGTTTGCCCTATATTTTCCCCTTTCGTTCACCTCGTCAATTAGTTTCAAATATTCCTTTGTAGTCATGGAAACGCCCCCATTCTTTTCTATTGTCTAAATACTATCATCAAATGTTAAAGAAATCAATCAAAAAGGAAAATCTTTAATGCGATATTTTGAACAAAACTACATAATATCAAAGAGCAACCTTAAAATAATTGTAAAAAATTAAAATTATAATTGTATTTTAACATTTTTCCGTCTATAATAGTGCCAAAAGGCACGAAAAAAAGCAAAAAACTAAGGAGGATTTAATATGAAAACCCTGCTCAAACTTCTCGCCGTTTTT
>CAYFRJ010000036.1:0-14006 GCA_964345625.1 uncultured Clostridium sp. | reverse complement strand
GAGGCTAATTTTTGCTCGCAATAACTAAAGCAAAAACTTGAAACTTGAAACGGGGAACGGGAAACTTGAAACTATTTACTTACCTATGTCCTGATTTCACAGCCAACTTACTCTAACTTGAAACGGGGAACGGGGAACTTGAAACTTCCGTTTCCCCGTCATTTTTATCATACATTCTTCTTTCTAAATAGGCAAATAGACGAAATAGTTACAGAATTATTACAAAAATGCTTGACATCTGTAACCGTTTGTGATAATATAGCCCCATCGATTGTTGCTCATAGCACAAAATTTAATTATGAAAGGAAATGTATCACATGAAAAAATTTATAGCAATCGTACTTTCACTTGTAATCGCACTTTCCTGTTCCGCAATGGCATTTGCAGAGACCTCTTCTTCAAGCACCACATGTAAAAACACTGATACTCTCAAGTGTATCTACTGCGGCAACACATTCACAGACGGTAAAACCTACAATGAGCATATCCTTATCTGTGAAAAGCAAAGAGGTTATGTTGATGGCGAGTTCACCCCGCTTGATTCTTTCGTTAACCTTAACTTAAACGACATTTTCACAAAGCTTATTGATTTTTCAAAGCTTCAGGTTGACTGGACAGCGGTTCTTCAGCCCCTCATTATCCGTATTATTGACCTTGTTGAAAATATCGGCACACTTATTGTCGGTGAAGCAGATGTAGCAGGTGCTATTGATGACCTTGAAGCAAAGATTGCAGAGCTCCCCATCGTTGGCGACATTCTTGAGTATGTAAAGAACCTTATCACTTCTCTTAAGCAGAAGATTAAGGACCTCTATGCAGGCAACAAGGAAACCACCATCGAAGAAACCACAGCTGCAGAAGAGTCGGTAGAAACAGGTTCATCAGCAGTAGGCATTGCAGCATTTGCAGCAGTTAGCGTTGCAGCAGCCGCAGCATATGTTTGCACAAAGAAAAAAGACTAATATTACTTGTGAATTAACAGTGTCTCGCCAATAGGCGGGGCACTTTTTTTAGTTGGCAGAGCGAAAACGGAGTTTTCGCAGTTTCCCGTTTCAAGAGTGGTAATGTAAATTTGTGAAATCATGACATAGGTAAGTAAACCTCAACTGCCTACTGCTTACTGCATACTGCCAACTGCGAAAGCCCTGCTTTCGCTCTTGAAACGGGAAACGGGGAACTTGGAACTGCGAAGCACAAAATACACTTGATTTATAATATATATATGTGTTAAAATGTAATGAATAATTTGGAGTAATGTTTTTAGGGGGTGTGAATGTGAAAAAAATTCTTGTAGCAGATGACGAGGCTCTCATTCGTAGACTGGTTTGTGACTTTCTGAAAAAAGCCGGTTATGAAACCGTTGAGGCGATAGACGGAAATGATGCCGTTGCTAAATTCTTTAGCCATAAGGATATTGATCTTGTGGTTTGTGACATTATGATGCCCGTACTTGACGGCTGGGAGGTTTGCAAGAAAATTCGCCAAACCAGTTCCATACCCATTATTGTTCTCACCGCACGCACTCAAGAATTTGACGAACTTTTTTCCTTTGAAAGCGGTGCGGACGATTTCGTTACCAAGCCCTTCAGCCCCTCGGTTTTGGTTAAGAGGGTTGAGGCCCTTCTTCGCAGGGCGCAGGAGAAACCGGAAGTGAACAGCCCAGACATTATCACCATAGGCCCTCTGCGTTTGAATTCCCCTGCCCACTCTTTCACCCTTGACGGTGTTGAGTTGGAACTTACCATTAAAGAATATAATATACTTGAAACATTTGTCCGCTCTCCCAACAGAATTTTTTCCCGTGAAAATCTTCTCGAAACGGTGTGGGGGCTGGACTTTGTCGGTGACGCTCGCACGGTGGATTCCCATGTTTCTCGCCTTAAGTCCAAACTGGGCGCCTTTGGTGAGGAGCATTTGAAAACCGTTTACGGTGCGGGCTATAAGATTGAGGTGAACTGATTGAAATCCTTATTTTCACGATTCACGGGAAAGATTAGGGTTAAACTGTTGGTAGCCTTGGTTTTGATTTTAATTGTATTTTTCTCCGTAACACTTGCTTTTTCTTCCCCCATTCTTTTCAGGGCATTTACAATTTACACCTACCGTGAACTTTGTACCATAACGGATGCGGTTGACAAACTTGTTCCCGGTACGGTAACCTACTATTTTGACCTACATTCCCTTGCCAAAAATCACAACGCAACATTGGAAATAGTTGACAGGGACGGTTATTTGATTTACACCAGCAAGGGCTCCGGCTCTGCCCTCAGTGCGGAGCATTTCCCCTCCTCGGGGCTAACTATGAGCGAATATGCCGGTATGACACAGTCCCCCAACTACCAAAGAATGAGAAAATACGAAAACTTTGAGATTAAACGGCAACTTGCCTCAAGTGCGGACTTTTTCGTTCTTAAAAAGCAACTTTCTTCAGGGGATTTCATTTATGCCTATTCCTCCGTTGCGGATGTGGAAAATGTGGTTTATGTTGCGGACAAGGTGTATTTCGCCATAAATGCGGCTACCGTTCTTGCCCTTGCAATTATCTTTTTCGCTTTGATTTCAAAAATCACAAAGCCCATTGAGGAAATTAACGAGATAACCGGAGATATGGCGGACTTGGACTTCAGCCGAAAACTTGAGGACTACGGAAATGACGAAATAGACACTTTGGGCAGAAGCATAAATAAACTTTCGGACACCTTGAGCCATGCCATGCTTGACCTTAAGGATAAAAACCTGCAACTTGAAAGGGACATTGAACTTCGCCTTGCCCTTGACAACGCAAGAAAATCTTTCATAAGCAATGTTTCCCACGAACTTAAAACTCCCATTTCCATTATCAGCGGATATGCGGAGGGACTTTGTGAAGGAATAAGCGATGACCCGCAAATGATAAGGGAATATTGCAATATTATTCACTCGGAAAGTCAAAAGATGAATGACCTTGTGCTGGAACTTCTTGAACTCTCAAAACTTGAGAGTATGGCTCAATCCTTTAACCCAACTCCCTTTGATTTAGGTGAAATGACCACCGACTTGCTTGAGCATTTTACCCTTAAATTTGCCAAAAACGGCATTACCGTTATAAATAAAATTCCCAAATCAATTTCCTGTTTTGCCCAAAAGGACAAAATCGAAATTGTGCTTAAAAACTATATTATCAACGCTATTTCCCACTGCTCCGGTGAAAAGAAACTTATTGTCTACCTTGAAAATTTCAAGGAATGTTACAGGGTAAACATTTTTAACACCGGTGAGGGCATTTCCGAAGAGGATATTTCCGAACTTTGGGACTCCTTTTACCGTGGCGACAAGTCCCACGACAGAAGCGAAGGCAGATTCGGTCTCGGGCTTTCCATTGTAAAAACCATTATGGACAACCACCACTGCGACTATGGTGTGAAAAATGCACCCGGCGGTGTGGTATTCAGTTTTACCATTGCAAAGGACGCTTCCTATTATGAGAAAAAAGCAGAGCAAAAATAGAATATTTTTCCTGCCAATCCTTTTAATTTTGGCTCTTTCCCTGATTTTAGCCGGTTGCGGAAATTCCCATTCCACAGGAGTAAGCATAATTACCGATGTTGCCGCAAGAAATATCATCAAGGTGACGGGTAAGGAGCCGGGAAAATTACACCACAGCGAAAATGACAAAAGTTTAATTGACTCCGGTATTTCCTCCGGTCTTATTGAACTTTGGATTGACGAGGCAACCTGCTCCTTCGGGATTTATGACACGGCAAGTTCAACTTTGTGGACTGCCCTTCCCCTTGGGGAAAAGGCTTGGGGAGACATAAACAAAAACACTGTTCCCTGTGTGGTTTCCCTGCGTGTTTTGGGGGGTACTGACATTTATGAACTTAACAGTCAAGACAATTCCCTTGCCTACGGGAAATCCGGCTATGAAATAACCGAAAACGGAGTAATATTTACCTACGACATTTTTGCAAATGAAGAAACTGCCAAAAAAGAAAAATACGGTGCAACCGACATCGGCTTTCGTGCAAAACTCTATGTTCGTTTGGCAGACGGCAATATGAGTGTGGGCTGTGAATTTTCAAACCTTACAGGCAATAAAAATGCCTTCATTGAAGAACTTGAAATCTTAAACTATTTCGGTGCCTACAACAACACAAACGAGGGGGATTTCCTCTTTGTGCCCGACGGCTGCGGAGCGATTATTAAAACCAATGTGTTTGACGAGTCCTTTGAGTCCCTTTCGTTTAAGGTGTATGGGGATGACCCCTCAAGCACCGGTGAAAACAGCACGGGTGCCCTTGTGCCCGCCTTCGGTATGAAAACCGACAAAGCCGCCTTCGCCGCCCTTATTGAAATCGGGGATGCGCTTGCCACCATTAAGGCGGAAAAGGCGACCGACCGAGAAAGTTACAACAGGGTTTATGCCACATTTAACATAACTCCCATTGCATACGAAAATGAGAGTTTGTATATTTCAAAGCAAAGCACGGTGGAGTCCGTTCGTCTTTGCTACAGGTTTCTTTCCGGTATCAATGCCACCTACTCCGGTATGGCATGTGCCCTTCGTGAACAGCTTATTCGTAACGGTGTGCTTTCAATTCAAAGTGTTCCGCCCATGGACTTTCTTCCCTTTTACCTTTCCCTTTCCGGTGTAACAAACAAGCAGTTCGGTCCGTTAAAATACACTCAGGTTTCCACGGACTTTGACCAGGCACAGGATATGATAGTGCGAATGAAAAACAAGGGAATAAATAATATTACCTTGAGATACAGCGGAATTTTCCCCGGGGGTGAAGACTCACGGGATTTCAGTGAACTGCGTATTCTTAAACGCCTGGGAGGAAAAAAGGGATTTACCGAACTTTATGCATTTATGAATTCCCAAAATATGCAGCTTTACGCAAACCTTGATATTCTAACCTCCTGTGACGGCTTCAAAGACGAGGGAAGTAAAAATATGTTTGATGAAGAGGTGTCTGTCACCTTGGTTCAGGGGCAAAAACCCCGCCTACTTCGCAAAACGGGAGAAATTAAAGCACTTATCAGCGGAATTTTAATGGATGTTCGTTCCTTGGATTTTTCCGGAGTTTGTCTGGGAGATGCGGGAAGTTTGCTTTATTCCGATTTCTCAAAAGAGGGCAAACTTCGTCAAAGTGCAAGTGCGGACATTGCCGCGTGCGTTACTCCCCTTTCCGTTGACAAAACAGTTATGGTTGAAAAGGGCAATTTCTATATGCTGAAAAATGTCGCCCATATTATTGAACTGCCCATAGCCACGGAAAACTCAAAATCCGGCTCATACACCGGCGTACCCTTCCTTCAACTTATTTTACACGGAATTGTGGACTACTGCGGTGAGCCGATAAATTTACAAATAAATTCCAAACAGGCAATGCTTCGCTGTTTGGAGTTCGGTGCCTGCCCCCACTACAAATGGAGTTATATCTCCCTGGACAACAGCGGTACACAGGACAAAATTTACTATGACAACACCATAAACGAGGCATCGGAATTTTACCAAAAAGCAACCAAAGCTCTTGTCGACCTGCGCAGTGCCCGTATGACCGACCACTACGAAGTGCAGGACGGTGTGTTCTGCACGGTTTACGACAACGGAGCTATGATATATGTAAACTATACAAGTGAGGACTGCCATGTTTTAGGCGTAGTTGTTGAAGCGGGCAGTTTCCTACGAGTAAATTAGGAGGTAAATTATGCCCTATATTAAGACCACCACAAACAAAGAAATTCCCGAAAGCCAAAGGGGAAATCTTATTAAAAAATTAGGTGAAGCCATTGCCCTTATTCCCGGCAAAAGCGACGCCTGGTTAATGCTGTCATTTGAGGATGAAATTCCCATGAGTTTCAAAAGTAAAGCCGACTCGGACTATGCCTTTGTTGAGGTTGCGATTTTCGGCTCGGCAAGTGACAGTGCCTACGACAGACTCACCGAGGCGATTTGCGAAATAATAAATGAAGAAATCGGTATCCCCACGAGCAATATTTATGTGAAATATGAAGAAAGCGAGCATTGGGGCTGGAACGGAAGAAATTTCTAAATATGACTAATCACTATCAAGGAGACTTACCAATGGACAGAATTGAAATCAAACAGCTTTACAAAAACAAAGAGGACTTTGCGGACAAAACCATTACCGTTTACGGCTGGATAAAAACCCTTAGGGACTCAAAGGCAATCGGCTTTATTGAAATAAATGACGGCTCCTGCTTTAAGGGACTTCAGGTTGTTTTTGAAAGTGAAAAACTTGCGAACTATAAAGACATTGCCAAACAAAATGTGGGCGGTGCAATAAAGGTAACGGGTAAACTTATTCTCACACCGGGTGCAAGCCAGCCCTTTGAAATAAATGCGGACGAAATAACCGTTGAGGCAACCTCAACTCCGGACTATCCTCTCCAAAAGAAAAGACATTCCGTTGAGTATTTAAGGGAAATTGCCCATTTAAGACCCAGAACAAATCTCTTTAATGCGGCTTTTCGTATTCGCTCCGTTGCCTCATACGCAATTCATAAATTCTTTTATGAGCAGGGCTTTGTTTATGCCCATACACCCATAATTTCCTGCTCCGACTGTGAGGGTGCGGGGGAAATGTTTAAGGTAACTTCCCTTGACCTTGAAAATCTTCCGAAAACGCAAGAGGGCAAAGTGGATTACACAGAGGATTTCTTCAAAAAGCCCGCCTATCTCACGGTTTCCGGTCAACTTCAGGGTGAAACCATGGCACTTGCCTTCGGTAAAATTTACACCTTCGGCCCCACCTTTAGGGCGGAAAAATCCTACACTCCCCGCCATGCAGCAGAGTTTTGGATGATAGAGCCGGAAATTGCCTTTGCCGACCTTAATGACAATATGGACATTGCCGAGGCGATGATGAAATTCGTTTTTCAATATGTGCTTGAAAACTGTGAACAGGAAATTGAATTTTTGAATAAATTCGTTGACAAAAATCTCCTTGAGCGTATAAATTCCATTGCCAACTCCGACTTTGGCCGTGTCACCTACACAAGGGCTGTTGAACTTCTTGAAAAATTTAATGATGAGTTTGACTACAAAGTTTCTTGGGGCTGTGACCTTCAAACGGAGCACGAGCGCTATCTTACGGAAAAAATCTTTCAAAAGCCGGTTTTCGTTACGGACTACCCGAAAGATATAAAGGCATTTTATATGCGCCTTAACGATGACGGAAAAACCGTTGCCGCCTGTGACTGCCTGGTTATGGGCATAGGCGAAATAATCGGCGGTTCCCAGAGAGAGGAACGCCTTGAGGTACTTGAGGCAAGAATAAAAGAACTGGGACTTGACCCGGAGGATTATTCCTGGTACCTTGACCTTCGCAGATACGGCGGTGTTAAGCACTCCGGTTTCGGTTTGGGCTTTGAGCGCCTGATTATGTGCTTAACGGGAATTTCCAACATAAGAGATGTTATTCCTTTCCCCAGAACCACGGGACAGGCAGACTTTTAATTTACAAAAAATTTTATTTAGGGGGACACATATATGCTTAAAAATATTTCACCCGTTCTTTCACCGGAACTTCTTAAAATTCTTATGGAAATGGGACACGGAGATGAAATTGTTATAGGTGACGGCAACTTTCCCGCCGCTTCCATTGCACAGCGCCTTGTTCGTCTTGACGGTCACGGTGTAAATGAAATTCTTGACGCAATTTTACGCCTCATGCCCCTTGACACCTATGTTGAGGCACCTGTTGCTTTAATGGACAACGGCGACCCTTCAAATCCGCCACCCATTTGGGCAGATTACAAAGAGACCGTTGAAAAAAACGAGGGTAAAAAGGAATTTGAACTTGTTGAACGCTTTGCCTTTTACGAAAGGGCAAAGAAGGCGTATGCCGTAGTGGCAACGGGAGAAACCGCAATTTATGCAAATATCATACTTAAAAAAGGTGTTGTTATTCAGTGAATAAAAAAGTGTTGGCAATTGACTTTGGCGCCTCCGGCGGCAGAGCGATTTTAGGCACATTTGACGGTAAAAAAATTTCACTTGAAGAGGTTCACCGCTTTTCAAACGACCCGGTTACGGTGAGAGGCACGGTTTATTGGGACATTCTTCGCCTTTTCCACGAGATTAAGCAGGGAATTATTAAGGCAAAGCAGGTAAGTGACTTTGACAGCATTGCCATTGATACCTGGGGCGTGGATTTCGGTCTTATTGACAAATTCGGCGTGCTTGTGGAAAACCCCATTCATTACCGTGACACACGAACTGCGGGGCTTATAGATGAATGTGCCGAAAAAATAAGCAATAAAGAGTTTTACTCAAGAGTGGGCATTCAGTTTTTGGAACTTAATACCATCTACCAACTCTATGCCCTTAAAAAGTACAGACCCCATATACTTGAAAGGGCGGAGAGACTCCTGTTTTTACCCGACCTTTTCGGCTATATGCTCACAGGTAAAATGACTACGGAATATTCCATTGCGGTCACCTCCCAAATGGTTGACATTAAAACCAAAGATTGGGCAAAGGATTTAATTGAACGCCTCGGAATAAACACAAACATTTTAGGTGAAATTGTACCCAGCGGAAGTGTATTGGGAGAAATTTCAAAGGATATTTGTGAGGAGTGCGGAATAGAAAGCACCAATGTAATTTCCGTTTGCGCTCACGATACCCAAAGTGCAATTACGGCAATTCCCGCAGAAAGCGAAGATTTTGCCTTCATTTCAAGCGGTACCTGGAGTCTTTTCGGCACCGAACTTAAAGGGCCCATTGTAAACGAAAAATCTTTGGCAATGAATTTCACAAACGAGGGTGGCTACAACAGATCCGTTCGTTTCCTTAAAAATATAGTGGGTCTGTGGCTCATTCAAGAGAGCCGTCGCCACTGGGGCAGGCAGGGAACAAAATATTCCTATGCCGAACTTGAAAAACTTGCCCTTGAAACGAAACCATTCAAGTGCTTTATAGACCCGGATTCTCCGGAATTTGTGCCCCACGGAAATATACCCGAAAGAATTCGTGATTACTGCGAAAGAACGGGTCAGGAAATTCCCGAAACCGTTGGGGAGATAATGAGATGTATTTACGAGTCCCTTGCCCTTAAATACAAATTTACCCTTGACGGTTTAGAGGACTGTACGGAGAAAAATTACCCCGCCATTCATGTTATAGGGGGCGGTGTTAAAGACACCCTGCTTTGCAAAATGACTGCCTGCTCCTGCAACAAAAAGGTTGTGGCAGGCCCCATTGAAGCAACGGTGCTGGGAAACATTGCGGTTCAGCTTATCACAAGCGGAGCCATTGACAGTGTGGAACAGGCGAGAGATATAATAAGAAACAGCGAAACCACCACGGAGTATCTGCCGGAAAATGTTGATGCCTGGGCAGATGCATACGAAAGATTTAGGAAAATAATTTTATAATATATTTTAATGGAGGAAAGAATTATGGCAAAAAACAGACTTATCGGTGATTACCCCGTAATCGGCATTCGTCCCATCATTGACGCAAGAAGAGGCCCCCTCAAGGTTAGAGAAGGCCTTGAAGAGCAAACCATAAATATGGCAAAGTCCGCAAAGAAACTCTTTGAGGAAAACCTTTGCTACTCAAACGGCGAGCCGGTTAAGGTTGTTATTTCAAACACCACCATCGGCAGAGTTGCGGAAGCCGCCGCCTGTGCCGCACAGTTTAAAAAAGAAGGGGTTGACATTACCCTTTCCGTAACTCCCTGCTGGTGCTACGGCTCTGAAACCATGGATATGGACACCAACACAATTAAGGGTGTTTGGGGCTTTAACGCAACGGAAAGACCCGGTGCGGTTTACCTTGCTTCCGTTCTTGCCGCCCACGCACAAAAGGGACTCCCCGCCTTCGGCATTTACGGCCACGAGGTACAGGATGCGGATGACACCACAATTCCCTGTGATGTTAAGGAAAAACTTTTAAGATTTGCCCGTTCGGCAGTTGCCGTGGCAACCATGAGAGGCAAGTCATACCTTCAAATCGGCTCCATTTGTATGGGTATTGCCGGCTCCTCCATTGACCCGGATTTCCTTGAGGAATATCTTGGACTGAGAGTTGAAAGTGTTGACGAGGTTGAAATTATCCGCCGAATGTCCGAGGGAATTTATGACGAGGCAGAGTATCAAAAGGCACTTGCTTGGGCAAATGAAAAATGCACCATCGGTTTTGATAAAAACCCTGATTTCGTTCGTAAGAGTGACGAAAAGAAAAAGGAAGAATTTGAGTTTTCCGTTAAAATGATGTGCATTATCAAAGACCTTATGAACGGCAACCCCAATCTTCCCAAGGGCAGAGAAGAGGAAATGGTGGGACACAACGCCATCGCTGCGGGCTTCCAAGGTCAAAGACAGTGGACAGACTTTTACCCCAACGCCGACTTTGCAGAGGCACTTCTCAACACCTCCTTTGACTGGAACGGTACAAGGGAGCCCTACATTTTAGCAACTGAAAACGATGTTCTCAACGGTATCAGTATGCTCTTTATGAAACTTCTCACAAACAGACCACAGATGTTCGCCGATGTTCGTACCTACTGGAGCGGTGACAGTGTCAAGAGAGTTACCGGCTACGAAATTGAAGGCAAGGCAAAGGATGCGGACGGCTTTATTCACCTTATTAACTCCGGTGCCTGCTGTCTTGATGCCTGCGGTGAGGTAAAGGATGAAAAGGGTAACGGTATAATCAAAAAATGGTGGGAAGTAACTGAGGAAGACCAGGATAAAATTCTTAAAGCAACCACTTGGAATGCGGCTGACAACGGCTACTTCCGTGGAGGCGGCTTCTCCTCAAGATTTTTAACCAGAGCGGAAATGCCCGCAACCATGATTCGTCTTAACCTTGTTAAAGGTCTCGGCCCCGTTCTTCAAATCGTTGAGGGCTGGACTGTTGCACTTCCCGACGAAGTTTCCGAAATTATTTGGAAGAGAACGGACTACACTTGGCCCTGCACCTGGTTCTCACCCAGATGTACCGGTGAAGGTCCCTTCAAGTCCGCTTACCACTTAATGAACAGTTGGGGAGCAAACCACGGTGCCATCTCCTACGGTCATATCGGTGCAGATATTATCACCATGGCTTCAATGCTTCGCATTCCCGTTGCACTTCACAATGTTCCGGAAGAAAACATTTTCCGTCCCGCCTGCTGGGGCGCTTTTGGAACAAAGGACCTTGAGGGCGCAGACTTCAGAGCCTGCAAAAACTACGGCCCGATGTATAAGTAGAGAAAAACGGTGACTCGGGAGAGTCACCGTTTTTAGTTGGCAGAGATTTAGGACGCTCGCAAGGGAGTTTTAGAGATTATGGGTATTATCTTGTTGCCAAATCCTAACTCCTAGTTTCTAAAGCGTAGCGTCATAGAGTGAAACGGCCTAACAACTTATAAAAATCCTTGCATATTCCCCGAATTAACAGTATAATTGTATTATAAACTATTTCGAGGTGAGGAAATGGAAAAGATCAGACTTATGGTGGCGGGTACTCCCTACAACATTTCAACGGACGATGACCTGGACTATGTTGCCGAATTAGGTGCGGAAATCGACAAAAAGGTTACCGACCTTGTGAACTCAAATGCCCGAATTTCCGTAACTCAGGCGGCGGTGCTTACTGCCCTTGAATATGCGGATGCCTACAAAAAGAGCGAGGCGACAAGCGAAAATTTGAGAAGTCAAATTAAAAGTTACCTTGAGGATGCGGCAGTGAGCAGAAGCGAAGCTGAAATTGCCAAAAAAGAAATTAAACGCCTCAAAAAAGAATTAAATTCACTTAAAGGCACGAAATGATTGAAATACTTGCTCCCGCAGGTTCCTTTGAAACCTTAGTTGCCGCCGTTCGTTGCGGTGCAAATGCGGTTTATCTCGGCACAAAGGCGTTTAATGCAAGGCAAAATGCCACAAATTTTTCCCTTGAAGAGTTGAAAAATGCGGTGGATTATGCCCACAAAAGGGGTGTGAAAATTTACATCACCCTTAACACTTTGGTAAGTGACAGCGAACTTGAAAGCGCCGGTGATGAGATAATCAACTGCATAAACTGCGGTGCGGATGCCTTTATTGTTCAGGATTTGGGCATCGCTTCACTGGTAAAGGAAATTTGTCCCGAAATGCCTATTCACGCCTCCACTCAAATGAGTGTGCAGACGGTTGAGGGCATTGAAGAACTTAAAAAAATGGGCTTTTCCCGCATTGTTTTGCCAAGGGAACTGAGCGAAAATGAAATAAAAAATATTTCTCGGCACTGTGACATAGAGCTTGAATGCTTTGTTCACGGTGCACTTTGTATGTGCATTTCCGGTCAATGTCTCATGAGCAGTATGCTGGGGGGCAGAAGTGGAAACAGGGGACTTTGCGCCCAGCCCTGTCGCCTTGAGTTTTATGTGAACAAAAAGGGTGAGCATAACTTGAGTTTGAAGGATTTGTCCTTAATTCACAAAATTCCCGAACTTGCAAAAAGCGGTATCACCTCCCTTAAAATTGAGGGTAGAATGAAACGGCCGGAATATGTTGCGGCGGCGGTTACCGCCTGTAAAAGTATGATTGAAACCGGAGAAATCAAAGAAAATATAATGAAAAACCTCACCGATGTTTTTTCCCGTTCCGGTTTTACTCACGGATATTTTACAGATAACTTGGGCAAGGAAATGTTCGGAATAAGAACAAAGGAAAATGTGCAAAGTTCCGCCAAGGTATTAGATGAACTTTCCCTTCTTTATCACAGGGAAAACCCCCTGTTACCCATTGAAATGGATTTTAGTTTAACACAAAAAGGTGGAGAATTAACGGTAAAATATGATAAATTCATAGCAAAATCCGTTTTAGAATCCCCTGTTCAAAAGGCGATTTCAAAGGAAATTACCCGGCAGGAGGCAACTCAGCGCCTTTCAAAGTTAGGGGGCACACAGTTTTATTCAAACAAAATAAATTGCCAAATTGAAAAAGGTCTTTTCTTAAGCGCCGGAGAACTGAATGCCCTTAGACGAGATGCCCTTTCAAAACTTGAAACCCTTATTGCCCAAAGGGAAATTTGCAATATAAATGAAGTTGAATTTAACAAAAATTCACATAAAGCACAGGACAGAAAACTTTTTGCACAGTTTTTTGACTATAATAATATTCCCGAAAATACAGAGAACATTGCTCGGTTGATTTTACCCATAGATACTCCAAAGGAAATAATTGAAAAATATTCCGCAATAACTCAGGTTGCACTTTGGATTCCCCCCAATGTATTTTCAAACAGTGAAAAATATGTTGAGAAAATCAGGGAGGCAAAAAACCACGGCCTTGCCCTTGTGGTGGCAAGCACCCTTGACGGTGTGGGAATAGCGAAAAAAGGGGAAAGTCCCTTTGCCTGCGGTTTCGGTATGAATATTTTCAACTCAATATCCGCTCAATATATTGAAAAAATCGGGGCAACGGATTTTCTGTGTTCAAGCGAAATGACCGCAGTTGAAATTAAAAATCTCGGGGGTGAAATTCCGAGAGGTACTTTGGTTTACGGTCGCCTTCCCTTAATGGTTACGAGAAACTGTCCCGTTAAAAACGAAATTACCTGTAAAGAATGTAATAATAATTCGGCACTCACTGACAGAAAGGGAATCTCTTTCCCCGTAAGATGTAAAGAGGGGTGCAGTTTTATATTTAATTCCGTGCCCCTTTCCCTGCTTGACAAAACAGATGAGATAACAAATGTTGACTACGATTTGCTTTACTTTACAGCGGAAAATTCACAGGAAGTTGAAGAAGTCCTGAAAGCATACAAAAACAAAACAAACCCCGTGAAAGATTTCACAAGGGGTGGGTTTTTTAGGAAAGTGATTTAAAAGTTTCAAGTTTCCCGTTCCCCGTTTCAAGTTGCGGTTTTTTATAGTGATTGGAAATAGCAAAATCTCGTAGGGGAGGGGCGTCCCCTACGGGGTTTAACAAAAATACTGCCGACTGTTCTCTGCCTACTGCCAACTGACGGATTTGTTTCGCTTCGCAAAACTTGTGCGTTTGCCCAACGCACCCTACCTTCCGCC
>CAYFRJ010000035.1:0-14220 GCA_964345625.1 uncultured Clostridium sp. | reverse complement strand
GTACTCCAAATCATCGTCAAAGGTTGCACCTCGAAGCATTGGAACGGGGAAGCAGGTACACTTTTTCATAACGATACCACGGGGACCGTCTGTGAAAAGTACGGGGGGTATGCCAAGGCGTTTACAGCCACCTGCGGGGTATGCCTCACCGTTATAAACTCTGCCTTTGGTGAATAAATTTTTCACCGTTACTCCTATGGCATGCCCCTGCAAGGTGCGAATTTTCTCCTTAAGAGTCATTTCAATAAGAAGTTCACTTGCAACCTCGTGAAGTTTTTCTTTAGTGGGAGTCTTTGAGTAAATTTTCAGAGCTTTCTCAAAGTTCATAAAATGCCCCCTTAATAGTTTTTAAGTTTTTCTATATCTGCATAAAAGGATTTTTCACTGTCGTTTATCACAAACTCCACCATAACTATACCCTTAAAATTCTTTTCTCTGAGTTTTTTCAAAAGGGTATCAATATAGTTTTTATCTTTCTTTCTGAAAAGCTGTTCTTTAACCAAATCTCTGTAAGAAATATGGACATTTTCAATTAAATCAAAGGTTCTGTCAATTCGGTCAAGGTCATATTCCATACGAAAATATCTTGACTGAAAGTAGGTTTTGAAGTTGCCTTTGTTTATATCTCTTTGAATTTTAAGAAAAGCATCGGTATTATTGTTAAAGGTATTGTCGTGACATTCGGGGCAAACAAGCAGAGAATATTCTTCTGCGATTTCACACATTTTCTTTGTGTTTTCAAGAAGAGTTTTATATTCCTGCTCACTTGTTTTTTCGCTGTCTTTTTTCCCCAGCCAAATTCTAACGGAGTTTGCCCTCATCTCTTTTGTGATTTGACAAATTTCCGTCCACTTGCTCTCATCATATTCCGCACAGTTAAAATAGCTTCCGTAGGAGCTGATTTTTATATTATTTTCTTTGCAAAGTGCTTTCGCCTTTTTTGCATCTTCAAGGGTTTTAATGTGAATGTCTCCGCCCCACTCTATATATTCAACTCCCGCTTTTTTGGCAATGTCAACTATTTCCTGCACCGTCTTTTTTCTAAAAGTAACACTGCAAAGGCCTAACTTAAAACTGCTCATTTTTATCACCTAAAATTTGTTTTCGTCTGTTTCGCCCAAATAATATTCAAAGGGGTTTTGTCCGTAGGGTACGGGGGTAACTTTAATATACTCTGTTTTGCCATTACCCGTAACCGTGAGATAATCTCTGTAATATGGATTTTCTTCAATAATTTCACCGTTTCTAATGAAAACCGCTCCCCCACGGCTACCGGTTTTTGGATTTTCCGATATTATCGCTTCAAGGAGGGCTTTCATACTTATGAGCATATCCTTGTCAAGATAATATTCGCCCAGACTCCTGTGCCTTTTGGAGTATGTTTCAAGAACAGCGTTAATGTCTTTTAATAGAGCAACACAGCCATCATAATCTCTTTTGAAGGCAGCAACCTCGCTCATTTTCTTTTTGAAATGTGAATAGTCGGTGGTTTCGTCAACTATTAAATCGGGGGTATTGTCCGGTGCTTCTTTTGGGGTATAGTTAAAATCGTTT
The DNA here is from genome assembly GCA_964345625.1 of uncultured Clostridium sp. Taxonomy (GTDB): domain Bacteria; phylum Bacillota; class Clostridia; order Oscillospirales; family Acutalibacteraceae; genus CAG-177. Next base: position 12,666 of record CAYFRJ010000035.1, on the reverse strand, counting down.
GTTTTACTTTTTATATGCTTCGAAACAACAAGTCCGCTAACCTGGGTGTCATTCAGTGCGGAGCCGCCGGGTCTTGAAAGTCCGAAACTTCCCGAGGCCTCTCCGATAACATAAAGCCCTTCAATTTCCGTTTCAAAGTTAAGGTCTGTATATACTCCCCCGTTGTTGTGCTGAGCACACACCGCAATTTTAAGCATATCTTTATAAAGGTCAATGCCCTGTCTCAAATAAACAGCTATTGCTTTACGGTTAAGCTTTTCAAGTCTTTCTATGGGGGTATTTGCAAGGCAATTTGTATTCTTTAAGTATTTTTTTGCCTCGTCACAAAGTTTTTCAAAATCAAAGCCCTTTGGATTTTTCCTGTAATCAAGATAAACCCTTCTGCCCTTTTGCATTTCATTATGAACCGCAAGGTCGATTTGAGAACTTAACTTTGCCCTTTCAAAGGAGAATGGCCACTGATAACCTTTAAGAAAAACGAAACTGTATGCCTCATGAATGTCATCAAAGTAATCAAAAAGAAATTCCCTTTCTTTCCCCTTTTCATCTACACTGACAAAGCGGGGTACCACCTGCATAAAGCTCCCGGAAACATTCCAGCGGAAATCCACGGATGCCATACCGTATTGCCATTGGGTGAAATTGCACATTCTCACCCCTGCTTCAACAAGCACTCCCGTCATTCCGTGCTGTGACTTAGGATAAACACTGTCCTCATAAATGCAGGCGGGAGCACCTGTGGCACAGATAACATTTTCGGCAAAAATTTTTTCGATTTTATTTGTTTCAAGATTAAGAGCTTTTATGCCTATTGCTCGGTTTTGCTCTTTTAGAATTTCAACCACCTGTCTGCCGTCAAGCAGGGGGGTTTTATTATGCTCAAGAACAACTTTTTCAAGCTGTTGAGTCATAATTTTAGATGTAAGGGGGCCTACGGAGGTGGCTCTCACCGTGTTATCGTGGTCCGTTTTATAGCCGGGAAAACCGCCGAAACTGTCCCTTGGAAAATTCACACCGTAATCACAAAGGCGAAGAAAACACCTTTGACTGTTCACCGCCTGAATATACATTTTTTCTCCGTCACAGCTCCCTGCAGAAAACATATCTTGAGCCATTTTGTAGGGGCTGTCAAGGGTGAAACCGTCCATTGAAAGTTTATAGTAGGTCTGCTTGTCGCTTCCCGTGTTCCTTGAGGTGCCTGAAAGACGGTTTTCCGTTACCACCGCTATATGGGTTATTCCCTCTCTGAACAGCCAGTCAGCGGCACTGTATGCCGCCGCTCCGCTACCTATTATCAGTGCTTTGTAAACCTTACTCATAAACTCCTCACACTAAAACCGCCGTCACAATCAATTACCGTGCCGGTACAAAAGTCTAAACTGCCGTCAGCCACGGCACACACACATTTTGCGATATCAAGGGGCTGTCCCATTCTCTTAATGGGGGTTATTCCCTCCTCAATAAGTCTGTCGTATTTTTCCTTTACCTTTGCGGTCATATCCGTTTCAATAATTCCCGGTCTTATTTCAATTACACTGACACCGTACTGTGCAAGTCTTGTGGCAAAAAGTTTGGTTATCATAGAGATACCCGCCTTGGAAATGCAGTATTCACCCCTGTTGACACAGGCGGTATAGGCGGACATGGAAGAGATATTCACAATTCTTGATTTTTCGTTTTTAATCAGTAAAGGTGCAAGCTCCTGAGTTACAAAAAATGTGCCCTTTAAGTTTATATTCATAAGATAGTCAAAATCTTCGGGAGTGATTTCAAGAATATCTTTTCTCTCTTTGGGAGCAACTCCCGCGTTATTAACAAGTAAATCAAGTTTGCCGAAATGCTCTTTTACAAAATCAAAAAGTCCTTTTCTGTCCTTCGGATTTGAAATGTCGCAGGGCACAAAAAACACTTTGTCGTCAAAGTCTTTTTCAAGCTTTTCAACTTCTTCGCTTTTGTTTCTTGCGGTGATGATAACACTGAAATTCTTTTTAAGCAGTTCTTCAGCAACGGCTCTGCCTATGCCTCTGCTTCCGCCTGTTACAACTGCAACCATAGTTTTCTCCTCACTTTTTCAGCACATATTTTTGATAGTAGGGCAAATAAACCTCACTGTCTCTTATAACGCAGCCTGCCACCGTACCTGCCCTCATAAGCTGAGAGCATTTATTGCACTTAAGGCAAACCTTTCTTTTGTCCAAAGCACCCGTTTCAAGATATTCTTTATAAAATGTGGGGTAGGCAAATGCCATTCTGCCAAAGCCGGCTAAATCTCCCACACCCTCGCCCAGCAGTTTTTCGGCATAATTCAAAGCATTTTCACCCTCAAAGGTGAGTGCGGAAACCACAAATTTCATATTTGGAAATGATGATGTGATTTCCTTTGTTACATAGTAAATGCGTTTCATACCGATTTTACCGTCCTCCGGGGAGTCTGCACTGTAAGGGCGATTTATATGGGGAATAACATAGGGGTTACCTATGGTGAGATTTATAAGTTCAACACCCTTTTCCCCCAGCATTTTTATTATTTTCTTTGTTTCAGTTAAATCAATCTCATTTTTTTTGTTAACACCAAAACCGTAGCCGTAAGGGAAACAGTCACAGGCATTAAGGCGGGTGGTGATAAATGCCCTATCGCCCACACTTTCATTCACGGCATCAATGCAGTCAAAGTAAAGCCGTGTTCTGTTTTCAAAACTTCCGCCGTAGTTGCCTTCCCGTTCGTAGGCACTGAGAAATTCATTGAAAAGGTACCCGTGACAGCACTTAACATCAACTCCGTCAAAACCCGCCTCAACACAAAGTTTTGCCGCTTTTTTATACATAGCGGGAATTGTGGCAAGGTATTCGTCCGTTGCCACTGTAAAGGGCTGATTTTCTTTTCCCTTTTCCCAAAGTTCGTTTCTGTATGCCACAATGGGTGCAGGGGTGCCTTCGGGTTTACTGTACCTTCCGCTGTGGGTGAGCTGAACTATAATAATCGGCTCAAAGCCGTGGAGTTCTTTGGATTTTTTCTTAATTTCACTTACAAGAGTTTGAAAACTTTGAAGGGTGTTTTCGTTTATGAAAAGCTGTCTCGGGTTTGCCCTTCCCTCGTTACAAACGGCGGTGGCCTCAAACCAAATTACACCGGCAGAGCCTTGGGCAAAGCGAAGATATCGGCGGGTTGTAAGCCCATCTATACCGCCCTGTTCAGTTCCGTCACAGCCCTCCATAGGCTGAAAAAGTATGCGGTTTTGAAGTTCTTTGCCATAAATATTTATTTTCTTTGAAAGAATGTTTTCCATTTAACCTCATCCTTTTTCATAAAACACAATTTTAATCTTCTTCATTCAGCAGTTTTGCCAGACGGTCATAGGTTGACTGAGGGATTTCCGGATTCCCCTTTGAGTAGCTGGGTAAAAGCATATCTCCCGCAACCGCAGGGTCTGTGCAGCGGGTGTCGTTTTTCCATTTGTCCCGCTCCTCGGGATTTCGCAGGTTTGGAATATCCATAGACTTTCCACCCTCAAGGGCAGAAAAATAAGCGAACATTCCCGGCAGGAACATATCAAGGGCTTCATATATGTCAATAATGTCTGCATTGCGGTTGCCCCGAAGCTTTTCAACAAGGTGATACATGGTGTAAAAATCCGAGTTACCGTGACCGGATTCCCCGAAAATCTCACTCAGCGAATCATCGGTATCTGTCAGAACCGATTCGGAATTATTGTCTCCCTCTTGGGCATCGCAGTTCACATAAATATAGTGGCCTGAATTTTCAAGCCTTGTGTCCTCCCTGACACTCTCCATTCTGCCTTTGGAACCATAAACAGTGTACCAAACGGAGTTTTTAGCAGGGCCCACACCGTGAATACTTTTCAGCAGTGCACCGTTTTCAAGGGTAACGATTTCAATCCCATAAGCACCTGCCTTTGCACCCATTCTCGCCATACGCTCATTAAAGGGAGCCTCAAAACCGGTCACCTTTACGGGACGCATTCCGGTAATATGAATAAGGGGGCCCAGGGAATGTGTGCAGTAGTAAAATGCACTCATTGTGTTGCGCCAATGGTTTGGGTCAGATAATGAATAAATATGCCAGCCCGGCTCGCAGTTGTGCATATATTCACCCTCGCCGTATTCAAAACTGCCTAAAACTCCCTTTTCATAAAGTTCCTTCATTTTCCTTGTGGCAGGCATAAAGGCATAATTTTCCGCATAGGCATATACTTTCCCCGTACGCTCAACGGTTTCAACAAGCTCAACGGCCTCTTTCATGGTCTGCACAGGGAGAACTTCACTGAAAACATTTTTCCCCGATTCAAGGCATTTAATTGCAAAGGGGGCATGTTCGTTGGCAAAATTGGCAAGCACCACACAGTCTGTATCGTGCTTTAGAAACTCATCAAAATCCGTGTAATAGGTAATTCCATCGGTGCCGTATTCCTTTTTAGCGTCAGACAGAATTTTTTCATTAAAATCGCAAACCGCCACAAGTTCGGCATTGCCGGACACCTTGCAGTAGTTCATCATGGTTCTGCCCCGCCTTGCTCCTAAAACACCGATTTTAACCTTGGGTGCCTTGGAACGGCGGTAAACTAAACTATATTCGCTACCGTCTTCGTAGAGCATCATCACACTGTCAACATCGCATTTTTCAAGCATCATTTCCCATCTGTCACGCATACCGATAGAATATTCAACGGGTAAAAATCCTCCTGAAAGGTAACTTTTGACGGCACTTTCACGAAATTCATCAGTTGTGAGAAACACATATTTTACGCCCTTTACGGAAAGATGATTAAGGGCAAGCATATTAAGATATTTGGCAAGTCCTTTTCCACGAAAATCACTTCTGATTGAGAACATATGTATTTCACCGATATTCTTTTCCCTGTGAAAAACAGCTGTCACCGTACCGATATGCTCACCGCCGAAATCAAGAAAGAAAATATCTTCAAAGGGGTTTATTTCCTTCCTGTCTTCTATTCTCTCTCTAAATGCCGCTTCATAATTGTTTTCGTCAATGAGCTGACCGTTTTTACAGCATTCACACCAAGAAAACTTGTCCCCTTCGTTTTGGTAATTTGAAAAGGTATATCCCTCGGGAAGTTCATACTGCTTAATGGGTGTTCCCGAAAGCCAATACATCTTTAACTGTTGCATATTTACCCTCTTTTCGTGAAAATCTTAAAGATTTACGCTGTTTTATCGCTTAAAAATACTATATCACAATCGTTATTATTTTGCAATTATAATCCTACTGCTTTTTCTTGTAAAATTTCATTGAATCATAAACTATGCTTATGGTATAATGTGATTTATAAAAGCATTGAAAGGGTGACAATATGCTTATAGGATTTACCTCAACCTCTTTTCGGCAAATTAAAAGCCTTGAGAAAATAGTTGAAATCGCCGTAAAATCAAAGGCCGACTGCATTGAATGGGGCGGAGATATTCATGTTACAAATATTGAAACGGCAAAGAAAGCCAAAAAGCTTTGTGATGAGGCGGGAATTATAATTTGTTCCTACGGCAGTTATTACCGTGTGGGCAGTAAAAAGGCGGAGGAATGGAAGAACATTTGTGAAATTGCTAAAACACTGGGTGCCTCTTCCGTCAGAGTATGGCTGGGAAATGAGGACAGCGAAAAAACGGACTCCGACGCATATAAAACCCTTGTGGAAGACGGAAAAAATATCTGCGCCGTTGCTGAAAACTATGGGCTTATTGTATGCCCCGAATGTCACGACAATACCTTTAACAATAACACAGACGCTTTTCTTAAAATACACAAAGATATAGACCGAGATAATTTCAAAACCTATTTCCAGTCCCGTTACCGCCGTTTGGAATATGACCTTGACAGAATACAGCGTACCGCTTTCTGCACGGAAAGTGTGCATATTTCTTATTCGGAACAAAGGCGAGAGCAGTTTCCGAAACACAGTCCCAACTATATAGACAAACTTCTTGATAAAATAATTTCAGTGGGTTTTGACGGCAATCTCCTTGTGGAATACACCTACATTTTTACCTATATGGGAATGGCCTCAAGTATGGCAAGGGACATAAAAAGAATCAAAGAAAAGGTGGGGCATATCAAATGAAAATAGCTCTTTTCGGTACAAACCAACTTCAGTTTTCAAAGGTTTACACTCCCGAGGTTTTGGAAAAACTTGGGAAATACGGTGAACTTTCGGGAAAAATTAACAGAGAAAATGTAAAGGAATATAAAGATTTTCTTGCTGACTGTGAAATAGCATTTTCAACTTGGGGTATGCCGAAGTTTACAAAGGAAGAAATAAAGGAATATATGCCGAAACTAAAGGCGGTCTTTTACTCTGCAGGTACGGTGCAGTACTTTGCAAGGCCTTTCTTGGAAAGCGAAATAAAGGTTTTCAGCGCCTTTGCCGCAAATGCGGTGCCCGTTGCCCAGTTCACCTTTGCTCAAATTACTTTGGCATCAAAGGGCTATTTTCAAGCGGCAAAATATTACAGGATTTCACCCCTTCGCTCCCTTGCCTTTGCCAACTGTTGCACCGGCAATTTTGGCTGTAAGGTGGGTCTTGTGGGTTTAGGTGCCATAGGTCAAATGGTGGCTGAAAAACTTATGCAGCTTGATGTTGAGGTTTATGCCTATGACCCCTTTGTAAGTGAAGAAAGAGCAAAGGAGCTGAATGTAACTCTCATAGGTCTTGAAGAACTTTTCAGCACCTGCGATGTTATAAGCAACCACCTTGCGAATAAGCCGGAGCTTGAAAACATTTTTAACTACAAACTTTTCAGAAAAATGAAAAAACATTCCACATTCATAAATACGGGCAGAGGTGCTCAAGTGGCGGAATATTCACTTGCTCTGTCTTTACTCCTCCACCCTTCTAAAACCTTTGTGGCAGATGTTCTCAAAAAAGAATTTTCCCCCTATACCAATCCTCTTTTCTGGTGTCCCAATGCTATTTTAACACCCCACATTGCAGGCAGTACCGGTAAGGAGCCACAAAGAATGGCGTACTATATGATGGAAGAAATGGAAAGATTTTTAAAGGGCGAAGAAACAAAATACGAAGTAACTCTTGAAACACTTGAAAGAATGGCTTAAAGCCGGGAGGAAAAACAATGAATAAACTTAAACATTTGCTCAGTGTTTACCGCAATGACGGAACAGACCCGAGGAAAAATGATGCTTGGAGAGTCATCCTATTTTCCCTTAACTATGCGGGGGGTGCTGCGATAACCACAATGCTTGGCAAGTGGTCCTATTACACACAAAATGTTTTGCAGCTTGGTATTATGTTTTCATCCGTACACCTGCCTATGCGTATTTTAGACGCTGTAACCGACCCGCTTTTTGCCAGCATTTTTGACAAATACACAAAGCCGGGTAAATTCAGACTGTTTATGATTGTGGGGGCTGTAATGTCATTTTTGCCTGCTCTCCTTATATTTTTCTACCCTGTAAATCCCGATATTCCCCTAATAGTATCTTATTTAATTCTCGGTGCTTGTTATGCGGTAATTGTGGTGGGAAACACTATTCTTATGACAGCCACCAGGGCGGGACAGGCAATCATTACTCAAGACCCGAGACAAAGGCCACTGTATGCTTTGGGACAAACCGTTTCCGATGCCCTTGTTGCTGCCTTTGTTTCAATAGTTGTTACAAGTAATCTTATAGGCAGTAAGCAGGAACCCTATGTTTGGAGAATTTCAATAGTTGTAATGTCAGTGGTTTCCATTGTTTTTGTGCTGGGTGCAGCAAAGGCCATTGAAAACAGAGACACCCCTACCTATTACTCAATGCAATCAACAGAAAAGGAAACGAAAATAACGGAATTTTTCAGTCTCATAAGACGGAGCAAACCCCTGCGCAGTCTTCTTTGGGCAACCTGCTCCGACTCAATAGCAAAATCTGTAAGAGCGACTCTTTCAATTTACCTTTTTGCAAACATTATAATGAACAGAAGCTTAACCTCTGCCTTTGACATTGCTAACGGTGTTATTTTAGGTGCTCCGGTGCTTGTAATCGGTATGTATTTTGCCTCAAAAAAAGGCTCTGCTGCTGTTTACCATAAAGTTTCTATCATACAGACCTTGGTTTCCACAGCGGGATTTTTCATTGCACTTTTCCTTTTGCCCCCTAACCCAGATTACAAATACAACGGAATAACCTTCTCGGTTATTATGGTAATTCTTGCCTTTGGCCTGTATATGAGCACCCTGGGCATTTCCACAAACCTTGAAAATGCCATGGTGGGTGACCTTACGGAATATGAATATTTGCAAAGCGGAAAATTCATTCCCGGCACCATAGGTGCGGCGATGACCTTTGTAAATAAACTTGCTTCAAGCGGTGTGGGTTTAATCACTATGGCAATTATGGCATTTTGCGGTTTCAAAGGCAGCGGTGAAGCCGCCGTTGTGCCTGAAAATGTGTTTATAAATTACAGGTTTTATTATTCTGTATTGCTTTCAGTGTTCCTTCTCCCTGCACTGGGTCACTTTATCACTTACCTTTCAATGAAAAATTATCCCCTCACCGACGAGGTGATGCAGGAAGTGTCTATGAAGGTTGCCGAGGAACGGGGACTTCTCAAAGAGGAGCAAAAGGAGGAACAGTAATGAAGGTGCTGTATATTGTCCTTGCCCTGCTTGGGGGAATATTGCTTCTCACCCTAATTGAAATAATCATTCTCATTAGCAAAAAACCTATGCAGGAGCTTCCCGATGACAAGGACTTTGACTACTACACAAGTGGTGTCAAGGGCAAAAAATTTGAGGATTTATACCTTTTTCTCACCGGTGAACAAATTCAGCCGAATTTTACCACGAATGAAGTCTATGAGATGCTTTTGAGTCAAAGCAGATATATGGGCAAACGCTTTGACTGTTCGGATTTCAGGGCACAAATGCTCTTTAAGATTTACAAAGACTGTGGGGATGTTCTTGAGAAAAGGTGTAGGGAACTCATAAAAAACACCTTCCTTGACTTTAAGTATTTTATGGACGAGCCCGGTGATGACAGTATGTGCTACTGGTCGGAAAATCACCAAATTCTCTTTGCCGTCAGCGAATATCTTGCAGGTCAGGAATGGCCCGACGAGATTTTCCGAAATGACAAAAAGACGGGGGCACAGCATAAAGAAAAGGCAAAAAATAGAATTGATGCCTGGATGAGACAGCGCTTTGATTTTGGTTTTTCCGAGTATTTAAGTAACAACTATATTGCGGAAGACCTTTCGCCCATGGCAAATTTTATTGCCTATGCAGAAGATGAAAAAGCGGTGGAGCAGATGAAAATTATTTTAGATATTCTTCTGCTGGATGTGGCTCTCAACAGTGTAAATAACCGTTTTGTTTCCGTCAGCTCAAGAATGTACGGTAACAACAAGGCGGGGAATTTTTACGGTAACAGCATACAGTGTGCCATGAATGTGCTTTGGGGTGAGCAGGGTGCCGAAAAGGTTTTGGCAAACCCCTATCTCAGCGAAAAAGAAAAAAACGAGATAAAGGCATCCCTTGCCAAAACTCCCAACCATATTTTGCTTTGCTTTACGGATATTGTAAAAAAAGGGCTTTATGTTTTGCCCGATGTGATTAAAGAAATTGCCCTTTCGGATGAAACTTTTGTTTCAAAAATGAGCTGTGGACTTTCCCCCGAGGACTTGGAAAAAGAGGGACTTGTGGGCTGTGAACCACACCAAATTATGGCACAAATGGGTGCGGAAACCTTCACCAATCCACAGGTTATTGAAAACACTTTGAAATATATAAAGAAAAACGAGATGTATAGAAATTCTTTTCTTGCATATTTTAAGTTTTTAAATCTCACTGTGTTTAAGGGCATAAATTGGAAAAAATTCGCACAAAAACATAACATTATGCCCCATGGAATAGCCACGGGCAGGGGCAATATTTATACCTACCGCACGAAGCACTACTGCCTTTCAACCTGTGTTTCAAATGATGTTGACATGTGCGGAGCCCAGGAGCATATTTGGTCGGCTAACATAGGTGAAACCCTTGCTCTTTTTACCACTCACCCTGCAGGTGACGGCAACGGGAGATTTGGCTCTTCACCGGGGTATTGGATAGGTAACGGAAGGCGCCCCATGAGTGTGCAAAATGAAGGGGTAAATATTTCTGTTTATAAACTCCCAAAGAAAAGGCGCTTTGGCGAAACGGCTGTGGCAAATATGACTCACACCTATATGCCGAGGGATTTTTACGATGAGTTTGAACTTATAGGCAACAGAGTTTTTGCAAGGAAAAACGGTGTTTTTGTGTCACTTATTTCCAACGGAGAATTAAAATTTAAACCCTTTGACCAAAACTCCGCAGACGGGGTACATAAATATAAAAACCACCCGGAAAACTGCAAACTTAAAGGTGAATTTGACCTTTGCAGATTCGGGGGTGAATACCATATTTATATAACCGAACTTTCACATGCGGACAGGGAAACCTTTGAGGAGTTTAAAAAGCGTATTTCTGCCAATGCCGTATCTTTTGCGGAAAACGGCAGAGTCACTTATAAAACAGATTCCGGTGAAATATCTGTTTCCTATGACGGGGAGTTTACCGTTGACGGTACCCCCGCCGAGAAAGAATATAAACGCTATGACAGTAAGTTTTGTAAAGCGGAAAGAAAAGCAGAAAGTTTAACTGTTGCAAGTTCAAACCATAAACTGGTTTTGGAGTTTGAGAGTGCAAAGCGGGAGATAGTTTAGCCAAAACACCAGGCACTTGCGGTTGCAAGTGCCTGGTTTGATATTTTATGCAATTATAAATTTTAACTCTTAAGGCGGTTTTTCTTCTCAAAAAAGGAGAGGTCATTTTGAAACAGAACGAAAAGGTAATTCTTTCGGTAAAAATTTTCGGTGGCTTTGCAAAGGTTGAAAACAACGAAGTCAACATAACCTCCGACAGTATAGAAAAGTAGTTTGCCTTGAAATTTGAAGATAAATCTGAAAAAGCACTTGCATTTTACAAGTGCTTTTTTGCTTGTTTGTTTTTGGCACAAAACTGATTGCAGCAAAAGCACATTGCCTTCACTTTTCGTGTTTATTCTTCATAGTCAAGATTGTAGTACCTTTGAAAAAAGTAGTTAGATTTAGCACCATTTAACATTTGATATTTGACAATTCATTGCAACATGATATAATATAATTCAAATTAGATAACTCGGAATATTGTAGGATTTGAGGATAGTCATTATGAGTGAAACAGAAAAAAAGATTAACCTTGAACAAAAGGAAATCAAAACAATCAAAAGAAATAAACGCAAAAAAACAGCTTTTAAAATTTCTAAGTATATACTCTTTTTTATTTTATTATTTACTGTTACTACAACGGTTATTTCAGTGATAGGGTTAAAATCAAACATAAAAATGGCACAAGGTTTTTCAAATGTGGGAAGCCGACAGTTAAAGCTTGAAAACCCCGAAAACGGCTGCTGGAACATATATTCCGATGAGGGCTTAAAGGTTGTGCAACTCTCGGACATTCACTTAGGCGGCGGATGGATGTCAATAGGCAAGGACAAAATGGCTCTCAATGCGGTGGCAGCAATTATTACCGCCGAGAAGCCGGACCTTGTAATTGCCACAGGGGACATTGCATACCCGGTACCCTTTCAAGCCGGAACTTTTAATAATAAATCCGGAGCAAAACTTTTTGCGGAATTGATGGAAAGTCTCGGAGTCTATTGGACACTTTCATTTGGAAATCATGACACTGAGGCATACAGCTATTTTTCTCGTAAAGATATTACCGATTTTTATTCAAGCGAAAAATATCCCCATTGTCTGCTTCAGTCAGGCCCGGAAAACATTGACGGTTACGGAAATCAAATCTTAAACATCGTTAATTCAGATGATATCATAACACGAAGTTTTATCATTCTTGACTCACATTCGTATGTTGACGGTGATATTTTCGGCATTGCTTGGAAATATGACAACCTTCAAGAAAGCCAAATAGAGTGGTATGAAAACTCTATTAAAAAATTGAATGTTAAAAACAAAAAAGCGATCAGCAATCTTGAGGAAAATAAGGGACTCCTTTACTCCGATTTGCAAAATGGCGTTCCCTCATCTGTATTTTTGCATATTCCGTTACCCGAGTACAGGCATGCCTGGAATGAATATGTTGACAACGGTTATAAAGATACCGATAATGTAAAACTGGTTTACGGCAAAGCCGGAGAATCCGGCCCCATCGTTTACTGTGGCATATATGAAGACAATATGTTTGAAACTATGGAAAAAGTCGGCAGTACAGACTCTGTTTTTTGCGGTCACGATCACCTTAACAATTTTTCACTTGATTACAAAGGTATTCGTTTGACTTATTCATTAAGCATAGATTACCTTGCATATTTTGGCATTCATAAACTGGGTACACAGCGGGGCTGCACTGTAATAGATGTTGACAAAACGGGAAAAATTGATTTCCGTGCGGAAAACTACTATCAGGATAAATATGTTTCAAAATATCCAAAGGAAAGTGTAACTATGCAACAATTAGGAAATAATTGATCTGAATTAGGCGCTTGCAGAAGATAAAAACAGGCACTTTCAAAAAGCAAGTGCCTGTTTTGTGTGTGATACGAATTAGCGAATTTCGGGAAATTGTTACAGAACATAACATTACTAAACTCAGAGGTTTGAATTCCGAATTTTT
>CAYFRJ010000034.1:0-14472 GCA_964345625.1 uncultured Clostridium sp. | reverse complement strand
GTCGTCTTTCCCTTTCATCTCTTACCTTTAAGATAATGGGAGATTACGGCTATGCTTACAGATATTACACAAAAACCGCAAAAAGTTTAGCCCCTGCAGGTGTGCCCTACCCCATTTTTGCCGCCACCACAATTTTGACGAAGCATTGGAGCAAAAAGTACAAAGTAATTACTCCGGATTACCTGCTTTTCCCCGACTGGGGCATTATGGAGAAAAAAGGTGCGGACACAATTGAGAAGTATAAAAAAGAAATTTTGGAAATTTGGACAAATATTCCCGAAGGTGTTACGGAAACCTTTATTCACCCTGCACTTGAAACCGATGAAATGAAGCAAATCACTTCAACTTGGTACCACAGATGGTGGGAATATAACCTTATGAACGACGAGGAAACCCACGAAATTTTAGCCTCAAAAGGAGTAAAACTCATAAGTTACAGAGAACTTATCAAAATGAAAAAAGGATGATTTTATGTGCAGTTCATTTGACGATGATATGGATGATCTCTTTGAGATTATGATGATTGAAAAAGAGACAAAAAACGACGAAAAAAATAATAACAACAATAACGGCGGTTGTTTACCCTGCATTTTGTTGTCTTTGGGTGTAATTTTAGTTGTGATTGTTTTGTAAAAGTTCTTGACTTTTAAGCGACATTATTGGAGGAAAAATATGAAAAAACTAATAAGTATTTTTGTTGCGGTTGCTGTGATTTTTTCGACGATGTTCTGTGTAAGTGCTTCGGCTTCAAGAATTACGGATTTTTTGGAGAAATTTAAAGCGGATCGTACACTTACGGTAAAACTTGATGACTCCAACTTTGAGAACGGTTTCATTAAAGTTTCCGGTGTAAATGCAAGTGCAAAAGCCATTAAGAAAGACGACGGATCTTATGGTTTCAAAATTTCAGGCGGTGCTAAAGTTGGCCCGTTTAATGCCAAACTCAGAGGCAACGAAAACAATCTCAACGCTTATGTGTTTATCTTTAAGGTAAATCTCAAGAACCTCGGTGTAGAAATTGACCTTAGCGATGTTACAGAAGCGGTTGGGGAAGTAATGGAAGTAATTGACAGCGGTGCTCTCGATTACATTAAGTACATTAACGATACCGAGGAAGAAATTGAGAAATACGGCAAGGTTACCGTAGAAAATCTGGGTCCGAACTATGAAAAAATCATTCAGGATTTACCTGCTGAACTTCAAGCTCAATTTGCAGACAAAACCGATGAAGAAATTGCAGATTTGCTTGACGACTATGCCGACAGTGAAGACCCCGAGCTCAGATACTTGGCAGCCTTTGCAAACGCACAGGCAAAGTTCTACTACAAAAACGGCAACTTTATAGGCTTTAGCATTAAAATTCCCGATGGGGAAGGCGGAGAAGTAGAAATTGACACAACCGAAAAGGTTCCCCTCATCATCAAATCAATCACTGCAGACGCTGATGCAAAAGCATTTGATGAGCCGAAATTTGCAATTGATATTACAAACTTTGTAAAAGCAATTATCGGCAGATTCATGTAATTCTCAAAACATAACGGAGATTATGATGAAATTGAATATCCTATTGGATTTCAAGTACGCAAAGTCAGTAAAGCGGGTACCATCACGGTTGAAGGCAACAGACCTGTTATCGGGTATGCTCTGCGTAGTTTTCAAATTGGTTTGAAACCTCATTCCGATTCTAATTTATTTGATGTTTTTCTCGCAGATTTTTTTCTTGGAACTTTGGATATGGATTCTGTTTGCTTTTATCCTCTTGAAGAGTTAAAATCTTAATATCAGCCGTAAGCACATTTGTGCTTACGCCTCTTGTTCAATTATACTTTTTTCCCGTTGTCAAAGTTGTATTGCTTTGCAATCTCCACCTTGACAAGGTCGGTGTGAACTTACCTCCGGCCTACCTATGTCCTGACACTCTCGACTTACCTATGTCCTGATTTCACAACCTACTAAATCAAACTTGAAACTTGAAACGGGGAACTTGGAACTATACACCCCCTGCGAAAAAAACGCAGGGGGTGTAAAAATTAAAGTCCTGTTTTTTCGGCGATGTATTTTCTGGCAAGGCAGGCATATTCAAAGGGATTGGCTTTCGCTGGGTCCTGCTCCGCTTCAACAACTATCCAGCCCTCATAGTCAATCTCGGAAAGGATATCAAAAACGGGAGTGAAGTCAAAGTCGCCGTCACCGGGAACGGTAAATGCTCCCGCACGAACACAGTCCAGAAAACTCCAGCCCTTTTCTTTACCTTCGTTAATTACGGCTTGACGAATGCTCTTTAGGTGAACATGCTTTACCCTGTGGGCGTACTTTTTAAGAACCGCAATGGCATCTTCACCGGAAAAGGCAAGGTGGCCCGTATCATAAAGGAGATAAACAAGGTTAGAGTCGGTGATTTCCATAAGCTTGTCAATTTCTTCACTTGTTTGTACCCCTGTACCCATGTGGTGGTGAACGGTGAAGTACATTCCCTTTTCCTTGGCAAGTCTGCCCATTTCGTTAAATCCCTTTGCAATGAGAGCCCACTGCTCCTCGGTATAAACGGGCTTTTCATCAAAGATGCTCACATCTTTACCCTGAATTGAGTTGCCCTGCTCGGAGGCTCCGATTACCTTTGCACCCAGAGCAAAAAGTTTGTCTCTATGCTCAATGAACGCTTTAATGGTGGCATCGTAACCATCGGAAAGAAGAAGAGAAGAAAACCAAGCATTGCAAATTCGCAGACCTCTCACTTCAAGTTTGTGTTTGAGGGTTTCAACATCCTTGGGGTATTTGTTGCCGATTTCACTGCCTTTGAAACCGCTTAATGCCATTTCACTGATACACTGTTCAAAGGTGTTTTCAGCGCCTAAATCCGGTAAATCGTCATTTGTCCAGGCGATGGGGGCAATTGCCAATGAAACTTTATCTTTGTTGAGCATAATTTTATCTCCTTAATATAATCTCGCTTTTTTAATATTTTTCTGCATATCTTCGTAGGCGGCCTGAACCCTTTCGCTTTCGGAAACCTCCGCAACACCCACACGCCACCAGGCATCATAACCGTCACTCATACTCTTGTGGGCAACCTTAATGTCAAAGAGGCAGGGAAGGGTTTGTTTTTTGCTGTCCTCAAGGGCATCTTTAAGTTCCTGAACTGTTGTTACGGTGTATGCCTTACAGCCGTAACCTTCGGCTATTTTCGCAAAATCAATGGGAACTATGGCACCGTCAAGCATGCCTGTTTTGGGATTTCTTGCTTGGAACCTTGTGCCGAAGGTGTCTGTACCCTGACCGTTTTGGAGATTTTCAATACATCCCCAACCGCTGTTATCAAAGAGCATCACATTGATTTTAAGTCCCTCTTGAACAGCGGTATAAAGCTCGGAATGGAGCATTAAGAAACTGCCGTCACCGCACATTGTGTAAACCTCTTTGTCCGGCTTTGCAATTTTAACACCCAAAGCACCGCAAATCTCATAACCCATACAGGAAAAGCCGTATTCCATATTGTAGGTGCCGGGAGTTTTACATCTCCAAAGTCTTTGCATACAGCCGGGTAATGAGCCGGCGGAGCCAACGGCGATGGCATCATCTGGAATAGCCGAGTTGATTTCACCCAATGCACGGGTTTGTGAAAGTCCGTTTTCAAGTTCAACACTGTAATTGCGGTCCATTTCTTTAACATAGTTGTCTTTGATTTTGAGCGCCTTATCGCCCCACTGTGAGGAGTAGCCCTCTTTTGAAAGAAGTGGAATAAGAGCATTAAGAGTCTCTTTAGCATCCGCAACAACGGAAAAAGCATCCATTTTGAAAGCATCAAATGAAGAAACATTTATATTTAGCATTTTCACATTGGGATTTTGGAAACCCCATTTTGAAGCGGTGGTAAAGTCCGTTAAACGGGTGCCCACAGCGATAACTAAATCTGTTTTCTTTGCAAGGGCATTTGCCGCAGCACCGCCGGTAACGCCGATACCTCCCATATTAAGGGGTAAATCCCAAGGAATATTACCCTTGCCTGCCTGGGTTTCACAAATGGGAATATTGAAAAGTTTTGCGAATTTAACCGCAGTTTCGTGGGCTTCCGAGTAGGTAACACCGCCACCCACGATTAAAATGGGCTCTTTCGCCTGCTTAATTGTCTTAACCGCAAGGTCAATTTCCCTTTGTGTGGGCACTCTTCTGTCAAGGTACCAAACTCTTTTTTGCAGGAAATAGTCCGGGTAGTCAAATGCCTCACCCTCAACATCTTGGGGCATCGCAAGACAAACGGCACCCGCCTGCGCAGGGTCGGTTAATACTCTCATGGCATTAAGGCAAGCAGTCATTAACTGCTCGGGACGAGAAATTCTGTCCCAATATTTACAAACTGCCTTAAAGGCATCGTTTGCGGTAATTGCGTAGGAAGTGGGCTGTTCAATCTGCTGAAGAACAGGGTCCGGTTGACGACAAGCGAAGGTGTCACCGGGAAGTAAAAGAAGGGGAATTCTGTTGGCAGTCGCTGTACCCGCTGCGGTTACCATATTCAAAGCACCGGGGCCTATTGAGGAGGTACAGGCAATAATTTTTCTTCTGTTCATCTGCTTTGCAAAAGCTACGGCGGCATGTGCCATTCCCTGCTCGTTATGACCTTGGTAAAATTTTAAACTATGTCCCCCCTGCTCAAGGGCTTGACCAAGACCTACAACACAGCCGTGACCGAAAATTCCGAAAATGCCATCTACAAATTTGGTTTCAACACCGTCAAAAGAAATGTATTGGTTATCAAGGAATTTAACCAGCGCCTGTGACATTGTCAACTTCATATTTTCATCTCCTTAAAATTTCCAATCGGCAGAATACACCTGCCACACTATACTTTTTAATTTTATCAAATAGGCATAAGTAAATCAAGTAAAAAATGCAATAATAACAATAAAGTTCATTGACATTGACAGGTTTTTAATCTAAAATGTAGTTACATTGATAAGGCGGTGCTGAATTATGTTTGATTTTGACAGAAGTTTATTTGAAAATTGTCAGGGCAGAACTTTGCTTTGCGCCCACCGTGGAGTGTCCGGGGCAAATATTCCCTGTAACACCCTACCCGCATTCAGAGCGGCACTGATGCAACACGCAGATATGATTGAACTTGATGTTGCAACAAGTAAGGACGGCAAGCATTTTGTATTTCACCCGGGAATGGAAAAAGCCCATTTGGGCAGAATAAAGCCCCTTGCATTAACAAAGAGCGATAAGATTGAAAAACTTAAATTCTTAAACCAAGATAACTGTAAAACTTTTTTGGGCATAAACACTCTTGAAGAAATTTTTGACTTTCTCAAGGGTAAATGCTACATAAATGTTGACAAGTTTTGGACCGATGTTACCGGCATAACAAACGCCATAAGAAGATGCGGTGTGGAAAAACAGTGCATTGTTAAAACTCCGGACAACAAGGCATATTACAAACTCCTTAAAGACCATGCTCCGGATTTAATGTTTATGCCAATAGTACACAAGACAGACAAAATAACGCACGAACTTACGGATATGGGTATTAACTGCATCGGGGCAGAGGTTATTTTCACAAGTGAAGAAGACCCGGTGGCAAGCAAGGAATACATTGAGCAAATGCACCAAAAGGGCAAGGTGGTTTTCGCCAATGCCATTGTATATAATTCAAGGGATGTTCTTGCGGCTAACCACTCCGATGACACTTCCATTGCCCAACACCCGGACAAGGGTTGGGGCTGGCTTCTTGGCCGTGGTTTTGACATAATTCAAACGGACTGGTGCGGAATGATGTGGGAGTATATGCATAGCAGATAACAGCATATAAATCAGAAAGACGGCTTTTTCAAGCCGTCTTTTTCTGTTTTAGATGTACTTTGAAATGAATTCCTTTGTGGTGTTCCAATAAAGTTCATTGTCAATAAAGGCTGCATTTGCATGAGCAGCCCCTTGTATTGCAAGCATTTTCTTAGGTGCATTACAAGCATCGTAGAGCATATAGACCATATCAAAGGGCACAAACTCGTCTTCGGCACCGTGAATGAAAAGTGTGGGGGTTTCGGAAATTTCCACCGCTTTTATTGCAGACGCCTTTCTAAAATCAAAGTTTTCTCGAAGTTTTGAAATTGTATTTGCCGCACTCACAATGGGAAGTGCGGGGAGATGGAACATTGGACCAACCTGTGAGCAGAATTCAGCCCAACAGGAAGTGTAGCCACAGTCTTCAACGCAGCAAACCACATTTTTAGGAATTGCTTCCCCTGTTACCATCATAGCGGTTGCGGCACCCATTGAAACTCCGTGAAGGAGGATTTTTGCCTCTTCATCACCTGCAACAATGTAGTCAATCCAATCTTGAACAAGGAATTTGTCATAATAGCCCATGGAGGCATATTTGCTGGGGTCTGCACCGTGGCCATACATATAAGGGGCTATAACATTCATACCCATATCCAGATATACTTTGGCATAATGTGCCATTGCCTTAGGGTCAACTGTGTAACCGTGAAGAACAACTGCCCACTTGCTTGAGGGCTCTTGTGCTTTGTAAATTTTGGCAATAGTATTTCTTTTTAGTCTCTTTGAATAAATAGCGGTGTCTCCCACGGGATTGTTTTCATACCACTCATTTGCTTCTAAAACTATCTCGTTTGTGCTCCAAAATATTTTCTCTTCTTCCTTGATAAACCAGCCGGTTTTACGAATTACGGCATTTAAGTCCATATTTAGAACACCTTCATAAAAAGCTTCACCCACTGTGAGGTAGGCAGCACCTGTGCCCAATACAACTTTTGCAAGTTTTTTGTAATCCTTTTTCATTTAGATTTCCTCCTTCAGAAGTAATTCTTCTATGGCCTGGCCGACTCCACCCTCTTCATTTGAAAGGGAAACAAAGTCGGCAATTGCTTTTATATGCTCCTGAGCATTAGCAACCGCAACGGAGATTCCTGCCGCTTTAAGCATAGCCGCATCGTTGGAGGAGTCACCGAATGCTATGGAGTTTTCAACGGGAATATTAAGATATTCCAAAGTTTTAAGCATTGAAACCGCCTTGTTTTTGCCCTTGGTTACAATGTCAAAGTAATTGTCAAAAGCAAAATATGTTATTTCATTTTCAAGGGATGCCAAAAACTCCTTTGAAAGGTCGTTGCTTGTTGCAACGGTTTGAATATCATCATACTTTGAAAGTTCAAAATAATCCTCAATGGTGTTTACCGGTATTTCAATTTCACTTGGGGCTCTGAATCTGTTTGCTATGGTGTAAGATTTTAAATGACCTTCAAAAACTGCCCAAGTTCCTTTATTTTCAAAGCAGTAACGAGCAAGTTTTTCAACTGTTTTCTTGCTCATAAAGTCGCTGTAAATCCTTTTTTTGTCAATAACAACCATGGTGCCGTTTCCCGAAAGAACACCGTCAAAGTCAACTTGATTTAATATAATTTCGGGAATGTTCCCTTGGGAGCGACCCGTGTTAATAAACACCTTATGTCCCAGCTTCCTTGCCATATTTATTCCGTTGACAGTTCTTTCGTGGATTATATGATTTTTGCCTGTGAGAGTTCTGTCAACATCTATAAACAGTGCAAATTTCTCTTTTTGCATTATGCCTGCACCTTGTGGTATATCTTTTTGCCTTTTTTTACGATAATGGGATTTTCTGCAAGAGCCGTTTGAGTGTAGGAGGCTCCGAAGTCCGTTACCTTCTCATCATTGACGGAAACACCACCCTGCTCTACAAGTCGTCTGCCCTCGCCTCTTGACTTTGTTAGACCCAGTTTTTGGAGAATTGTAAGAATATCAATAACTCCGTCGGTAAAATCTTCCGCTTCAAGGGTGGTGGTGGGCATATTTTCATTGTCTGCTCCTCCACCAAAGAGTGCCCTTGCTGCATTTTGTGCCTTAGCCGCTTCCTCTTCACCGTGAACCTGTTTTGTAAGCTCAAAGGCAAGAATTTCTTTTGCTTTGTTAAGCTGGCTTCCCTCCCAAGAGTCCATTTTGTCAATTTCTTCAAGGGAAAGAAATGTGAGCATTCTTATAAACTTGAGAACATCGTCGTCCGCAACATTTCTCCAATACTGATAAAAATCGTAGGGAGAAGTTTTTTCCGGGTCAAGCCAAACCGCATTGCCTGCGGTTTTGCCCATTTTGTTACCCTGTGAGTCTGTGAGAAGGGTGATAGTCATTGCGTGGGCATCTTCACCCAATTTCTTTCTGATAAGTTCGGTACCGCCCAGCATATTTGACCACTGATCGTCTCCACCGAACTGCATATTACAGACTTGCTTTTGGAAAAGGTAGTAAAAGTCATAACTTTGCATAATCATATAGTTAAACTCAAGGAATGAAAGTCCCTTTTCCATTCTCTGCTCATAGCACTTGGCACGAAGCATATTGTTAACGGAGAAGCAGGCACCTATTTCACGAAGAAGTTCAACATAGCCGATATCTAAAAGCCAGTCGGCGTTATTAACCATTTCTGCCTTGCCTTCACCGAAATCTATAAACTTTTCCATTTGCTTTTTGAAGCACTCCGCATTGTGGGCAATGTCTACGGTGGTGAGCATCTGTCTCATATCGGTTCTGCCCGAAGGGTCACCGATCATGGTGGTTGCACCGCCGATGAGGGCAACGGGCTTGTTGCCTGCCATTTGAAGGCGCTTCATAAGTGTAAGTGCCATAAAATGACCTGCGGTAAGAGAATCTGCGGTACAGTCAAAGCCGATATAAAACTTTGCCTTTCCGCTGTTTACCATTGCTCTGATTTCTTCTTCGTTTGTAACCTGGGCAATAAGTCCTCTTGCCACAAGTTCTTCATAAATTTGCATTTCAAAAACCTTTCTTCCGTGGGATTTTTCTAATGATTCATAACCATTTTATATTTTAATATAGCAAAGAGTTTTTGTCAAGGTAGTTTACAAGATTAAAAAGTTGTGCTATAATACACAGGTATTTTAACCTAAGGAGAAATGAAAATGTTGCTTGATTCTATTTTTGCAAAAATTGTGTATAAGCTTTTTGCATTTGTTTTCAGTATTTACTTGTCACTTACGGGCCCGATTACAATGCCTTCAAAACAGACACCCATTAAACCGGAAAACCCAAATGCAAACCTGGTTTTTGCCGCAATCGCAGACCCACAGGTGAGTAACTTTATGTATGACAGATACAGCTATTTTATGGCTGCTGCCGAGGACCTGAGAAACGCAACCGACCTTGATGCCATAGTTATGGCGGGAGATATTACGGAAAACGGCTTTGCGGAGGAATTCCAGTTAATTCTTGACGAACTTGGGGGAATTGACACAAGATTTATCGCCTGTGTTGGTAACCACGACATTCGTCTAAAAAGTTACAAACTTCAAACTGCCCGTTTTAATAACTTTGTCAACGCCCTTAACGGCGACACGGATGCAGACGGCCTTCACCACAGCGAGAGGGTAAAAGGCTATAAGTTCATTGTTATGGGTACGGATAGAATGGAATTTGAAGAAAGTTACATAAGCCCGGAGCAACTTAAATGGCTTGACGATGAGCTTGCGGCAGAAAATGGCAAACTTACCTTTGTTATTATTCACCAGCCCCTCAAGGATACCCACGGTTTACCACTGGTGTGGAATCACCCCGATGATACTTTAGGCACAGTAGGCCCTCAAAGTGATGAGATTCGTGAAATTCTAAATAAGCACAAAAATGTGATTCTCATTTCAGGTCACGAGCACACCGGTTTTGGAGAATACACCTACGAAAAAATCGGCAATTTCCATTCGGTAAATATCCCCGGTCTAACTCCCAACAATGCCTTGGGTGAATATAATGAGCACGGTATCGGATTTATTGTAGAGGTTACAAAGGACACGGTTCTTTTCAGAGCGAGAAATATGCACAAGGGTTTCTGGCTACCTCAGTACGACATTGAAATTAAATACTAAAGTTCAAATTTAATGCGAAACCGCAGATGAAAAAATCATCTGCGGTCATTTTTATTTACTGTTTTTCCTCGCCTGCTTTTCTGCCTGCTTTTGCTCTTTTATTTGGGCATCCATTTCGTCCTCTAAACGATTTTTCTCATTTACACGGGCTTTTGCTTCCTCGTAAAGAGAATTAATCTTGTCAAGATTGCCGTAATTTTCTTTTTCCTTGAGAAGTTTTACTGCATCAAGATATGGCTTTGCGGCACGGTTAAAGTAGGCGTGTCTGTCCATTTCTTCCTTAGTTTCTTTATGGATTTGAGCTTTTATTTTCTTTTCTTCTCTAATCTTTGCCTTAATACTTCTGTCCTTCATGCTGTGATATTCTTCGTAGAGTTTACTGATTTTTTCGTCACAGGCATCTTCTTTTTCAAAGAGGGCTTCAAGGTAGGTAAAAGAAGGCTCTTCAAACTTTTGCTTTCCCGCAAAATATTTATGGTATGCCTTGTATGCACTCTTTTTGTTGCGGGCAAGTTCAAGACTTACCTTGCGAAGTTGCTTTTCTTCGGGGGTGTTATTGGGCATTGCCTTTGCTACTTTAAGCTCTGCCTTAATTTGAGAAATGTCGGAATTAACTATACCTTCAAGACCTGCCGCAGCAACACTCTCGCTTACCTTAACTTTCAGCTTGAAGGCAGGGGTGGAAAACTTTTCAAGTTCGTCACAAACGAACTGAGCGATTTTGATTTCTTCGTTATATTTTCTGTCTGCAATATACGCCTTTTTTGCAACCTTCTTTTCCGCTCTGCCCTTAACATTTTTGTATGTTTTCTTGTCAAGGGGCTTCGGGGTTTCAAGAACAAGGGAGCGGGCACTGTTTATAATGTCAACGGTTTCAACAAGATTTTCATCCTGTAAAACTCCGTTTCCGTAGTCTTCAAACAGGGCACGAATTTTTAGGGCCCTGATAACACTCTTTTGCTTAAATTCATCAAAGTCATACCATGCATAGGGAATAACATTCATTACCGCACCCACAGCGGAAACGATGATAAGAGCCGCTAAAAGGTGTAAAAGAATGTCCGGATCGTAAAGGGCGGAAAGAGCATTGTTGTAATTGTCCTGTCCGTTAGCAAGTTGCTCGGAAAGAAGTTGTCCAACGGTTTTGCCGTCACCTAAAACTCTTTCTAAAATTTCAGGCCTTGAGGTTACTAATCGGGCATTTTCCTTCGTAAGACCACTTGACTCATAAATCGCAGGAAGTATGAAAGAAGTTGCAAGGGCGATAACCGTACCGATTGTGGTAACGGCAGAGAACATACCGTCAATTCTTTCACCGGTTTGGTACTGCTGATAGTCACGAATGTCTGCCTGAATTGCGGGGTTGAGAATGTGCATAAAGGAACTCATCAGGGCGTTGAGCCACAAACAACCCATTACAAGCCAAATTGTCAAGTTGGGTGTAATTTCATCAACAAACATAAGCATCATTAAAATGAAAAGTATGTTGAAAAGATTTGTCACAACAAGAACTGCCTTTTTACCCCATTTCTTAACGCAAAAAGGAGCTAAAAGCATACCCCAAAGGGAAGCATTGCCGTAAACTGTAATTACAATTCCGTAAGCGGTACCGGAGCAGGCACCGCCATAGTTATAAAGCCAAAAAAGAACATTGGCATAGGAAGCTTCAAGAAAACCAAGCCAACTTGCAAGTGAAATAATCCAGAAATATTTGTTCTTTGCAACTGCTTTTATGGCATCAAAAAACTTGATTTGAACCACATGGGTTCTTGCTTGAACGATTTTTTCTTCCGTATATTTATAAACAACGATGCAAAGAAGTATACCAAGCACACCCAAAATAGGGTAAAGAAGTCGGTAAACACGAATATCCGTTGTGTTTGTATGAAAAACCTTGTCCGCAATAATGGGGGTGAATAGGTTTACGATTGTGGGGGCAAAGGAGTAAACAATACTCTTTATGGAAGAAACCTCCGTTCTTTCCTGACTATTTGGGGAAAGAACATGAATAAGATTTTCATAGGAATCGTAGAAAAAATAATAGAAAAAATGAAGCAAAAGGTTGAGCACCATAATTATGGCACATTTTGCAATGTAAGCCCTTGTTTCGCCAAAAACCATTCCTTCCCCAACGATTTCGGGAAGTCTGTTATATGGGAACCACACCATCAAGATACATATTATAGCGGTGGGAATACCCATTGTTACTATGTAGGGGCGGTACTTACCCGCCTTATTTCTTGTGTTGTCAATGATATTTGCTCTGATTCCCGTTAAGGGTATGTTTGCCAAAACCGCAATAACATACATAATGTACATATCCGTAGGATCAACGCCCAAGGTACTGCCTAAAAGGGTGTTATTTGCAGCTAAAAGACAAGCAGAGCCCAGAGTAATAAGCATATATGCACCGATACCACCAAAGGAATAGGCTGCAATTTCCTTGAAACACATATATTTTCCCCTTGGGGGTTTGTTCCAATAGGTGGAAATGTTGCCTATTTTTTCCTTGGCAATGCCGATAATTCTACTTGCTGAAGCCATTTAATATCTCCTTTCACAAAAAACCGCTTTTACATTCTATTATAAAACTGACAAAGGTTCAAGAGGTTTTTAGTGTTTTTTGTAGAAAATAAGAAATAATGTTGACATAAAGGGAAAAAAAGACGATAATATACGGGTATCGTTATTTTTAGTTCTATGTACCACACAGTTTAGGAGGATTTTATGTCAATTTACAGATCGGGCTTGACTTTAGGTGAAATATTACTTAGAGATAATAAAATTACACAGGAAAAGCTTGATAGAGCACTTGAGGAGCAGGCAAAATCCGGCAAACCCCTTGCGGAGTGTTTACTTGAGGTTAAAGCGGCTTCCGCTGAAGATATTGCAAAGGCACAGGGCGAATTTTTGGGAATTGAGTTTATCAATCTCAGGGCAATGACTCTGCCTCCCGACATAATAAGTCTCGTTAAAGGTCAAATTTTAAGAAAACACAGCGTTTGTCCCATTCAGTTTATCGGGGAAACCCGTGATGTTATAATGTTGGCGATGGCAAACCCTTTAGATATGGAAGCTATTGATGACATTGCACTTATCACAGGCTGTCAAATCAGGCCGAGAATTGCCACAGCAAGTGACATAAACGGTCTTCTTGACAAATATTTCGGTACCGATGAGGCAATGAGCGCCGCCGAAAAGTTCAAAAAGGAACGAGAGGCAAAAGCCGCCACCCTTTCCGACAAAGAAGCAAAAGATGAAGCGGAACTCAGCAATGCCCCCATTGTAAGACTTGTTAACTCTATTTTTGAGCAGGCAGTTCGTCAAAGAGCTTCGGATATTCATATTGATGCCCATGAATCTGCGGTCGTAATCCGTTTCCGTATAGACGGTGTTTTGAAGAAGGTTATGGTCTATGACCTTGAAATTCTTCCCGCCATTGTTACCCGTATAAAAATTATCGGCGAAATGGACATTTCCGAAAAGCGTAGGGCACAGGACGGTCGTATCACCATACATGTTGACCACAGCGAGTACGACATTCGTGTATCTATTCTCCCCACCTCCTACGGTGAAAAGGTGGTTATGCGTATTGCCTCCACCGTTGCTCTTACCCGTACAAAAGCACAGCTTGGTATGAGGGAAAACGAACTTCAAAGATTTGACCATATTCTTGCAAACCCCAACGGAATTATTCTTGTTACAGGTCCTACCGGTTCGGGTAAATCCACAACCCTTTATACTGCACTTTCGGCACTTAACAGTGAAGATGTTAACATTATCACCGTTGAAGACCCTGTTGAAGCTAACATTAACGGTTTGAACCAGGTACAAGTTAACAATAAGGCAGACCTTACCTTTGCCAACGCCCTGAGAGCTATTCTTCGTCAGGACCCGGACATCATTATGATAGGTGAGATTCGTGACTACGAAACCGCTTCTATCGCCGTTCAGGCATCTATCACAGGACACTTGGTTGTTTCTACTCTACATACCAACTCCTCATCGGCAACCATTACCCGTCTTCTTGATATGGGTGTTGAATCTTACCTTATCGCCGACTCTGTTGTTGGTGTTTTGGCTCAGCGTCTTATTCGTAAACTTTGCACACACTGCAAAAAACCAAGACTTGCAAATGAGGACGAAAAAAAACTGTTGAGATATCCTGTTGACCAAGAGCTTACAATCTACGAACCTGTGGGCTGTCCCATGTGCGTTGAAACAGGCTACTACGGTCGTACCGGTGTTTATGAAATAATGGAAATCGACCAAAATCTTAAGCACCACATTACAGTTAAAAGCAACACTCAAGCAATTAAAGAAGCAGCCCTCGAAAGCGGTATGAGAACCCTTAGAATGGCGGCATCGGAATATGTTATTGAGGGTGTTACAAGTATGAGAGAACTTCTCAAAGTTTCATTTGAAGAATAGAAAATCAATTTCCCGTTTCAAGTTTCAAGAATGCCTCCCTTTGCAGGGAGGCGTTTATCTTACGGTAAGTGTTCTTATATTTGTTTCGCTTCGCAAAACTTGTGCGTTTGCCCAACGCACCCTACCTTCCGCC
>CAYFRJ010000033.1:0-16294 GCA_964345625.1 uncultured Clostridium sp. | reverse complement strand
TCGATTAAGTCGTGACGATGAACAGGAAGGTGAAAGTAACTCCATCGTAAATCAAGAGTTAATATGTAAAGGGTGGTTTCTACCACCAAATACATATATGACTGCGGCTCATTTGTGGTGAATAGAAAAGCAGTTATAGGAAAGGAGAAGAAAATCCGCATAACCGCTTATATATCAACATAAAAAGGAGCTGATACTTATGAAATCACATTTTGAAGAAATGGGCGGGACATACCGCCGAGTCGGAGATTATCTTATCCCCAACCTTGTGTTACCCAAATCAACAAACTATCCAATCGGCAAATACGGGCGTATTCGCCAAACATTTTTGAAAAATCATCATAATATTATCTATACAAAATTGGTGATGAACGGCAAACTGAATGAACACCTTGCCGAAACAGATAAATGCTGTAACGAAAGACTGGAACTTCTTTGTAATGCAATGGCTGAAAAAGAAGGTGTTACGGAGGAATTAAAAGCATCTGACCAAATGGAATGGGTTTGCCGTATGAACAACATACATAACCGAGCAGAAGAAATTGTTCTAAACGAACTTGTTTATACAGTTTAATATAGTCAACGCCGTGTCTGAAAAACACGGCGTTTTCTTATGCTCCAATAAGATGTTATTCATCCTCACCGTTCTTTGCCCTGCTCTTGTAAACATTGAATTTGTTTTTGCACTGCGGTGAACAGAACACGGCATCGGCTCTGTTGGCAACAAAAGCCTTTGTGCAATGTTTGCATAAGCGTATCGGTTTTTCCGTATCTGTCAGCATAAAACTGAACATAAACTGTGTTACAAGCAGAAGTGAATGGAAGTCCCATACAACGGTAGGCTTGTCAAGCAAAGCAATGCGGTATGTCGGAGGATTACCGCCGAATGCCGAAATGCTCTGCTGCATTATCAATCGTGTTTCTTGATTTAATCTGTCATAATCCTCGTAATAAAGCATACTCGTGACATAGGTAAATGCCCAGCTTGTAAATTGCTGTTTCATCCATTCGTAAGGCTCTGCATATTCCCTCTGAAAACTCATGCTGACCGCCATAGGCTTGTCTGTCATAGTCATAGCCAATGCCATCATATCACGGTCATTCGCAATATTCCATATTGACTCTACTCCACGCTTGATAATATCCAACTCACCAAACGGAAAGAATATTGCAAGATAATCCCCGGTTGACATTGTTTCTTCTTTTATGAATTGGTTTTTCGGTAAATATACTGCATTGTATTCCATAAAATCAGGTGTTGTAGGCAATGCCGTCATAAGTCCGAACAAGCCGTATTTTGTTGCAAACTCTTTAATCGCTTTCTGTATCTCTTCATCGGGTTTCTTACTCATACCCATCCGACCTATGTTTATCGCTTCAAGCACAAACTGACGGTATTCTTTCAGCGGGTCGTAAATCGAAGGCTTTGCCGTTTTTGTCGGTGTCAGATACAGTTTTCCGTTTTTTGATTCCTTCCATTCATATTCGCTGTATTTCACCCATACGGAACTTGCGTTTTCTATCAGCTTCTTCATAATCATTTCTCCAATTCTTTCACATAGTCTTTCATAAACTGTTTTTCGAGCAATGTCAGACTGTTTTTCTTTTTGCCTTCTTTTTTCAGAAGTGCCGCATACATTTCTTTCCTTATCTTTCGGAGCATTGTTGCACGGACTTTGCGTATGTTTCTGTCTGTTTGTCCCCTTATTGCGGCAATTCTTACCGAACTGAATAACCTTACCGCACACAGGAACAGCAATTCTTTCTGTTCCTCTTTCAAGCCGTATAATATTTTAGATAAGTAATCTTCCGTTACAAGCTCATGTATGTCATACGGACAGTAAAATATATCGTCAATAAAATCACCCTTGCGAAGCTGCTTTTCCAAAACATTGTTCAATGTATCGGGAAAAAACAGTTCGTTTATCGAAGCACCGTAATCAAAGGGTATATCATCACCGCTTCTGCTTAATTCGTGATACCGTTCTCTGCGTTCACGGTTAGCATCAAGTCTGTCCCACCAAGCGATAACATTTTCAAAATCGCTGACCGTTCTCGCTGCCGATTCAAGTCGCGCAAGTGCTTCTGCCTGTATTTCCCGTTTCAGCTTCTTCCGTTCGGATTCTTCGCTTTCTTCTTCATCTTCCTCAAACGGATTTTCCTCCGCATCCGCTTCAAGCTCTTCCACCAAGGTCTGTTCTTCGACAAGCCTTCGGCGTATCTGTTCGTCTGAATCATCGGATTCATCTTCGGCTATACGGCTTTCGTCATATTCGTAATCTTTCGAAATCATCGCTTGTCGCCTCCTTAACAGAAAGTTAAAACAAAGTTTAAAGTAAATTCATAAAAATAGTTCCGCAAAGTATACCGATTTTCTCCTATAAGTGAGGGGGTAATATATTTTGCCGTTTTGTATATTACTCTAAATACCAAAGAAAGGAGAAGTGATGCCATTGTATCAATCAATCGTAAGACACATTAATTTAAGACACTACAACGAATCAGCCTTTGATTAGCTTTGCTTTTCGGAGGCTGAATTCTTTTGAATAAGACATCTGAATAATATCGCTGATATATCCGACAGCAGATTACAGCAAACGGAACTAACCGCATTATACTCTATATCAATAAAAATCGCAATAGGAGGTAAATTTAATTTGGATAAAACCAAAGCAGACAATAATTATTCATATGTAACCCGCCGTATCGGTGCAACAACTTTTAAAGTGAAAGTTGTGTATAACGATACAGGTAACGAAACTATGGAAGATAAAATTTTACGAATTGTTCGCAATGAAGTACTGGAAAACGGCGAAAAGTGTGGTATAATGGAATTACCGCAAATGAGCCGACAGTCTGAAAGGAGTGCCTGACTATGGCATTGAAACAGACTGAAGGAAAAATCACGGCGTTATACGAAAGACTTTCCCGTGATGACGAGTTGACCGGAGACAGCAACTCGATTGTGAATCAAAAAAAGTACCTCGAAGGCTATGCAGAGCAGCAAGGGTACGATAATTGCATCCACTATACGGATGACGGATATTCGGGCGGTAACTTTGAGCGACCTGCTTGGAAAAGGCTGATTGCCGATGTTGAAGCAGGAAAGGTTGCTCACATTATCGTTAAGGATATGTCACGAATAGGCAGAGATTATCTGCAAACGGGTTTTTACACCGAAGTTATGTTCAGACAGTACGGTGTTCACTTTGTTGCAGTTGCAAACAATGTTGACAGTGATGACCTTAACAGCAATGAATTTGCCCCGTTCCTCAATATTATGAATGAATGGTATCTGAGGGATTTGAGTAAAAAACAACGTGCAGCAATAAAGGTCAAGGGTGAATCAGGCAAACCGACATCAAACAGTGCGATATACGGATACAAGAAAGACCCGAACGACAAACATCATTGGCTGATTGACGAAGAAGCGGCAGAGGTTGTCCGCAGAATTTTCAGATTAACCATTGACGGGTTCGGGCCTTATGAAATTGCCCGTATTCTGTTTGACGATAAGGTTGAAACCCCTGCTGTCTATTTTGCCAAGAGAAACATTGGATTATGGAAAAGCAAAGAGGAATTTCCGAACCCGTATAACTGGAGTGGCTATATTGTAGGTCAAATAATTTCAAAGCCCGAATATATGGGACATACGGTCAATTTCCGCACTCATAAGGTTTCATATAAGGACAAACATAGTGTTAAAAACCCAAAAGAAGATTGGCTGATATTTGAAAACACACACGAGGCTATCGTTGATAAAGAAACATGGGAGCTTGCACAGAAGTTAAGAAAAACGCCGAGACGTATTGATACCTTCGGAGAAGCAAATCCTCTTACGGGACTTGTGTTCTGTGCCGATTGCGGTGAAAAAATGAATAACCACCGTTCCAGAGGCGGTAAAGAAAACAATCCATATCCTACTGATTTCTTTGACTGTTCAACATATACACTTTCCCGACAAAAGAGATACAAAGCCTGTACGGGACACTATATAACTACCAAAAACCTACGCACCCTTATTCTTGATACCATACGAATCATAAGCACGCTTGCAATCAGTAATCAGGAAGAATTTATTGAAAAGGTGCGGAACGCTTCACAGCTTCGTCAGGCAGAAGCGGCAAAGGAAATCAAAAGAAAACTGAACAAGGAACGCAAACGAATTGCAGAGCTTGATAATATCATCAAAAAACTTTATGAATCCTTTGCAACAGGTAAAATATCGGAAGAACGCTTTGACAGTCTGATGGCAGAATACGAAGCGGAGCAGAAATCTCTCCAAGTCTCTGCTGATGAAGCGGATAAACTGCTTTCCTCTTTCAATGAAGATACCGACAGAGCAGAGAAATTTATTGCATTGGCAAAGAAATACGCAGACTTTTCCGAACTTACAACAATGATGATAAACGAGTTTATTGACAAAATCATTGTTCACGCACCCGAAAGAGTTGACGGAGACCGTGTTCAGGAAGTTGAAATATATTTAAATTTCATCGGACATTTTGATTTGCCCGAACCCGAACTTACACCCGAAGAAATAAAGCGACAGGAAACACTACGCAGACACCGTATTAAAAGCCGTGAAAGATACAAGCAACTCAAAGAAGGAACCCGAGTTAAGGGACAGCTTTTTGAAATAACTTGTAAATGCTGCGGAGAAACCTTTGAAACCACACGCTCAAATGCTTTGTATTGTAATCCGAATTGCAGAGCAAAGTTCTATCTCCGTCAAGCGGCAGAGGAAAGACGGCGTGACTGTGTTTGCGAAATCTGCGGAACTGCTTTCAGCACAACAAGAGCTGATGTGAAATATTGCAGCTTGCCTTGCAGAGAAGAAGCAAATCGCAGAGGCAGAAAAGAACGCTATGAAGCCAAGAAAAAATTGAATAACGAATAATAATTATCACAGCGAGCCGAAATCATATCGGCTCGCTTTTTTATGTCAAAATTTTAATTAAGGAAGGAAATATAAATTATGAATTTATTAAGAAATGAAATTACAGTAATAGGAGTCGACCACGGATACGGAAATATCAAAACAGCACACAGTTGTTTCAAAACGGGAGTTACGGTTTATGACAAAGAACCGACCTTCAAAAACAATCTGTTAATCTATGACGGCAAATACTATATCATCGGTGAAGAACATAAGGAGTTCAAGTCCGACAAAATGGCAGATGAAGATTATTATGTTCTGACACTTGCCGCTATTGCAAGAGAACTGAAAGTACGAAACACAACTTTTGCGACAGTTCACATTGCGGCAGGTTTACCTCTGACTTGGGTTGGAGAGCAGAAGGAAGAATTCAAGAAATATCTGCTTCAAAACAAATTTGTTGATTTCAGTTTTCGCAATGTTGACTATCACATTGATTTTGCAGGTGCGGACATATTCCCTCAAGGCTTTGCCGCTGTTTCCGACAAGCTTCATTGTTTCAAAGGTACAAATATGCTTGCGGATATTGGCAACGGCACAATGAATGTTATGTATATCAATGAATGTCAGCCGACAGAGAAAAAGTGTTTCACAGAGAAATACGGAACAAATCAATGCTCTCTTGCAATCAGAGAAAACATTATGAGGCAATTCGGTGTCAGATTAGATGATGCCGTTATTGAAAGAGTGTTGAGAACCGGAACGGCAGACATTGCCGAAAAATATTTGTCTGCAATCCGAAGCACGGCGGAAGAATATGCACAGGGCATTTTCAGAATACTCCGTGAACACGAATACGATCCCGAACTTATGAGGCTGTTTGTTGTCGGTGGCGGCGGGTGTATCATCAAGAACTTTACCGATTATGATAAAAACCGAGTGATAATCAATGATGACATCTGCGCAACCGCAAAGGGGTATGAGCAGTTATCTTTGAAAAAACTTCGCAGAAGCGGTGATACTTTATGAAGAAAACAGTAAGCACCAATATACGGTTTAACCTCAAAAACGAAGCAGACAGAAAGGCTTGGGAGCATCTTCAAGGTATGGACAGAAAGAAATACAAATCATACAGCAAAGCTGTTATCTGTGCGTTGTGTGAATATTTTGAACGAGAACAGAAATCAGCCAATGATCCTTATCTTGAAACACGAGAAAAAGAAGATGCTTTTTTGAACAGGATACTGCAAACGATAGAAACGGGATTATGCAATAATTCTTCTTCTGTCGTACTCGGCAGTCTTATTCAGTTATTACAGCAACCGCAAACAAACACGGAACACGAAGAAAAATCCGAATCTTCAGTAAGCGATGCGGCATTGGATTTTGCCGATAGCTTTTGATACCGATACAACCTAAAATGATACCGAAAAAATTATTATGATACCAAAACAAGCAGTATCCGCTACTGTTTTCTCCGTAATTAAGGAGCAAAACATAAAGCGGTACTGCTTTTATACTTTTTCGATATCAAAACCGATACAGTAGATACCAAACAATCATATTTTAAGTATAAAGGAGTACAAAATGGACGAAAATGAGAAAAAACTGTTACAGGCAAAGCACAGACTTGAAGAAGCACAGGCAAGGGACAGAGTAAAGGAACGCAAAGCACGAACACGAAGGCTTATTCAGGAAGGTGCGATTCTTGAGAAAGCGTTTCCTCAGTCTGCTTCAATGAGCCTTGACGAGTTGGAGAGCTATCTGTGCAACATATTAAAACCAGTATAATCTTCAGAGCGTTTCGGGAAACCGGGACGCTCATTCTTTTTTATCCCGAAGGGCGCACTTACTCACCACTTGCCGAATGGCAAGCGGTGGTCGTGCGCTCTGCGAGGCGGATAAGGCTTCTGCGGAAGCCTACGGACAATGAACATTTATTACAATTTGCTGTCATTGTCCGCACAGACGGTTATTTTCACACAGCACACCGTCTGTCTGCGAAAATCTGCCACAGGCAGTTTTATCGCAGCTATGAGTATCGTTTATGCGACACTCATTTTCTTTTTGCGAAAAGAAACAAAAACAGAGAGGATGATATTTATTGGCAATATACCACCTTGAAGCAAAGGTAATCAGCAGAGGTGCGGGGCGAAGTGCCGTTGCTGCTTCGGCATATATGAGCTGTTCTCAGATACTCAATGATTATGACGGCATATATCACGATTACACACGAAAACAAGGTTTAGTGTGGCAACGGGTATTTCTTCCCGAATATGCACCGAGAGAATGGCTTGACAGAGCCGTTCTTTGGAATTCAGTAGAAGAAACCGAAAAGGCAAAAGACAGCCGACTTGCCCGTGAGTTTGTTGTTGCACTTCCCGTTGAGCTTGATAAAAACGGTTGGCAAAAGATACTGACGGAATTTATTCGGCAGAATTTTGTTGCAGACGGAATGTGTGCCGATGTTGCAATCCACAACACAGACGGACACAATCCTCACGCACATATTATGCTTACTGTCAGACCGCTTGACGAAAACGGAACGTGGCAGCACAAAACCGAAAAAGAATATCTCTGCATACGAAACGGAGAAGAGAAAGGATTTACCTCATCCGAATATGCAAAAGCTGTTACGGACGGTTGGGAGAAACAGTATCCGTATATGGTTAACGGCAAAAAGAAATACCTTCCGCCGTCACAAGCGGAAGGTTATGAAAGAGTATCAAAATATCCCAAAAGCACAAAGTACGGCAGACAGAACCCTATCTCCGAGCGTTGGAACAGCGATGAGCAGTTAATATTATGGCGTAAAGCGTGGGCAGACGAAGTAAATAAATATCTTGAACTCGAAAACCATATTGATTCCCGCAGTCATTCTGAAAGAGGTCTTGATGAACAGCCTACCGTTCATGAAGGAGTAATTGCGAGAAGGCTTGAAGAAAAGGGCATAATTTCCGAAAGGTGCGAACTTAACAGACAGATAAAAGCTGACAACCGATTATTGAGAACTCTTAAATACGAGTTTGCGAAATTAAAGAAAGCTGTTGCAAACACACTTCCCGCCATTGCAGAAGCATTGGAAAGCATACGAATGAATCTCATTGTTTTACGCTACAAGATTCTTTCGGGATTTGTTGAGCATAACGAGATAATACGAACATTAAGAAGCATAACACCCGAACTTGAAAGCTACAAAGACATTGTTGACGAGATTAAGAAAAAATCAACCGAGCGAAAAGCCTTGATTAAAGAAAAGCAATCAATTCCCGTGATTATGATTTTAAAGCACCGTGAATTTGCAAAGAGAATATCCGAACTTACCGAAGAGCTTGAAGAACTGCAAACCGAAAAGAAAATCATATTAAATAGCCTTTATTGCACCGAAACATACACTATTGAGAATGTGAAGTCTTATGTTGCTGCTTTGGAAAAGAAACTGGATGTTATTTCAAAACAAGAACAGAAATATTCGGAAGAAATTGAAAAAGCCGTTGCGGAGTACAAAGAAATGAAAGAAAGTGCAACCGATTTTGACCCTGCCGAGCTTCGTGAGGAACAGTTAAAACTTCGCTACGATAAAGAAGTACAGAGCAGTCAGATGATTCGCAGTAACGGAAAAGAGTTTGTCACTTCAAGATTTAATTACAGCATCCGTGATGTCAATTATTTCCTCGGCGAACAGGATGAATCCCGTTCGGTATTACAAAGACTATCACAAGCCAAATCAACTCCGAGCCGAAAGAAAAACGTCAAACACGGCAGAGAAGAAAGATAATCCCTGCAACAGACTAAAATCTGTTGTGGGGTTATCCTGCCTAACAACGAAGTTGCAAAATAAATCTACGAAGTAGCGAAATCTATTGCAATCCTTGGTTGATTAGATTACATTTTAATTGACAAAATCGGCAATTTTGCATTCTTATTCCGCAATGTTGCGTAATGGGTAGAAAAACAAACAATGTTGTGGTATAATTATTTAATTTGAAAATATCCGTTTTAAATATGAACTTTTTGTAAATTCTCGGAAATCAAGCGTAACAATTGCCGATTTTCGTCATATGTATATAGGTGGATTTTTGTTTTTTAAAAATTCCATAAAATTTCCCCAAAAAATGTACCCTGTTTGCCGATTTTATGTGTTGTAATATATAGCGGGGTAAAAAAGGAGTAACAATGTTAGCTTTTTATTTAAGTCTTATTGACAATGATAATGACCGCAAGCTGTTTGAAAGAATATATTATGCTCACAGGAAGCAGATGCTTACTCTTGCTTTTGCTATTCTTGAAAACGAAGATGATGCAGAAGACTTGGTACACGATGTGTTTTGTAACATTGCCGAAAAATATATGCAGTCACTCCAGAACATCAAGAACGAACAGGATATGAAAAACTATCTGCTCAAAGCAATCAAGAACTCTGCGTTAAACAAAAAGAGAGATACTAAACCGCATATATCGCTTCACGAAAGCGAATATATGCTTAATAAAGATGACATGAATGATAACGAGTTTCTTGATATGATTTGCAATAACATATCGTATCAAGAGGTTTTATCCGCAATAAGAAGTCTTGATAAAAAATATGAAGATGTTCTTTATCTTCATTTTGTTATCGGTATGACCGTCCCGGAAGTTGCCGAACATTTAAATAGAAATAAACAGACCGTAAAAAAACAATTATTAAGAGGGAAAATACTTTTGTTAGAAAAGCTTTCACTTAACGGAGGAGTCACTATATGACAAGAGAAGAATTGTTTAATGCATTTCGACAGGTTGCATCGGAAGAATTCGCTCATATTCCTAACGAGGAAGATATAGAGTATGAGTTTTCCGAGCGATTTAATAAGAAAATGGATAAACTCTTCAAAAAGATTGAACGAAATTGTACCTATCCGACAGTCAGAATTTCAAAAAGAATTATAACGGTTATAGCAGCAGTTTTAATAATATTTGCAGGTTTGATGAGTGTGAGTGCTATAAGAGAACCTATTGTGAATTTTGTTCTTGAATTTTTTGAAGAGCATATTGATTTTGGATTTTCAGGAGATGTTTCACAAGAAATAGAAAATGAGTACAGTTTTTCTGAAATTCCGAATGGTTTTGACTTGGTAACCAAAACGAGCGATTATGATATTGTGCATTCTGAATATAAAAACAAAAACACTGGTGATGAGATTGTTTTTACTCAAACAATCACAGATGGTTTATCTTTAAGTGTAGATAATGAACACGGTACAATAACAAATGAATCAATTAACAATGTTGAGGTTTGTGTTTACAAACACGAAAACGGAAAATATATTCAAGCTAACTGGACATCACAAACATATTCATTAACATTAATATATTACGGAGACATTGAAAAGACACACCCTTAAAAATTTACTTTCTCTCATATTGGCCAATGTTTTACTTTTACTGATTGTATTTGTTCCTGCAAAAGCAGCAGCACAACACGAAATTGCACCTTGTTACAATAATGTTGTATCGGTAAGTAGCGTTGCATCAGTTTCAAGCACAGGCGTTCTCAAAGTAACAAACAGTTATAACGGAGACAGTTCAGTAACAAGCAAAGCAGTTATTACAACCTATATTGAGAAAAGAACGCTGGGTATATTTTGGAGCCGTGTTGATATTGGTCAAACAAATGACGAATGGGTTGATACCATTTATAACTACAAATATTCAGGCTCTCATTCAACCCAGTTACCTTCAACTGGTACATACAGAGTTACCGTTGAATATGTTATTTACGGTTCAGGCGGTGCAGCAGATACGATAACTAAAGAAATTGAAAAAAATTATTGATTTCCCATAGTTTTAATAAAATGAAAGCGGTGAGTCCAATGTTTCGATTTTTATAAACACATAAGAAAATAAATCAAAAAGTTGAAACGTAGAAAATATTATAAAATAAAATTCTTTAGTATACTTGTTAGTATTTGGTGAATAGTATACTAACAAAAAATCTCAAAGAAAGAAGGAGTCAAAATATGAAGACTAAAAAAATATTATCTTTAATCTTATCTTGCATTTTTGTTTTTTCAATTACGCAGTATGCTTTTGCTTCAAATAATAGTATGGTGTACAAAACAAACGAGTATGGGGAAACATATGGCAACGATATTCAGGCAAAAATTTTAGGATATGATGCAGAATTAATATTTGCTATGGGAGAAGGTGGTACCCTGGGATATGTTCGTTCTTCTGATTTGGATGACAATTGTATATCTCCAGAAGAAGCAATCATAAAACAAAATAAACTTGCAAAATCAATTTCATCAGTCAGATATATACCTTTATATAAAGAAGACGGCAAAACTGTGGTTGGGGAATTTGCTGTTTATTTTGATCTGTCCGAAATACCTTCATCACGAGCGGTTGAACGATATTACTACGGGACAATAGGTGCTATCAGTGTAGATGATTATTATACTTGCGAAACAAGATCTGGAATTGGTGATGCTTCTGGAGGAGTAAGGGGAATAACCACAATCAGAGCATCAGAGCAAGTTGCACGTGGATGGCTTGGAGCACAAGCACGAGTTTATAAAGATGATGGCACTTTGGTACGTTCCACAGAATATTATTACTCTGATACAGCTGGCGTGTATTTTGAACAGACGGGATTTTATCCTACCGTAAACATATCAGAATCTTACTATTCTAAGGGTATTGTAAAAAATTGGTATCCTCCTATTTCGGGATATTGGACAACCGGAACATTCGGTTCTCCTTGCATA
This sequence comes from uncultured Clostridium sp., assembly GCA_964345625.1. Classification (GTDB taxonomy): domain Bacteria; phylum Bacillota; class Clostridia; order Oscillospirales; family Acutalibacteraceae; genus CAG-177. Next base: position 4,669 of record CAYFRJ010000033.1, on the reverse strand, counting down.
AATCCAACATTGATAAATTCATAACGCATACATACTGAAAACGAATTATAAAAATAAACTTTTGTATTGAAAGGAGAAATAATATGAAAATAAAAATCAAAAAACGTTTATTTGCATTAGTTTTGTCTCTTATTATTATAATGCAGATATTACCAGTAAACGCTACCGTATTATCGGATAGTAATTTAGCTGATGGTAGTTCATCGTTATTTCCATTTTATTCAATAGATATTGGTAGAGCTGGGATAATAAAAGTAAATCAGCAAAATCGAGAACTTATAATTGAACGTGAAGATATATCTTTACCTGGCAGTTATATTCCGGTTGATATCACATTTTATTATTCATCATACAATAAAGGGTCCAACAAATGGCATCTGAAATATAATATATCTTTAAAGAGAATAGACGATGAAACCATCTCTATGGTTAGAAATGATGGTTCAGTTGCGACATATAAGTCTACTGGTCAATTTGTTGGTGATAAAGAAAAATGGATTGTTCCTGAAGAATTCGGGGCTTTTGATTATTTGTTAATCAATCCTAATTCTACAAATTTTTCTGATGCAACACTTGTTTCGAATTTTAATGGTACATATTATTTTGATTCGATTGGTAGGATTGTTACAGTCGAAAATTCAAATGGTTATGGTTTAACTAGAATAAACTACAACAATAGTGGAAAAATCTCTGATATTATTGATGATATTGGTAGAGTATATAGCTTCTTGTATGACGAAAACAATTTGCTGGTTGAAGTGAAAATACTTAATTCTAATAGAGAGGTAATTACGGTCAGTTCAAACGAAAAAAACTCAATTCCATATGTAATAAAATATAAGTATAACAACAAAAAACTTCTCGAAAGTGTTACATATCCAGATGGTAATGTTGTTGAGTATTCATACAAAAATGACAAACTGCACAAAATAAAAAATGTTGATCAAAAAACTATAATTATAACATATAATGGTATATATACTAAAAGCATATCACAGGTCTCACAGAAAGAAAAAACAAAAATACTGTTTGAAATAACTAAAGTTAATGATGAAATCTTTGTATCAAATGAATATCAAAAAAATATAAAAAATGATTTTAATGGGTTAACTCCAAAAAAAGTAAAAGAAGCTGGAAATAATTACTTAAATAACCTTCGCCAAAAGAATGCGCATACTCAAAAAATTCTTTCTAATAACCCAAAAGGAACGACTAGCACAAATAGTGTTTTATCCCAAGATAAAACTATTAATAAAATTGAACCTAATTACAATTTTGATTCTGATACTGGCCTAGTTGAATATGTGTACGATAACTATGGGCATAAAACATTTATTGATTATGACAATTCTTTAAACATTGTGAAAATGTCAGCGATGGTATCATCTTTAACAGAAGAGATAGCAAATGAATATTATTATGAGAATGATATATTAAAAAGTATTTCGCGAAATGATTTCAATTATGATTTTTTATATGATGAATGGGGTAACAATAGCGGTATGGAAATTCAAGGCAGACCGTTTATCTCATATACATATAAAGATGGCAAATCTGAAATGTGCGAGAAAGTTGTTTTCGGCAATGGACAAACCATTAATTATTATTATGATAGTGAAAACAGAATTACTGGAATAAGCATTGATTCTGGAGAAAGTTTGTTGTATGAATATTATTACAATGATTCCGGTGTCCGTATTGTTGATAATTTATCAGGAATCACGCAAAACTATTTTTCGGATTCAGTAAATATTATGGACAATAAAACAGGTCAAATTTTAATGAGTCTAATGCTTCAAGACAACACACAAATTACAACTGTCAACGACATATCTTTTTCATTAAATGTTAATGTTTGTGATGTTGAAAATAAAACAGATTACGCAGTAGAATATGACTACGCTTTCGCAGATATTAACGCAACAATTCACGTCATTAAAGACTGTTTTGATAGGATTACGCATAATTCGGTTAAATATTCTACGGGCGAAATTAAAGGTTCAGATATTTTATATACTGAAATTGATGGAAACACAACACTATTACCTCGATCAATAAGCACAAATTATTCTTTTGGTAACAATGAATACTCAAGTGATTGGTCATATGAGTATAACAAGAATGGCAATGTTAGCAAGGTTGTTTTGAATGGACAGCCATATACTTGTTATGAGTATGATGAAATTGATCAGTTAAAAAAAGTTGATGACTATGTTTTACAAAGAACGACAATCTATGAATATGATAAAGGCGGAAACATCGTCAATAAAACTTTATTTGAGTTGAACAATCCTAATAAAATAATTGATGTTATTGAATATTCATATGAAGATGCTCATTGGAAAGATAAATTGACTGGGTATGATGAGTTAGACATTGTATATGACAACATAGGGAACCCCGTTTCATATTCTAATTGTACATTTAATTGGAATCTTGGTCGAGTTCTTGAGAATTATCAAAACGAGGAATATCGAGTAGAGTATCGTTACAATGATATAGGATATCGTCAAGAAAAGAATGTATATAGCCGAGAAACGGATGCGTTGTTGTATCAATACAGATATTTTTGGAATGGCAATTTTCTTTCGGCATATACTTTAACTGATTACACAAAGGAAAATATTCAAACAGATACCATCGTTTACCAGTATGATGATGATATGAACATATATTCATTTGTTGTAAACAATAAAGAAATCTATATTTACGATAAAAATGCAGCTGGTGATATAATAGGTATATATAATAAAGGTCAATTGATCGCAAAATATCATTACGATGAATACGGAAAAATTCACACATTAAAATTGTCTTCTGAAGCAAAAAAATATAATCATTTATATTATCGTGGATATATGTACGATTCGGAATCCAACTTATATTACTTGCAATCTAGATATTATTCTCCTGAATGGGGAAGATTTATAAACGCGGATATTTTTGCAGATACAGGAACTGGGTTACTTGGAACAAATATGTTTATATATTGTGATAATGATCCTATAAACAAAATAGATCCTTGGGGATTTTGGGGAGTATCTTTGCACCGACAGCTTACCCATGAGATTCTTGGAGAGGTAGACTTGGAAACTCATTTTGATGCTTATGAAATTGCTGATGGAAACGCATACACAGATACTCTATATAGTGCTGTTCTTTATGCGGCCTCTCCTACAAAGCAAGGACGTCATTTTGATAGACATATTTCTGTTAGTGAAGCAGATGGTGAAGACACAAGAATATATTATTCAACGCAACATATGAATAATGCTGTTCAAGCATATAGGAGCAATGATTATGAGAAAGCAAACCAAGAATTGGGGTTTGCATTGCATTGTTTACAAGATATATCTTCACATGGTAATATTGATGTTAATAGATCTTCTTTTGCAAGCCATGCAGGAATAACAGGTGTAGATTCTCCTGATTATGATTGGACCAATGACTCGGATCGAGGGTTAACAGACAAGAATAATTGTGTAAGGAGAATCAATACGGACTATGGGGATAGATATGCAGAAGCACAGGAGTTGACGGCTTGGGGATATGTCGTATTTTCCGCTTTGTTGAACCAATAAAAGGAGTTGAATATGATGAATTGCCTTTTTACGTTCTATCATTTAAGAAGTTTATTATCTCTGGTTTTTCTTGCAATAGGAATCATCTTGCTTATTGTTCGGAAATTCAAAAAAAACAAAACGAAGGCCTTGTTTGTTATCGGTTCGCTTTTTTCTATTTTTTCCATACTTGTAATTCTTATGGGGTGCTATAATACATACATAAAACCCAAATATAAAAAAGCGAATTTTTCAGAACAAGCACTTGTTGAATTTTGTGATAATGCAATTTCAAGTAAAAAATTATCAAATCCTGAAATGTTTCTTCCTAACAATTCAAAACTTTTTTATGAATTAGATAATAATATCATAGAACAAGGTGTAGCATATGGTCCAAATTGTATGCTGCAATATTGGTTGTGGACTTATAAGGATTCAGATACTTCACAAAAAGAGTTTGAGAATCAAATAAAAAAATATGAAGGATTTGAGAAAAAATTTCTGTATTTCACAAAAGAGAATTATTCTGTCTTTGTCCCGCCAATAGAGAACGATGCAAGTTTTTTTAACTGGCATACTGGTGATTATAATTCTCAATGTGTAAAAATATACATCAAGTATGGCAGTTGTGTTGTTGTTCTTTCAGAGCAAACCGAAAAATTTGTTCCACTTTTATATAAGTTGGTAAATGAAAATTTGCTATTCAACGACCAATACAAATTAAAATCTATCAAATAAAGGTAATGGAATTGTATTTTTATATAAATGTTAATTATTGTGCAATCTAAATTTATAATACAAACTAATTTTGCCTTATAGTTTGTAAACAATTGAAAGAAAATAATATCATAAAATTTCTTGACAGAATTAAATTATTAGATATCGGAACAGTTGAGTGGTTTCGTTTAGCTTATAATGTTCATTTAAATCTATGTAAATCCAACTTGTCCTAAATAAGTAGCTCTCAGCACATTCGGGTTGAGTGCTACTTTGATTTTGATATATCTAATAAATATAAGCATCTTTAGAGAAAATACCCTTGACAAATCACATCTCAAAAAGCAATTCTTAAAAAGTACGCACAAGATCAAAGATTTCGCAACATCGAA
>CAYFRJ010000032.1:0-16789 GCA_964345625.1 uncultured Clostridium sp. | reverse complement strand
TTTCAAGGTGATTTTTTGATGACATATAGATTACTGGAGAGATAAAATGTCAGTTATAATTAAACTCGCAAGAAAAAATTGGGAAATAACGGAAAAGGCGGACAATAAGCGTCTTGCAACACAAAGGGAGCCGGAGGGAATTAAGCAGCACTGCAATATTCCCTACATTGATGACGGAAATTCCTACCACCTTTTAGATGTTTATTACCCCGAAAATACTACGGGGAAGCTTCCCGTCATTATTGACATTCACGGCGGCGGTTGGATGTACGGCACAAAAGAACTCAATAAAATATATAACCTTAACCTTGCAAAAAGGGGATATACGGTTTTCAATATGAGTTACCCCTTGGTGCCGGATGTTTTTATCGAAACACAAATTCGTGACTGTATGAGTGCCATTGATTTCATCTCTGAAAATCTTGACGATTACCCCTGCGATAAAGACAAAATCATTCTCACGGGGGACTCCGCAGGAGGTATGCTTGCCGCTTTCTGTATGGCTTTAATTAACAGCGAAAAATTAAGGAAAATTTTTGACACGGTAGCACCTGAAATAAACATATCTTCTTTAATTTTAACCGCTCCCGCTCCCTACACCAATGGGGGAATGCCCACAAGCATTTACACCGTTCCCATGTGGGGCAAGGACATAAAAAAGAAGCCCTTCTTTGACTATATGAATCTTAACGACCTTCTCCCCCATACGAAGTTTCCCCCAACCTGTCTGATAACAAGCAGCGGAGATTATTTGGCAAGAAAACAAACTTTGCAGGCCGAAAAAGACCTCAGCAAAGCAGGGGTTGAGACACTTTTAATTGATGTTCCCAAATATGAAGGAAAACATCTTCCCCATGTGTTCTGTGTTATGCAGCCGGAGGAAAAAGCAAGTGTTGAGGTTATTGACAAGTCACTTGAATTTTGCAGAAGTTTTTGGAACGAATAGATATATAAACAAGAAACTGCAGCCGATTTCGGCTGCAGTTTTTCATTATTTGACATATTTAATTGTGAAACAGTGTGAGCGAATTTTAGCATTGCCCATTACCTTTGCTCTGAAATCGTTACCTCTGATTTCTTTACCGCAAACATCTATAAGACCGATGTAACCCACGGATTCGCTGACGGCACCGTCGTGATTTAATATCTTAATCCACTTTGTGGGGTCCTCATCAAACTTGGCGTCTGCTCCCAAATAAGCGGTGAGAATTGCTTTCATTTGCTCTGTGGTAAACTCTGCCGTGGTAATTGAAACCTCTTCGGGGCTTTCAATACCGCCTACAAGGTAGGGGTAACGGGCAGCACCCCATACGGACTGGGCAGATGTGGTTTTACCTGCACTTGAAGCAAAATATAGGGTATTTGCATATCCGTCATTGTATTTAACATAGGTTGCGTTCGGTTGCTGATTTTCACTTTTGATGTTAAGTACATCAAATACCGCCTTTTCAACCTGTGTATCTTTATATTCAAAACTATCATCATATGCCTGACCGTTGGAGAAGTTGTCACTGTTTGCCTTTGCGTAGGTGTACGCCGCAATTGCCTGTGCTTTAAGGGCTTCGTAGGGAGAACTTGCACCGATTTCCTTTTTGACCGTCTTGCAAAGGAACTCAACCAAGGTAATTTCCTTGCCGTTACGGGTAACAAACATGGGGGTTGCTTCCTCAACTGCTATGGAACAATTTCTGTAATAATGTGTCAAAATTTCGTTGCAAGTTTTGCCCTCATTTGCCATTGTCATGGCACCCTTTTGGCTCATTCCCACACCGTGGCCATAACCGTAAACGGTAAAGATAAACTTTCCGGAGCCGGAAACGGTGTCCGTGGTTTTCTTGGGAGCGGTGGTCATATCAACTTTTGTGGTAGATTCTTTTGTGGTTGAGGATGATGTGGGGGTTTGTTTTGTCGTGGTTTCACTGATTTCTGTAGTGCTCTTTTTACTCTGCGAAGCAGTGGTGGGTTTTGTGGTATATTCTGTCGGAGCAGGGGGAATACTCTGATTGGTTGCTTTGTAGGTGGTTGAAATAGCAGTGATAACGGAGGACTGAATTGTGTCAATTATTTCCGTTGAAGAGCCCTCTATACCCTCTGCAATGAAGGGAAGTAATTCGCTATCGCTTTCCCCTAAAAACTCACTCAAGTCAATATCTTTATCAGGGTCATAAGCGGTGTTACTTGTACTTACCGAAACACTTTCCTTTGCAATACTGCTCTTTTTGTAAAGGGCCGAGCCTATACCGAGACAGGTAACAATTGCTATAACAAGGCAGGCAATAACTGCAATTAACGGTCTTGAATAGTTGGAAATTGCCTTCCTCTTCGGTGGATGTATGCCGCTTGTAAGGGCATCACAAAGCATTTCGGAGATAGTTAAAATCGTGTTGAAGGCAAGCTGATTTGCCCCCTCATTTTCAAGGGAATGAACAACCTTTACATGGGCATTTTGAGAGTCTGCAATGCACACGCTCATGGTTTCATTCTCGGAAATATTTGAAATGGAGGCACCGTAGTCACAGTTTGCCTTTTCCTTTGCGGCTTTCGCCATATTTGCAATGTACTCTTTACTGTTGGTGTCTGCGTCAACATCAACATTAACAACGGAAAACACATCTGCGGGGCCGCCTATTTTCTTTATTACATTCACAAGGGCTTTAGACATACCCGGGGCGGCAATCGCCACGGTTTTACCGCAATTTGCAAGGGAAAGAAGGTTACTGCGAAGTTTGTCTTTTTTGCTCTTTGCCTCTTCAACCTCAAAAATTCCTTTCGATACCGCTGCATTAAATTCGTCACTTTCAAGGGGCATCATAATTACGGAACCCTGTTCATGTTTTATGTAAAACGGAGAATTTAAGCCGTTATCCGAAGGGAAAACCTTTGCCCCTTCGGGAATTGCGGTTTGAAGATTATATTCTTTTGCATCTGCGGGAATGTTTGCCCCTAATTGGTCAATAATTTTTGATGAACGAAGAATTTTGACGGAAAGAACCTTTAACAGAGAAAGTTTAATTTGTGAAAATTGCTTTGCATCTGCAAGAATAATGCTGACATTACCAAGTTTTGCCGCTTGTATGGCCAGGTCGGCCACTTCCTTCGTGTCGTAGTAAAACTGAATATCGGTTTTTTCCGCACGAGGGAAAATCTCATTTTTGGCATGCCTGCATTCCTGAGTATATGAGGGATTTCCCGGCATATATAGGTTCACTTTTCCAATCATAAAATCAACTCCTTTCATTCATTTTTTTGTCCTACGAAAATTCGGATAATCTTACTGATCGTAGGGGCTCCATCTTGCGTCTGAAGCATAAGGATTTTGCTTTTTATTTGCATTGTACCATGCTTGGGGATACTTTGGATTATCGTTCTTAACTGCCTTTGAGGTGTCAACCGAGGTGCTTTCATTTGCTCTTCTCATACGGGCAACAACAACCAGTCTGCCCCCCTCAAAGTCATAACAGCAGGTTGAAAGAGTTAAAATTTTGTCTGTGGGAAGTATGTCAACACCTGTGGTGTAAAACTTTCTCTTATCAAGTTCTGCGATGTATTCCAGAAACTTTTTCTCGGAAATGTCCAAGAAATTATAGGTCAACACATAGCCGTTATCATCGGAAGATTTTGAGTTTGTGATGAAGGTGGCGTAAACGAACCACTGGTAGTCACCGTAAATGGTGTTACACTCAATGACAGGGGACTTTTTGAAGCCGTCAATTTGACGGTAGTTTTCCAGCATACCGAAAATCAAGTCGTCATATCTCATATTGTGGCCGTATATAACCGTGTTTCGAGGAAGATTCTTAAGGTCCTCCATTCTGTAGTCAAAGAAGGGAACGCCATACTCCGTACGCTTTTTGTAAATGTTTCTCTTTAAGTAATATCTATTGTCCTGCGACTTTACTATGGGAAGGTTTATCTCAAGGGCGGGAATGGAAATCCAGCCTGCCACATCGGAGTTAATGTCGTAAAGTTTCTTGTATTTACTGAGAATTCCTGCGGGGTAGTTGGGGTCCGGGGGAGTGTCGGGAGTGGTGGGAGGTTCGGAAACAGGCTCCACTATGATATCCGCCATCTCCTGCTGTTCTTTTTTGAATTTATAGGGTTCAATGATATAAGTGTTTATGAGAATTGAACCGCTGATGATTATTGTGATAACTGAAATGACAAGTACGATTTTACGAATAATATTACCCACATTGCTTGGGCTTCGACCTTCTGCCCTTTGGGCGTCAAGCTTCATTTGCTTTCTTTCTTTTCGAGAAATCTTGCCGTCGTCTTCAATTATTTCAATGGGCTCGTTGCCCACCGTCTTTTCCGCAGTGGGAATGATATCATAAACCGGAGTGGTTTTTATAACCGGAGCACTGATGGGAATTGGTCCGCTTTCAACTTGTTGTGTGGGAACAGGGGCTGAAATGGGAATGGGAGCAGGTTCGGTTATCGTTTCGCCCTTTTTCTCCTTTTTAGTCGGAGCATCACCTAAAAGTTCTGCAAGTTGTGCCTCGAAGTCTTCGGCATTTATATCAATTCCCTCATCTTCAGGTTCTGGTTGCTCTGTCGGTTCTTCTTCGGGTGGAGCCACATAGCCCTTTGTCAATTCGTCTGCGTAGTTGGTAACGATATTATCATTTTCTTCAATCGTTGAAAGAATGTCATCGTAGCCGGTTTCTGTATCGGTGTCAATTTTAAGGGACTCAATCATTTCAAAAATATCGTCCTTTGCACCCTCGTCAACTTCAACGGGCTTCTCCGGAACAGCAGGCTCATTCTTTTCTTCGGGAATATCTAAATACTCGTCCGGCGTCATCCAAAGTTCATCAAGAATATTGCCGCTTGAGGCGTTTTTTGTACTGAAATCTTGAAGGGGCTTGGGAATTGCCGTAACAGGCTCGGTGTTCATTATGGCATCCATAAGGGAGTCAATTTCATCCTCAAGGGTTTGCTGAGTGTTTTCAATATCCTTGTGGTACTCCTCACCAATGGGTGCTTCCTCGTCTTTAATGTCAAGAAAAGAACCGATATCTATTTCAGTTATTGCCTCCTCGTCACTCAATGAGGTAATGCCTTCGGGTGACGATTGTGGATTTTTGTTTTCGTTATTTGACATATTTCTTCTCCTTATTTGCCAAATTTACTGTGGACTTGGTTCCCATTTGGCGGCGTTCTTGTAGGGGTTGCTTTTACCCTTTGAATTGTACCAAATCTGGGGTCTCCTGTAGTCCGGGTTATCCTTAACAAGTGAAGCATCAATTTCTTCACTTTCCCCTTCGCGCAGAAGTCTGCCCATAACAACCAAGCGAGTGTCTATGCTTTTGCCGTAAACATAAATGCAGGTTGAAAGGGTAATGACCTTGTCTGTGGGTTCAAAAGAAACCCCTGTGTCGTAAAGTCTTCTTTGATTTACCTGCTCAATAAAACCAACCATATTGTTGTCGGACATATCGGGATAAATGTAGTTAAAGAACTGTCCGTTATCGTGGGACGGGACTGTGCTTGAGTAAAATACCGCACAAATTTTATAGGTGTGAGTGCCGTAAAGAGTTGAATACTTAATAAGGGGGCACTCAATAAATCTTTCTTTTTTCTGAAAATCGTAAAGAGAACGAAAAACCTGTTTCGGAATGCCGTCACTTCTGCCGGTGGTGTGACCGTGAATTACCATGTTTTTCGAAAGTTCGACGTCTGTCCTGCAGCGGTAGTCTAAGAAAAGGTTGCCGTAGTTTGTGCTGCTTGTTTCACCTGTTCTTCTTTCAAAAAAGTCAATGGTAAGATACTTTGTGTTATCCTTGCTTTGAAGAACGCCTGTATCAAGTTCCGTTCCGGGAATGCTGAGCCAGCCCACCAAATTGTTGTTTACCGCATAGGCGGGTTTTAACTCCTCAAGAATATCCTTTGGGTATTTGACTTTCTTTTGCTCATTTGAAAGAACTTTTGCAAGATTTTGCCGAAGAGCATCGGTAACGGCACCTTCCGAGAGGGTGTAATTTACCTTTGCCTCCACCTCAGCCGCTTCGGGCTTTGAAACCAAATTCATTATGGTAAGACCTATAAAAACCGCAGTAATCACTGCAAATACCGCACTCAAAACAACCCAAAGTTTGTTTTCTTTCATCTGTTTACCTCCTTCAAAAGGTATATGCGAACAAGGTTTAACGCCCTTGAAGCGCTGACATAACGGTTATATTCTCTGTCGTTTCTGCCTGTGTTTATTTTTTCACAAAGGGAGAAATCCGAAGCATCAAGAGCCACATAAATCAGCCCCTGTGCCTTTCCCTCTTCGTCAGAGGCGGGCCCCGCAAAGCCCGTAACCGAAATGCCTATATCACTGCCGGCAACCCTACGAATTCCCCTTGCCATTTCTTTGGCGGTTTCTTCGCTGACGGCGCCGTAAGTTTTCAAAGTTAATGGGTTTACCCCAACTGCCTTTTCCTTTACATCGTTTGAATATGTAACTATGCCGTGCTTGAAAATTGCACTTGCGCCCGGTACATCCGTAATTCGTTTTGCAATAAATCCACCTGTGCAGCTTTCTGCGGTGGCAACCGTAAGTTTGTGTTTTTTCAAAAGTTCCACAACGGCAAATTCTATACCGTTACAGTCAATACCGTAGATATAATCCCCAAGGCGAGTTTTGATTTCATCAATAAAGGGCTTCATAATTTCCTCTGCCTTTTCTTGATTTTCCGCCATTGCGCTGACTCTCAAATATGCCTCACCCATTTTACAATATGGGGCAACCGTGGGGTTTTCGTTTTCCAAAAGGTCACCGCAAATTTCCGCCATTTGACTTTCGCCTATGCCGATGGTGCGAATTTGATGGGAAATAATGGTGGCGGTGGAATATTCCTTTATAAAATTCCTGCCGAAATTTTCAAACATGGGAGCCATCTCATAGGGAGGGCCGGGGAAAAGCATAAGAGTTTTATCCTCTTTTTTCATTCCTATTCCCGGAGCCGTTCCGCTTAAGTTGTCAAAAACAACTCCACCCTTTGGAATATATGCCTGTTTATAGTTGTTTGCGGACATTTCTATGCCTCTGCGCTTGAAATAATCGCAAATTTGTTTTGCTATTTCTTTATTGTATTCAAGTTCAAAGCCGAAGGCCTTTGAGCAAATCTCCGTGGTAATATCGTCTGCCGTGGGGCCCAGACCTCCCGTGGTGATAACAATGTCACTTCTGTCAAGGGCGGTTTTAACCGCACTTTCAAGGCGTTTCGGGTTGTCCCCCACGCTTGTATGGTAAAATACGGAAATTCCCATTTCGGCAAGTTTTTTAGATAGAAACTGTGCATTTGTATTCAAAATATCGCCAAGTAATATCTCTGTGCCGACACTGAGAATTTCACAAATTGCCATACTGAGACTACTCCTTATTTCCAGTCTATTATCATAAATTTCGTTTTATTTACTGCCTGTTCTAACATTGACTCCCAGTCAAAGGCCTTTTCCGCCCTTTCAACATAGTCAAGGGTAGGCCGTGTTTTCGGGTGTTTAGGTGTGAAAATCGTGCAGCAGTCCTCATAGGGTAAAACAGAAATATCAAAGGTCTCAATTTTTCTTGAAATTGTTATAACCTCGTCCTTGTCCATACCTATCAAAGGTCTGAATACGGGAATATCACAAACCGCATCGGTACAGGCGATTGCCTGCAATGTTTGACTTGCAACCTGTCCCACGCTTTCACCGGTAATGAGAGCGCCGGAGCCCTCTTTCTTTGCAATGCCTTGAGCCACCCTCATCATCATTCTTCTGGTTATCACCGTGAAAATGTCCTCGGGGCACTCGTCTTTTATCTTTTCCTGTATTTCTGTAAAGGGCACAACCCAAAGGGGAATTCTGCCGGAATATTTTGCAACCTGCGCTAAAAGTGAATGTACCTTTTGCTCTGCCTTTTCGCTGGTGTAAGGGGGAGAAGCAAAGTGAACAGCACCTAAAGAGAGACCTCTTTTTGCCATCATATAGCCTGCGACGGGGGAGTCAATTCCTCCTGAAATTAGAAGAGTGGCTTTTCCGGAAGAGCCGGTGGGCATACCCCCCGCACCCTTAAACTGCTTTCCGTGAACATAGGCATACTCGTCACGAATTTCAACAGTTACCGTAATGTCCGGGTTATGCACATCAACGGTGAGGTGTGGGAATTTATAGAGAAGATATCCTCCAAGTTCTCTGCAAATCTCCGGAGATTTAAGGGGAAATTTTTTATCGCTTCTCTTTGCTTCAACTTTGAATGTACTTGTGGAAAGAAGATATTCGCTTAAAAAATCCACACTTTCTTTTTTTATCGTTTCAAAATCCTTTTGGGTGGCAAGTGCCTTTGAAAAGGCGGCTATTCCAAATACCTTTCCGATAACTTCCACCGCTTGGTTTAAGTCAATATTTTCGTCAACAGGCTCCGCCACAATGGTGGACTGTGAACAGGTAAACTGAAATTTACCCAGAGGCAAAAGTCGGTATTTCATATTTTTAATGAGCATATCCTCAAAGGTGCGTCTGTTGAGTCCCTTGAGGGCAAGTTCACCGTTTTTTATCAAAATTACTTCTTTCATTTTTCTCCCGATTAACGAGCCGCCCTAATTTCCTTTTTAGCAAGGGCAAGCATATCTATAAAATAGTCGATTTCTTCCTTTGTTGTGTGTCTTGAAAAACTTATGCGAAGGGCAGAATCCACTGCCTTTTGTGAAAGTCCCGCAGCGACTAAAACCTTACTTTTCTTACCCTTTGAGCAGGCGGAACCTGAAGAAACGCAAATCCCCTTTGAAGAAAGAAAATTCAGCATAGTTTCACTTTTATGGGAAATTACGGAAATATTCGTAATGTAGGGCAGGGCATTTTTTGGGGAATTTATCTCGATTCCCTCTATTTCATTTAATTTTGCCAAGAGATAATCTCTGAGTTTTCCTATTTTTTCTAACTGCCCGTTTATATTTTCAAGATTTTCCACGGCTGCACTGAATCCCACTATTGCAGGGGTTGCCTCGGTTCCGGGGCGAAGTTTGTTTTCCTGTTCACCGCCGAAAAGCAGAGGGGCAAGTTTAGTGCCTTTTTTTATGTAAAGGGCACCAACGCCCTTGGGACCGTATATTTTGTGGGAACTTATTGTTATTAGATCCGCACCGAGGGAGGAGGGGCTAAAGGGCAATTTACCGAAGGCCTGAACCGCATCCACATGGAGAATGGCAGGGGATTTTACCCTTAAAATTGCACTTTTTGCACTTTGAACAGGCATTATTGTACCCAGTTCATTGTTTACAAGCATCAAAGTCACCAAAACAGTGTCCTTTGTTATCGCTTCAAAGAGTGCCTGCTCGTTAAGTTCCCTGTCTTCATTAAGGGGAACTCGCACCACTTGAATTTGTTTTTTAATGATACGGCGACCACCGAGATCTACACTGGGATGTTCCACTGCCGTGGAAACAATTCTTTTCCCAAGTCGCTTCATTTTTTCCACTACACCGAAGATTGCCAGGTTGTTGCTTTCCGTACCTCCGCTTGTGAAAAATATTTCACTGCTTTCACAGCCCAGGGCTTTTGCCACACTTGCTCTTGCACCTTCAAGTGCCTTTTCTGCCTTTACACCTTCATGGTGGAGAGAGGAGGGATTTCCCCAAAGCTCTTCAAGGGAGTTTATCATTGCCTTAACTGCCTTTTCACAGGGTTTTGTCGTGGCAGAATTGTCAAAATAAACCTGCATTGGGAGTTCTCCTTTTCCTAATTTTCGTGTAATTCTTTTGTTCAACACTCACCCATTCTGAGCATATATGCAATGTATTGTACTACAAAAATATGTATTTTTCAACTGTTTTTTTATTTTTATAAGATTATTATAAGAAAATTCATAATTTGCTTGAAAAAAGTTCATTACTGTGTTATCTTAAAATCTGAAAATTAAAAAAGGAGTGTGCCACTATGAAAAAGGTCTTATCAATTGTCCTCGCTTTAGTAATTGCCCTTTCCTGCACAGTACCCGCATTTGCAAAAGAAGAAAAGTCAACTCAAGTTTATAACGGTTACCCCCTTGTTTTGGTGCGGGGTATGGATTTCAGCGGTCTTCGCTACAAAAGAGGCACAGATGAGGAGCAAAACTGTCTGGGTCATTTGGAGGCAAAAGACATAATAGGCACTGTAGGCAAGGCACTTGGCAAAGCTATTTTTAACTGCTCTGTTGACTCCGGTATTCAGGTTGTTGCGGATTATCTCGAAGAAATTTTCGGCCTTATGGCCTGTAACCCCGACGGTACTTCAAAATACGATGTTTCCGTTCCCGCTTACCCGAAAAGTCTTTCACATTATGAAAATTATAATGATTGGGAGAAAATCGGAGATATAAACGAGTACGGTATTCTTAAAAACGCCGTTAAAAATTACGGAGCAAAGAATGTCTATTATTACAATTATGACTGGCGACTTGATCCCTTAACTCATGCGGATTCCATTGATGCCCTTGTAAAGCAGGCAATCAGAGAAACGGGTAAGAGCAAGGTTAATCTTATTTGCTGTTCAATGGGTGGTATTGAAACCATGGCATACATTTACAAGTATGGCCATTCAAAACTGAACAGACTTATTTTCCTTTCCTCCACCGCCTACGGAACCCATGTGGTAACGGACCTTTTCAGAGGTATGATTGACATTGATGCAGAATACCTTTATGCCTTTATGGATAAAATAGTGGCGAAGGACAACAAAGCACTTAAAATTCTCTTCAAAACCCTCTATGTGGGGGGAACTTTTGACGGTCTTTCAAATTTTGCCAATTTCTTGGTTTGTAAACTAAAAGAAAAGGTTTATGAAGCTTTCCTAACCGACACCTTCGGCACAATGCCTGCCCTCTGGTCTCTCGTTTTGCCCCACGGCTATGATGCCGCTGTGAAATATATGTTCGGTGGAAAAGAGCAAAAATACGCAAAACTCATCGCTCTAACCAAGGAATATCAAAAAATCCACGCCAAAAGAACCACGCTGCTTAAAAATGCGGAAAAGGCGGGGGTAAATGTGTGCATTGTAGCAAGCTATGACTTGCCTTGTGTACCTGTGTATTCCGGTGGAGGGTGTAACGGTGACGGAACCCTTGAAGCGGACAGAATGCTTGGCGGTGCAACGGTTGCAAAGCTTGGCGAAACCCTTAGCGAGGAGTACATTGCTGCCCACCCCGGCAGAATTTCACCGGACAAATCCGTTGACCTTTCAACAGTGGATTTCCCCACTACAACTTGGGCGATTAAGGGTGGTATTCATGTTGCCTGTTCCTACGGAACGGATCAACAAAAATTCATTTTCAGAATGCTTGAGTATAACGGAAAATTCACCGTGGATACGGACAAAAAATACCCGCAATTTTTATTGTCACCCACAGGTCGAGATTTAGCATAAATTAAAAGGTAGAGAAATATGGCAGATATATATTCTTCAATTTGTATTTCAAGTGTAAAGGCAACGGTTTTAGAACTTTTCGGCCTTGAAAAAAGTGATTGGGATATGCCCGCAAATAAAATCGTTCTTGCGAAAAATCAAGGCAAAAAAATTGACAGAGCAATTATTTATAACCCGGATGCAATTGCCCTTTGGGTTTATCAAAAATATACCGACAAATTTGAAAACGCTTGTCTTGTAAGCGATTTAGCTCTCCCTATGCTTTCCGTTATGCCCAGTTGCACCCCCACCTGTTTTGCTTCAATGTACACGGGAGTTATGCCTCAAATTCACGGAATTCAAAAGTACGAAAAGCCGGTGCTTACCCAAGAAACCCTTTTTGACAGGTTTATTGAAGCGGGGCTAAAATGTGCCATAGTTTCCACGGAAGGGGACTCCATTTCAAAGATTTTTCTCGAAAGAAAAATGAACTATTTTATCTATGAAGATCTTGAAGATGTGAACAAAAAGGCACTTGAACTTATAGAAAAAGATGAGCACGATTTAATCGTGATTTATAACGGAGATTACGACGGCTATATGCACAAATACGGCCCCGAAAGCAATGAGGCATTAAACCGACTTGATTTGAACATAGAGTTCTATGCGAAAATGGTGGAAAAGATAAAATCTTGCCTAAGGGACAAAAGAGTGTTTTACGGCTTTTGCCCCGACCACGGCTGTCACGAAATTGACGGAGATTGCGGTTCCCACGGGCTTGATATGCAAGAGGATATGAATGTAATTCACTTTTACGGATTTAAGGAAGCAGAGTGATGAGTAAAAAGCAAAAAATGGTTGACGATTATTTTAACAGAAATAAATGGATTTATTCCTTCGGCGGTATCGGCAGAGATATGTCATACGCCTTTTTTACCAACTACTTACTCACCTACATTCTTTTTACCAGAAGCGTTACTACAAAACAGTTTGCCGTTATTTCCACTATGCTTGTAATTTGCAGAATTTGGGACGGACTCAACGATCCCATTATGGGCGGTGTGGTGGAAAATACACGCACAAGGTTCGGTAAATTTAAGCCCTGGATTATGATTGGTGCCATTACCAACGGTGCCTGTGTCATTGCAATGTTCACAAATCGTTTAGAGGGTTGGAGTTTTATCTATCTTTTTGTTGTTCTCTATCTTCTTTGGGATATAACCTATACAATGAATGACATTGGCTACTGGTCAATGATGCCTTCCCTCACCTCCCAAGCGGACAGGCGAGATAAAATTGTTGCCATGGCAAACCTTTTCAGCGGTTTCGGGAGTCTTGCAACCGTGGGACTTGTACCTATGCTCACCGCAGGTCAAAACGCCATCGGCGGAAACTCAATCACCGCTTACGCCGTTGTTTCGGTTTTTGTGGTGTTTATGTTCATCTTCTGTCAAACTGTTTGCTGTCTCGGTGTTAAAGAAAACACAAGTGCAAAGGCAGAAAAGGAAGAAACCCACGGCCTTAAAGAAATGTTTAATGTTATTATTCGCAACGACCAACTTCTTTGGTCAACCTTAATCACCCTGCTTTCAAACCTTTCCGGAGCAATGCTCACCGCCTTTGCCGCTTACTATATTTACTTAAAATTCGGCTACAACGGAACCTATGTTACAATATTTACCGCCTTCTATGCAGGTGCTGCGGGAATTTTGCTTTTATTTTTCCCTGCACTCAGTAAAAGGTTCAAGAGAAAGCAGGCTCTTGCCATTTCCGTTGTAATTGCGGTTATCGGTTACCTGGGCTTTGTTATAGGCGGAACGGTAATCCCACAGTCATTCAGTCTTTGGTTCCTTTGTGTTGCCGCCCTTATCACCGGCTTTGGTCAAAACTGGTTTTCAATGGTGGTTATGGTTATCTTCACAAACACCATAGAGTATAACGAATATAAAACAGGCAGAAGAGATGAGGCACTTATCTTTTCCCTTCGACCCTTTATGGCGAAAATGTCCTCCGCCCTTCAGCAGTTGATTGTAACGGTTGTTTACCTTATTATAGGTATGACGGTTTTCACAAACAAAATTTCAAGTTTTGAACAGCAGGCAAATCTTAAAGTGATAACAGAGGAAGCAAAACTTAAAGGAATTGAACAGGTACTTGCCGAGGTTCCAAGTTCAATGAGCTTAAAATTGGCATTTTGTATGACTTTTATTCCCATTGTGTTTATAATAACCGCATACATAATTTCACTTAAGAAAAATAAAATTGACGAAGAGGAATATGACAGAATGCTTGCGGAAATTGAAAGACGCAAAAGAGAAGAATAATTAAGAAATAAAAAATCGGGAAAATCAAAAGTTAGAATAAATTGCTTTAGGAGGTTATTATGAAAAAAATACTCTCAATTTTACTGGTGTTAGCGGTTTTGTTATCCTTTGCCGCTTGCTCCGGAAAAGAAGGAACCGAAGGAATAACAAATACCGAGGTTTGGGTAAGTGCCGTTCACCAAGAAGATACGACATTGGGCGAGGGTAAAAAAACCGTAAATCTTACCGTTGAAGCGAGAGATAAAACAGTGCTGTTTACAATAAAAACAAATGCTAAAACCGTAGGGGAAGCACTGAAAGAGCATAATCTTATTCAAGGGGAAGAAAGCGATTTCGGGCTTTACATTAAGTATGTTAACGGAATTCGTGCGGACTATGCCCTTGATGGCGCTTTCTGGGCATTCTGTAAAGATGGGGAAATGCTGGAAAAAGGCGTTGACCAAACTCCCATTGAAGAAGGGGAAAACAATTATGAGTTCGTCTTCACCCTCGCCGAATAATAAAAATAACTCCATCAAACAAAAAACCTATGAGATGACTGTTTTTGCTATGTTGGGTGCTGTTATGCTCATCTCAAAACTTGCCATGGAGGGAATACCCAATGTTCACCCCTTGACAATGCTAATGGTAACATATACGGTTGTTTACCGAAAAAAGGCACTTATCCCCATCTATATATATGTGTTTTTGAACGGATTTGTTGCAGGTTTTTCTCTTTGGTGGATTCCATATTTATACATTTGGGCGGTTCTTTGGGGAATAGCGATGCTTCTTCCTAAAAATATGAGCCCCAAAATCGCAATGATAGTTTACCCCATAGTCTGTGCCCTTCACGGAATTTTATTCGGTGTTTTATATGCCCCCGCACAGGCAATTATGTTCAACCTAAACTTTAAGGGAATGCTCACTTGGATTGCCGCAGGACTTTCTTTCGACCTTATACACTGTGCAGGAAACTTTGCTATGGGGTTTTTGGTTTACCCCCTTTCAAAACTGCTTAAGAAAATTTCCGGAATAGCGGCAAAATTGTAAAAAAAGTTTCCGGTTTCCCGTTTCTCGTTTCAAGTTGCGAAAAACGAACCCTAACTCCTAAACTTTCGAGCGTAGTATCCTAACCACTAATTCCCTGTTTCTCCGCAATTTTTGAAAACTCCCAGTTATATTAGGATATATTAGTATATACAGAAAAATGCATATTTTTTGTTACAAAATGTAATTATCTTCGAAAAAAAATGTAAAAATTGCAAAAAAAATCAAAAAAATCTGTTTTTTTCACTTTATTTTCACCTTTTTCACTTGATTTATAATTTGAGAAAAGGTAGAATAGGGTAAACAAAATAGGGTAGTAATGTAGGTTATTGCCCTGCGAAAAAGGAGAGATGTGTACAAAAAAATGAAAACAAGCCCAAGGTCAACCGAACCTTGCTGACAGAAACCTATCAGTTTTGCTTAAGTGATAACACTCGTTTCTGGCGAAATTTTACATACAAATTATCTGGAAAATAATTTGTAATTATTGCTCACAGCTCGTTAATTCGAGCAAACCCCTTTTTTCTGATATCGATATCCGAAGAAAAAACTTATTTGATTAAAAAGGAAATGATTACTATGAAGAAAGTTATTGCAGTTATATTAACTTTAGTTATTGCACTTTCTGCTTCAGTGATGGTGTTTGCAAAGGAGACCACTACTACTCAAGACTATTGGCCAAAGGAATGTGATGAATGCGGCAAGTTGTTTGACAATATTACCGATTACAATGCCCACCTTGACACTCATTTAACACAGTCCTCAAACGGAATAGTTTGCCCGATTTGTAGCTATAAGTGTGTTCCTACCGGTACAATGAGTGCCGAAGAAGTTTACAACGAACATCTTGAAAGTCACAAGACATATAGCCCCAAAGACCAACTCTATCGTTTTGAGTGTGCAAACTGCCACAAGAGATACTTAAGTCCCGAGCAGATGATTGCATGTGAAAAGAGCCATATTAAAGATATGGATCTTCAGTGCCCTGAATGTGGTTATAAGGCACAGAGTATTAAGGACTATAATAACCACATTAACAAATTCCACGGTGCCGACATGCAGTATGACAATTATTTTGGTGAAGATACCACGATACTGGACATTATGAACCAGTTCATCGCTTGGATCGAAAGCAGCAAAATTATGGACATGCTCCTTGAATTTGCTTATAAAATTTTCGATCTGCTTATATCAGGTGCTCCCGAGCCGGCAGTTGCCGGTGCTATGGACAACCTTGAAGGAGCTGCCAATAAGCTTAACCTCAGTTTACCTCAGTTCTCCGGTCTTAAGGATTGGATCAATGTTATCAAACAGAAAATCAAATCTTTCTATGCCGGCCAGGTTGAAACAACTATCGAAGAAACACAAGCAGAAGCTCCTGCAGATACCGGTTCCGCAAGTGGTAGTATTGCAATATTTGCTACTATTTCAGTTGCGGCTGCAGCAGCCTATGTATGCTCCAAGAAAAAGGCATAATCAATAAATGATTATGCCGGAGCGTGATCACGCAACTTGGAGTGTTATCACTTAAGCAGAGTTGATAGACAAAACGACCGCTTTTTGCGGTCGTTTTTGATTTTGGCAAAGGGCGAAAGAATTTTCTTTCGCCCTTTGCAGTTTCCAGTTCCCCGTTTCCCGTTTCAAGTTGTTGTTCATTTGTAGTAGTTATGAAATGGCAAAAACTCGTAGGGGAGGGGTTTCCCCTCCCGCTTGTTTATTTTATTCCTTTTTTTGTCGCAGTTGTGTAGTACAATAATCAGTCTCCCTGTGTAGGGGCAGAATGAAAATTCAAGACAGGGCTAATGCGAGCAAAAATTAGCCTCCCTATGTAGGGAGGTGCCGAGCATAGCGAGGCGGAAGGTAGGGTGCGTTGGGCAAACGCACAAGTTCCGCAAAGCGGAACAAACAAAACAATTGTTATCTGCGACAGCAGATAGTGAGTTAGGAATAAAGCCAATATATAAAATTATAATTTACTCTTGATTTTTTCTTTAACCTATGATAATATAACTACGCCGTGGGGGTGTAGCTCACTTGGGAGAGCGCTTGAATGGCATTCAAGAGGTAAGGGGTTCGATCCCCCTCATCTC
>CAYFRJ010000031.1:0-18427 GCA_964345625.1 uncultured Clostridium sp. | reverse complement strand
ACCCCTTGATATACAAGGGGTTTCAAGTACAGTTGCTAAATCGTACTGTAATCATAGTCGGGAATGGTAGAGTCAAACTTAACAAATTTTACATTTTCCTTTGCATTTCCGAAAAGGTAGTCTGACCTATGTAAGCATACGGGGGTTTCAATATTTTTGTTCTTTGCCACTAAACAGATATGGCAGGTTTTTGAACTTTCGCCGGGTTCAACTGTCTTTTTGTTAACTTCAATTTCATAGCCGTTCAAAGCAAGAAAGTTTTCATCCGTTAAATCGTTGTGGGTAATAAAAATATCGTGGTCGGTAAAGGCAATAATACTGTAGCCGTGTGCCATATAATCCCGCTTTAATTCTTCAACGGTTTTCACACCGTCCGAAAGAACCGAATGACAATGCAGATTTGCTCTGTAATAATTTTTGTTCTCAGGTAATAAAATGTATTTCATAATCAGTCCCCATACTCCATTAAATCTTTGTATTGATATACTCGCACATAGTCAACTATGAAGAATTCATCCAAAGCTTTTTCATTTTTTCTTCCCGAGGGAATACCGTCTTCCCCGGATAGTTCAAATGAAAGAATTAAATACTCTTCATTTTGAGATACTCCGCCAAAATCCGTTCTAAAAGTTTCTTTACCGTCAATATAAAAAATATATTCCTTTTCATTCCACTCAACCCCATAGGTGTGGTACTCTTCATAGGGGTTTTTGCGGGTTAAAAATTTCTTGCCTCCCATATGTTTATGAGCATTACCGTAGCCGTCATAATGGAGATTTGTACTCACACCGTTGGAAAGACAATCTTTATAGCAAACAGACTCAAATACATCTATTTCGGTACCGTCCCTTCCGCTCCCGTCTTCTTTAAAGACACCCTCATTCATAAGCCAAAAGGCAGACCAGCCATCACTGCTTTTGGGAAGAATGCAACGACACTCAAAGTAACCGAACTTTTGATAAAACCCATTTGGAGCATCGTGATCTGTATCTATTCCTGCGGAATACCAGCCTGCACCCTTACCGCCCATACCCTCTTCCAAATAAGTGAGGGGAATGATTAAATTTCCGTCTTCGGTGTAGGCAATATATTTGTTCCAGTATGAACCCCTGCGCACTTCCGATTTATCTCCATAAGTATAGTGCCCTGACCAACGAGTCCAGTCAATTTCCGAATCAAACTCTTCCTCAAAAGTCAGTTCAAATTTTGAAAGGTCAATTTCCGGTCCTACCGCATAAAACGGAATTGAAAAGAAAGAACAAAAAGCAGAAATTATTGACAGAATAAATGCTTGAATTCTTGTAAAAATATTCATAATTTCCTCCCTTGACTTTGCTAACATAATTATTACACAAGAAAAACTAAAAAGCAACCAAAAAAATGGAATATTTTTATGATTGTATCAAATAATTTGGTATTATTTTCAAAAAACTGTTGAAATTGCATTAAAAATATGTTAAAATGAGTAAAAATGGGGAAAGGTGACTTTCTGTTATGATATTTAAGAATTTATTTTCGAAGAAAAAACAAAAGAAAGAGGAAGAACTGGATCTTTCCACTCTTAACGAAATAAAAATTAAGGTTGATCAGACTAACTTAAAAAACACCGATCGTCAAAAAAACTTAGCAGTTATTCATGAAAAAGTTGAAAAAGGAATTCAGCCAAAATGTAATTTTGTTAAGTTTGACAAAGGCAGTACCAAAGGTCTTAATGTTATTTTAGACGGGCTTGAAGTCGGTGTTGTCAAAGAAGAAGACATTCTTCTTGTTGAAGATGTTAATGACAACCCCCAACTCAAGCTTTTCAAGGTAAAGACTGTAAGGATTCCTTGGGAAGATGGTGGTTCTTTGTATTTCTGTGACCTTCTTTGGTACATAAGTAACGAGGTTATAGAAGAAGATGATGAATACACTTTCAAATAAACTCTTCGCCGTATCGTTTACTTCGATGCGGCAAATTTTATGAACAGGTGATAATATGAAAAAACATAAAAAACTTATTGCTTTAATTTTTGTTGTCGCTATTGTCTTATGCGGTATAATCATTCTTGTTTCCGGAGAAATGAGCAGCGAAAAGAGAGCAATAAAATTTGCAGAAACCATAGTTCTTGATGCTAACCCCTACGGATCTTTAAAATTTACTGAAATATGCGCCGATTCAGATTTGGATGACTATATAAATGAAAACTATATTTACCCTAAAATTTACACCAACTATGAACCAGGAATGAAAATTTCCAAATTAGAGGGAAGAAATAATGATGATTTTAAGGGCAAAAGCACCTTGGAGGATGATGGAACATTGGCAAAGGAAGTTATCTCAGGTATGTTTGCTCCCTATGAAAGTATTCTATATCTTAACGGCGGTATGACTAACCCCGAAACATTTTTCCCGGAATACATAGAAACTCTCAGTTTTTTAAGAAAAGCTAAGTTTTTGGATAAGTACTTATCCGAGGAAATTATTTGGGATGCCCTGAACGAAAATGCTACAGCTTACAAGAAAAAGGTTCTTGGTGACGGAGGAGAAAAATCCGCATACGAAAGAGCATATCCCTCAGGTTATAAATTCACTTTTGAAATCAAAAGTAAGGAAAAGAAAGACAACAGAGTAACCTACTTTGTAAATCTTTTGAACAAGGGTGAAGTAATAGCCGAAGGAAAAATAGTAATGGTGAAGCACGGTCTCAAATACTATGTAAGTAATATGTCAACCGATGTCAGCGAGTTTTACAAGTTTTTCAAAGAATAATCTGGGAAAAAACAACGGTACAGTTAAAACTGTACCGTTTATTTTTTATTCCGCAAGAGCCCTTTCAAGCCAAATGCTACCCACATCAAGGGCATCTGCAAGTCCGATGCGCTCCGCTTTTTTTTCAATCTTATCTTTTAGTCTGACTATATTAGGATCGGTTTTAAAGAGCTGAACAATTATCTTGTCAGCCATTTGCTCACCGTTTACTTCCTTCATTGACTGAATTTGAAGTATGGTAACATAGGGCTCGTCCATATAGCCGTAATAGATAGTATTGCCACATCTTACAAGGGGTTTGCCCTTGTACATTAAAATATCATTTGCCATTATAAATCTCCTTAAGGTTTAATGCCTAAGTAAGTCTTTACCATCGCTTGAAGAAGCTCGTCTCTGTCAAGACGACGAACAAGTGAACGGGCATTGTTGTGAGTAGTTATGTAGGTCGGATCTTCGGAAAGAATGTAACCGACTATCTGACTGATGGAATTATAACCCTTTTCGTTAAGCGCTTCGTAAATCTCTAACAATGTCTTTTTCATCTCAGCTTCATTTTCGTCTTTAATAGAGAACTTTATTGTCTTGTCTGTCATAAAATCGCCTCCTACCTACTTTTACTCACTAATTATACCTTAAAATCCCAAATAATACAATAGTTTTTTTGAAAATTAGGATATTCCTATCATTACGAGCGAAGGGTTACACCTATATTATTGAGGTTTTTTAGTATTTTGTCAATATGTTTTTGAACCTCTTCCATTTCAAGAGTTCTTTCCATAGAAACAAAATTAAAGCGAATTGTGATACTCTTAATTCCACCTCTTTCAAAGGTGTCAATAACCTTTACGCTTTCAAGTTCCGGAATATTTTCACACACCCAGTTCTTTTCAAGGTCTGCGTATTTTGTGTTTTCGTCGTGGACAAGGGAAAGGTCATAGTAAATCGGCTGCATTTCACTTGTTTCTTTGAATAAAATCGGTTTTGCCTCCACAGTACAGAAATCGTTCATATCAAACTCAAAGCACACTACCGCCGCAGTTTTGTCAAACTTTGTTTTGTTTGAAGGATAAAGAGTATTTATAGTACCGAATGTCTTACCGTCAACGGAAATTTCTGCGGTATTCTTCGGATGCTGCCAATTATGAAGAGGCGAAATCTTTGTGTAAGTGGGCTTTGACTGCTTAACTTGAGCAACAATGCAGTTAATAATTTCCAATGCTTTGAAATAGAGTTTCTTTTCGTCACCGCTCTTATCGTAGAGTACGACTCCCAACTGCTTTCTTTCGTTACAAGTACCGTCTTCTTTTGTACCTTTAACAACTCTGCCTATTTCAAAAACACCGTAGTAGTCGCTAAAACCCTTATTTTCGTTAGCGATAACGAGAAGAGTGGGAATCATTGAGTTTCGCAGAACGCCGTTTTCCGAATTTTCTATGTTAAGAACTTTAACATTATCCTCCACATCTAAGCCCAACTTTTTGAACTTTCTGCCGTCACACCATATATATGAATGAACCTCGTGAAGTGAATACTTTTTAACAAGAAGATCCTTGACTTCATCTTCCTCAAGACGAGGGTAGTCTTTTGGAACAGGCTTTACCGGACTTCTTGTGGTGGTAACCTTAAAGTTGTCATAGCCGTATATTCTTGTAATTTCTTCTATAACATCTGCCTTAATTGTAACATCTTTAGTGGCTCTCCAGGAAGGAACTGTAACGGTAAATTTTCCGTCATTGTAGTCTACACCGAAGCCCAAAGCGTTTAATGTATTGCAAATTCTTTCATCGGAAATATCAATTCCAGTATACCTGTCAACATATCTCTTGTCGAAAGAAAGGGTAACTTGAGGGTAATTTTTAACATACTTGTCATTTACCTTTGAAGCAACCTTTGCATTTGGATCGCATTCTTTCACAAGGGCAACAAATCTGCCCACTGCTTCCATAGTTAACTCGGGGTCAAGCATTTTTTCATATCTGGAACTTGCGTCTGTCCTGTGGCCGAGACGAGTTGAAGATTTGCGAACACTTACTCCGTCAAAGGTGGCACTTTCAAGCACAACCGCACCCGTATCTTCAACAATTTCACTGTCAAGACCGCCCATAATACCTGCAATTGCAACGGGTGTTTCATTGTTATAAATCATAAGAGTGTCTTTGTCAATAACTCTTTCTTGACTGTCAAGAGTGTTAAACTTAAACTCCTCTTTCGGTGTGGTAACTACGATATGGTCAATCATATTTGCATTGAAAGCATGGGTAGGTTGCCCGATTTCAAGCATAATGTAGTTGGTAATGTCAGCAAGTAAGTTAATTCCTCTCATGCCGCAGTAGTAAAGACGAATTTGCATGGCAAGGGGACTTTCTTTTACCGTAATATTATCCATTTTAAGAGCTGTATATCTGTGAACCAAGTCTTCTCTGCCGATTGTCAGGGGTACCTGATAGTCACCGTCATAACTTAAATCACCAAATTTTAACGGTTTAAGTTCTCTGCCTGTTAATGCGGCAAATTCCCTTGCAATACCGTAATGTCCCCAAAGGTCGGGACGATTTGTGAGTGATTTGTTATCCACCTCAAAAATAATGTCCTCAATAGGTAAGACTTTCTTAATATCCGTGCCGTTGGGAGCATTTGTATCAAGATCTAAAATACCGCTGTTTGCGTCACTTATGCCAAGTTCTTTTGCACTGCAGCACATACCGTAAGATTCATAGCCCGCAACCTTGCAAACGGCAATTTCTCCACCGGGAACTCTGCCGGGAGCAACAGCAAGGGCAACCTTCATACCCACTTTGACATTTGGGGCACCGCAAACTATATCAAGCACCTTTGAGCCGATGTCAACGGTGAGAAGGTGAAGTTTTTTAGATTCAGGGTGATTTTCAACTGTAAGAACCTCACCCACGACAACATTTTGAATATCTTCACCCTTAACAATTATCTCTTCCACTTCCGCAGTGGCAAGGGTAAATTTTTCAATAAGTTTTTTAATGTCAAAACCCTCAAGGTTGACATATTCTTTAATCCAATTTATTGACACTAACATTAAATTATGCCTCCCTTTCCGGTCTTACGAAAGATTTTTCTGTAAACTGTGATAGATCCTTAAGGTCACCTGAATTAAACACACGAATATCTCCCACACCGTATCTCATCATAGCAAGACGAGTCATACCGAGGCCAAAAGCGAAACCGATATATTTTTCCGGGTCGATGCCTGCGTCTGTTAAAACATTGGGATGAATCATACCGCAGGGGCAAAGTTCAAGCCAGCCACTGTCTTTACAGGAGGGACAGCCCTCACCGCCACAAATAAGGCACTGAATATCAAGTTCAAAGCCGGGCTCAACAAAGGGGAAAAATCCGGGACGAAGACGAACCGTGATATCTCTCTGGAAAACCTCGGAAAGCATGGTCTTCATAAAGTAAATAAGGTTAGAAATTGAGATATCCTCATCAACCATAATACCTTCCATTTGGAAGAATGTGTTTTCGTGACAGGCATCAATTTTTTCATTTCTGAAGCATCTGCCGGGGAAAATAGCACGAATTGGATTACCCTTTTCAAGGGAATCCTTATATTTTCTCAAAATGGTATTTTGAGCGGCTGATGTATGGGTTTTAAGAAGCTGATTTGTGCTTAAATAGAAGGTATCCTGCATATCACGGGCAGGATGATGTTTAGGTATATTAAGTGTCTCAAAACAGTTGTAATCGTCTGTAATCTCAAAATAGTCCTCAACCGTAAAGCCCATTGATAAAAATATATTTTCAACTTCTCTGCTCACAAGGGTTATCGGGTGATATGAGCCGGTATCAACTGAAATGGGCATAGTTTCGTCATAGCTTTCGGTTGCTTCAATAAGTCTTTGTTCTTCTAACTTCTTAATATCCTCAAGTTTAGAAAGAATGGAAGTTTCAACATATTGCTTAAACTCATTGATTTTATTTCCTGCTTCCTTCTTAAGTTCATTGGGAATATTGCGAAGTTCCTGCATAAGTTCTGCAACAGAGCCCTTTTTGCCTAAAAACTCTATTCTTAAGGCCTCTACTTCGGCACTTGCGGAAAGCTTTTCAATTTTTTCATCAAAGAGCTTTTTAAGTGCCTGTGTTTTTTCAAGCATAATATTTTCCTCCATAAAAAAATAGACCCTCATTGAAAAACAATGAGGGACGAATATTCTCCGCGGTACCACCCTGCGTTCCCATAATATGGGCACTTAATGTTATAACGGAACAACCGTCGGTTGCTACTTTTGTTTCACAACCACCCCTCGCAAGCGAACTTCAGTAACGGGCAACCGGTTTGTTTACAGCCGGGACAAACCTCTCTGGGGATTGCCGGTATTACCTACTCTCTTGGTCATAGGGTTTAACTAATAAGATAAAAGGCAGGGATGGTTCCCCTGCCGTTTTATTCTGCTTCCATAACTACAACCTGTTTACCGTTGTAATAACCGCATTCAGGGCAGAGTCTGTGAGATCTCTTGTACTCACCGCAATTTGAACATTTTTCAAGCTGTGGAGCATTTAATCCCCATGCATTTGCGCGTCTCTTATCTCTTTTTGCCTTGGAAACTCTTCTCTTAGGTACTGCCATATTAGCACCTCCTTATTTATTACAATCATTTATCTAAAAGCTGAGCAAGCACTTCAAGTCTTGGATCTATCGCTTTTTTGCAACTACACTTACCTTCATTAAGGTCACTTCCACAAGCGGGACATAGTCCTTTACAGTCCTCGGAACAAAGAAACTTTGCCGGAAGGTTTAGAAAGATATCCTCCGTCACAAGTGTATCTAAGTCAAACTGAAACTCATCTATAAGTAAAAGTTCAAAATTGTCATCATCGTTTAAGTCTTTAACAAGCGTATGATTTATGTCAATATTCAGTGGAACTTTCAGTTCTTTTGCACACCTGTCACAGGCAATGTCAAGAACAAAGGAAGCAACTGCTTTAATTTCAACTACACCTGTTCTGTTTGCAACAATACCCTTAACTTTAATGGGGGTTTTGAAAGGCTCAAAGCCGACAAAACTTTCACCGCTTAAATCAAGAGAGTAGTCAAAATCGCAGGACTCACCTTCAATATTAAAAATCGGTTCTAAATCAATAATCATAGTAAATACCAAAAATCATACGGGTAATATTATAACTTCAACTTGCTGATTTGTCAATAAATATTTATGATAATTAGATTTTTTCGCAATATTCAAAGATTCTCTTGGGCAAGTCTTCTTCAGCCGCAGAAATTGTAAATGTAAAATCTTGATCTGCAATTTCACTTAAAATAGCGATTTTTTCAAGGAAATCCGCAAGGGCTTCGTAGTCTCTGCCACCTATTCGGAGAGTTGCATCAACAAGAATGTCTGTAATATCGTGATCACCTGCAAGAATACCGCCTAAAAAGCCGTAGAACTCGTCATAACCTGAAACTTTAAAATAGTCGGTTTCAACAAGTCTTGCACGAGAATGAACATCATAAGTAAGAAGTCTTTCCTTCTCAACGCAAACAACATTACCGTTGCTGTTTTCAACTGCTTTGTCAACTAAGTCGATTAAGCGCTTGGTTTTACCTGAACCTTTGTTGCCGATAATTAAATAAATCATAGTGTACCTCCTAAAATTTATATATTTCTTTCAAGTCTTGCTTCAAGCTGTGCTCCGGCACTTTCGTAGCCGGGTTTACCCAGCAATGCAAACATATTATTCTTGTAATCTTCTACACCCGGTTGATCAAAGGGATTGACACCAAGAATGTAACCGCTGATACCGCAAGCAAGTTCAAAGAAATAAATCATTTCACCGAGATTAAACTCATCCTGCTTGTCAATTTCAATAAGAATGTTTGGAACATTGCCGTCTTTGTGGGCAAGAAGTGTACCGCAAAGGGCTCTGTTATTGACATAATGAACACTCTTACCTGCAAGGAAGTTGAGAAAATCACCATTTTCTTCATCTGGTTCAATAACTAAATCGGCTACAGGATTTTTTGCCCAAATAACTGTTTCAAACATAGTTCTTTCACCCTGTTGTATATACTGCCCCATTGAGTGAAGATCCGTTGAAAAAATGGCTGATGACGGGAAAATACCTTTCCCCTCTTTTCCTTCACTTTCCCCGAAAAGCTGTTTGAACCACTCGTTCCAAAGGGTAAAGGACGGCTCATAGGCAACCATTATTTCAATCTTTTTGCCCTTTCTGTAAAGAAGGTTACGAACTGCGGCATATTTGTAGCAGTCATTTTCAAGAATATTATCAACAGCATATTTTTCTCTTGCCGCTGCGGCGCCTGACATAACAGCATCTATATCTATACCCGCAACCGCAATGGGAAGTAGACCGACTGCAGTGAGAACGGAATATCTTCCGCCGATATTTCCGGGAACCGTAAAAGTTTCATAGCCCTCGGCATCGGCAAGAGCCTTTAAAGAACCCTTTGATTTGTCGGTAGTTACATATATCCTCTTTGCTGCTTCTTTTTTGCCGTATTTTTCCTCAATAAGTTTTCTAAAAATTCTGAAACTAATTGCGGTTTCTGTAGTCGTTCCCGACTTGGAAATAACATTAACGGAAAAATCCTTGCCATCAACAAGGTTTATAAGTTCTGTGATAGCAGAGGAAGAAAGAGTATTTCCGCCGAAATATATCTCCGGAGTGCCTTTCTTAGTAATGTTGTAGTTGTTGTTCTTAATGAACTCAATAGCGGCTCGGGCACCCAGATATGAGCCACCGATACCGAGAACAATAAGCACCTGTGAGTCGTTTCTGATTTTATCTGCACACTTTTTAATACGTGCAAACTCCTCTTTATCATAATTTACGGGAAGGTCAACCCAACCGAGAAAATTACTGCCTGCACCTGTGCCGTTTTTTAGGTCATTATGAGCGGCAGTCACCTCAACTTGCATTGCAGCTATTTCTTCGTTGCTGAAAACCTTTCCTAAATAGTTAAAATTTACATTTATGGGCATAATAACTTGTCTCCGTGGAATTAAATATATTGTTCTTATTTTATAATATTATCGAAATATTTTCAATAGGAAATTGAAAATTAAACAGAAAATTTTTTGCTGATTATCGATTTTTTACTTTTAACAGCCCAAAAAGAATTGGCAAATATTTCAATGTGGTAATTACCCTTTTCAAGCTCTTCAAAATCAACCGTTAAAAACTCAGGCATATTGTAGAAATAATATTCGCTCCAAATGTTTTTGTTTGCAACAATATTACCCAGTTCATCTTTCACATAAATATTGTAATCGTTAACATATTCCTTTTTAATTTTTGCCTGTGGAAACTTAACTCTTACTGAGTTTTCGGTTAGTTTTTGAACTTCAACAACCGCATTTTCATCGAAATACGGGGCAATCGTTGATTTATACCTTTCGTCCGTATAAATGAAAGACTGAGGATTTGAAGGCTCATCTATTCTCCAAACAAAGGGGAAAAAGTTGTCGGTAATTAAATCGTAAGGATAAACCCTGACACGATTTTGGGCATCCGACTCAACTATAAGCATTTGAGCCGCTTTCTCTTTGCCGGGAACAAGGGTGGTGTAGTACTTGTCAAACTCGTCGTTTTCGAAATAACTTAAAGTACCTGTTCCGAGGCAAGTAAAATGTCTTTGATGTATTGACCTTGGATCGTTTATGGGAGCGTGGGAATGACCCGAAAAATCAATAATTTGAGGGAAATTGCAAAGGATATCATTCAGTTCATCCTCGCCCCAGTTTACACTACCGTAAACAGTACCGCTAATGTGGGGGTGCTGGAAGAAAAAGATGGGCTTTTTAGGGCTATCCTTTCGGGCTCTTTTTAAAGCACTTAAAGCAAACGCTCTCTGTGGTTCGTCAAAGTGACAACCTCGAGTACAGCCTACAGAAATGAAGTGAAAACCGTTTATCACTCTGTGAGTATTGGGCTCTAATTCGAAAATATCCTTTAATCTTTTTACTGCACCCTCTTCACCGTCAAAGCCAAATTCATGGGAAGCAAGTGACACATTCCAAACTGTTTCCGGTTTGATATAATTGTCAATTGTATCCTTGAAGGCTTTCATTTGTGCAGGCGAGCCTGAATTTGCAAAGTCACCCACAACATAAACCGCATCAAGTTTGTTATAATCTTGACCTTCGGCAAGTCTGTAGGCGGTTTCAAGTGCCTTCTCCATTCTTTCTCGCTCAACTGTTCGTTCATCTTCATAGTGAACATCGCTCACAACAAGGAAGCGGAGAACAGGATTAAAGTTTTTTTCAAACAAAGTGAGCATCTCCTCTAAATGTTTAAAATCCGCCACCGGTAGAAACTACCGATGGCGGCAGAAAATTATTTGTGTTATCTTGTTATAAAGAAGGACAGAAGTGTACCCAGTGAAGTTCTGATTAAATCCCAAATCATTGGAAACCAATCTAGATTGTTAAATAAATCATTAAACCCACTGTCAACCCAGAACTTCCACCAGTCCAATTTGGCAATTCGCTCCCAGAAAGGAAGGTTGCTGTCATCTTCCTGCTTTGGATCTGCTGCTGAAGTACTGATCTTATACTTGCTTTGTGTTGTGCCGTCTTTAACCACAAAGTAGTAGGTTCCGGCGGGATATTCATTCATGACAAAGGAAGTACTCCTTGTGTTGGAAAAATCTTTTGTGGTAATAACCTTGTCATCGGAATCACGCAGTTCTACTTTCCAATATGCAGATGTGAGTTTTCTTTCTGACAAATCTGTGGCATCCACCTCAAAATTAACCGAAGTGTTTATGTTTTCTTTGGTTGTAATAACCCTGAAATAATCACGATCGGTCGCCATTGAGTTTGAACCGTAAATGGTTTTACCGAAATCATAGTGGTTAGCTTTTTCCTTTGAGCCGTTATACTCAAACTCTGTGTCGATTAATCCTTCGGCCCAAATTCTTAAACTGTAAGCACCTACACCGCCATCGTGGCTACTCACCTTTATGTAGTAACCGTTCTTGTCAGCACCCATTTCTGCACTTCTGTTTTGTTTAAAGTCATTTCCGGATACAATAAACTCTCCGAAAACTTTTTCTGTGTCACCTGTGTTAAACACTGTGGAAATCTCAACTTTGAACCTATCATCACTTTGGTCTTCGTTTCTCACTTGAACTTCAAAAATTCCGGGAGCCGGCATATTGAAGTACCAGTAATCAACATCACTCGCATTTTCAATGATACCGTACATTACTGTTGAGTAAGATTTTAATTTTACGTCCTTGATAAGTGAAGGACTCTCCATTGTGTTGTTTGGCTCGGTTTCATAGTTTTCACCAAAGTCTTGAATGGCTACGGTAATTTTATAGTCATTTGTACTGTGGGCAGAACCACAAGAAACCTTTACATAGTAATCCCCTGCAATAACACTGAAGTTGGGTGATTTAACATCTGAGTTTATGGTGTCAACTCTGAAACTAACCTTAACATTTTCGGCAGCATCAAGGATAGCCACATCAAATATTGTCTGAGCACTTGCTGTGTTACGGAAGGTTAATGTGGCACGACCCGGCTTTGTGGTAGTAAACTTAAAAAAGTCTTTATCATAGGCATCACTGAGAGAGCCTGTTGCACCGTCGCTCCATGCGAACGGATTAGCAGTTTCAGCCTTTCCGTTTTGTTCTGTTTCTGCTGTCGGATCTGCTGCAAATGCAACCATAACAGTAGAAAGTGTCATAACTAATGCCAAAAGAATTGCGATAACAGATTTCATGGTTTTCATAATGAATCCTCCTGTTCGTTTGTAAATTTGTTGTTTTTATTATACATCAAACTCGTTCATAAAAAATGGACGGATTTTTAACAGATTAGAAAATTAAATTGAATTTCCAGTTAAAAGGGTCGCTTGAGAGAACACTGCCACAGTATTCACATCTTGCGCTTTTGTTTAGATTGAGGGGTGCTCCACAGTTTGGACAATTACGAGCGGTACCGCTTACTTTAGGTAAAGTTTTGGTGCCCTTTGGACGAACCAACTCAACTTTGCCGTTTAAGAACTGCTCATTTTGATTGCCGAAAACAATGTTTTTATTTGAGTCAACTTCATATTCGACAACTCTCACATTGAGATTTGCAAAAATAACATCTTGCTCGGCAGTTTGAGTATATCCTTCAATAACTGTGCCCAGTACGGTAACCCTTTGAGCATAGTAGAAACGGCCTGCGGCTTTAAGTTGTGCTTTCTTTTGAAGAATTCCTTCAAAACATTCTCGGGTAAAGTAGGGTTCCATCTCTTCCAGTTTGTTGTCGCTTAAGCAAATTTTGTATTTGTAAAACAGATTTGAAACCTTCTCACAAAAAGCACTTTCGTTAAACAGCGAATCAATACTCTTGTAGTTTGAAATCGGCTCCATACTTTTCACCGTCCCTAATCTTTTGCATTAAGAATTTTTTCAACCAAATCTGCCTGTTCCTTGATTACCTTGCCGAAGAAGAAGTCTCTTCTCTCCTCGTTGTTTATAACTGTGACAGGCTTAACCTGATTAAGAATTACTCCCTTTGAAGCCAAAAACTCGGTATATGCCACATAACTTTTTTCCTCAAGGAATAAAACCTCGGGAGTGTTTAGCATACCCCAGCGTCTGTACTTGTAATACTTTTCGTTAATTTCATCAAGCTGATGGTCAAGGGACTTGATAAGTTTTTCTCTGGTTTCTTCATTTGGCTCGCCTTTAGTAAGTTCTACGAGCATTGTGTAGCGAGGCGGCTTTGTTGAAAAATCCGGATAAAAGCTGAAGCCTGCATAATCAAAGTCATTTTCCTTCATACAGTTTTCAACTGCGGCATCTATCATATCTACCGTGGTCTTTTCGTTGGCTACATTCATTGAAAGGTTTTGCCTAAACATAAGCTCTACCTGTGGGGTGTTGTTGTACATTCTTGTAACTCTCACAACATCTTCCATCTTGTATCTATAAAGACCGGAAAAGTTTGATACAATCATTTCATAATCCTTGCCAACCTCAAGTTCATTGATAAGCAGGGGCTTTGCATTTTCATCTGCCTTGTCTTCACCTTCATCAACGGGTAAAAACTCAAAGAAAATGCACCAAGGAAGTAAACAGTAGTCACTTACATTAAGTTCCATTGGCGTTGCAAAGAAACCCTCTGCAGCTGCGTAGCCCATGTTATGAATGGGGACATCGGGGCCGATATGCTTACGAAGTTTGTCAACATAAACCGAAAGGTTAGCACCCATCATACCGTAAGCCCACTGAAGTTTTGGCCAAATGCGAGGAGCGATAGGGTCCTCAAAGCCCTTGCGGAACTCTGCACGAAGTTCCTCCGCCCTCTTAGGATTCGGCTTGAGTCTTCTTTCAAGTTTCTTGCGCATTTTGGGTGGGCAGTCTATGTTGGGGTTGATTATTCCCTTTTCAATGTCGTCACACAGCATTTCCCAGTTTTCTTCAAGATAGTCAAACATCTGCGTAAGAAGAGTAACTACAATTGAACCGAGGTAACTTATCTTTCTGTTGCCGAGACAAAATCTTAAGTGAAGATAAGAAGTGTCAAGTTTCTCCTCAAGGTCAGGATAAAGAATTTCCACCGGAGATGTGGTCATAAAGGGCATAATAATCGAGAGATATCTCAAAGGAATTTGACCTGCACCGTTACACTGTTTGCCATCCTTGAGTTTGTGTCCCGAAAGATTGATAGCAAGGGGACCCATTTGGCTGTTAAGTCCCTTCCCCGTTTTTTCTTTTATCCAGTGATATGCTGTTGCAACGGAAACGGAAAAGCCGATGCACTGCATTTTCCAAAGGTCATTTATGCCCTTGGGAAGAATCTTAGGCTTGCCGACTGAACCTGAGGATGAAGCATAGCGCATATTTCTACCAGAGAACATTATCCTGTCCTCTTTATTGTTTATCATGCGGTCAACATAGGGCTCATAGTCCGCATAGGTTGAAAGGGGTACTATGCGCTGATAATCTTCAATACTCTTAACATCTTTGAGGTTAAGTTTTTTACCAAGTTCACAGTTTTTATTGCGTCTAACGATTTTTTTCAAAACACTTTTCTGTGCTTTCATTGGGTTTTTTGTGTGGTATTTTATCTGTGCACGGGAAACATCACCGAGAAAAACACCGAGGTCAGAAATAGGCATGAATATTTCTCCATTTAAATTACTATCGTGGGGATTATACTACACTTCTTATTAAAAGTCAATATACATAAATTTAGAACTGTCTATATATCGGGAGCTTCTCGAAAAGCCATCTAAACCATGCAATTATCTTTGCAAAGAAGTTTGATTTTATTTCTACTCTTTCGATGGGAGTTTCGTCAAGCACCTCTGAATTCTTAACATATTTTGCCTGAAGGTCAAAACTTCCCTTTGCTTCTCTGACAATAAAATCTGTTCCTGTACCGCTTTGAACACCGTTGACATACCAATAAATCATGGTACCCGGAACGGTATTTTCAACGCTCGCTTTGAAGTGGGCTGTTGTGCGGTAATCAAGTGTCACCGTAGAAGTGTAATTAACTATGGCAAGGTTAATGGGTGTGTATTTTGCTTGAACCGTAATGTTCCTTGCTTCAATTATGTATGGCTCCCATGTGCCCAATTCCCCGTACTTTAGAGGAACCGGGGGCTCCTGTAATCTAATATTTTCAACGGTAAAGTCTACAATGCCAACTACATTTCCATCGGCAATGAAGGTTGCCTTGTACACGATTGGAGTATATTGGGCATAAACCGTTGAATTGGTATAGCTGAGCTGATACTCTCCCCACCTTGCACTATAACCGACTTTTTGGGGAATTTGAGGTTCTTCAATGCTTTGGGCTCCATAGAGATAACTTACACTACCGACAAAGGTTGACCCCACATAGAAACTCACGGTGTAGGTATTGGGGTTATAGACTGCATCAATTCTTGTATCACCGACTAAAAGAGTATATTCCTCCCACACGCCGGTATATCCGTTTTTGAACACCACAGCAGGTTCTTGGAAGTCGTAGGTTTCAACGGTGTAGGTAACACTCTCCGTGAGGATATTATCACAGTAGAACTTTGCCTGATAAACTTCCGGAGTGTATCGGGCAAGAACTGAAATTCCACCGTTTTGGAGGGTATAATCTTCCCAACTGCCTGTGTAACCCGCAAGATGAGTAACTCCCGGTACTGCAATAGTTTGTGAACTCTCGTCATAAACGGAGCCGTAGACATATTCACCGTTTGCAATAAATGCGGCAACATACTGTTCACCCACCAAAATTGCCCTGAAAATCAGGTTTTCATTTGGCATTGTATTGGGAATTTCTCTGTCCCAACCGGTAAAGGTTGTGCCTTCGATTTTTTCAAAATCCGGAACGGTTATGTGGTTTCCGAATTTAATATTTTCGGTAGTGGTGTTACTGCCGTAGTTGAATGTAACCGTATAGGTCTTTGCCGTATAAACTGCTTGAATTACAATGGGCTCGTTGGTTAAGGTGTAGTCTTCCCATACTCCGTCATAGCCCTCAATTTGAGGAACTTGGGGCGGTGTGATTTGAAATGTTGAGTCATAGGTAACGGTGTCAACTATTTCACCGTTTGCCACAAAAACAGCGGTGTAATTTTCACTCGGTATATCAATAAATCGTGGATAAAGAGTTATATTGCTGTCATAAATGTAACTTGAATTTTCAGTAATTCTATCTCCGCTTGTCGTGTACCAACCGCAGAAAACTTTTCCGTTTTTGTTGTAATCAGCTAAGGTTCCAAAGTTTTTACCGTAGGTAACATTTGAGGTTGTGCCGAGTCCATTATATGTAACGTTGTAATTCTTGGCAGTAAATTCCGCTCTTAAAAGATGATTTTGGTCTGTTGAAACTATGGTTTGTGAAGTAACTCTTGTTCCTGTGTTTTCAAGTTTCCAGCCATTAAAGGAGTGTCCTCTCTTAATGGGTGTGGGTAAAGTTCCGTAGGGTTTATTTTTTATTACCGCTACGGAATCATCTCCTGTGTCAAAACTTACAACTACGGGTTTTTCAACATATTTTGCCTTTAATGTTATGTTGTTTGGCTGAGTCATAACCGAATCGGGGCGAACCTGATAACCGTTTTCCATAAACCAGCCGGCAAAGTAACAGCCCTCTTTTGTGGGAGTGGGGAGGATGCCGAATTCACTGTGGAAAGTTACGGGAACGCTTGTGCTTTCACAGGTTCCGCCGTTTGGGTCTAAAGTTACAGTGTATTCATTTGCCGTCCAATGGTCATAGAGAGTTTGGTTGCTTAAAATCGTAACCCTGTCCCCTTCTTTTATTTCTGTGCCGTTACTTGTTTTCCAACCACTAAATGTATAGCCGACTCTTGTGGGCTGCGGAAGGGCGGGATAGGTGCTGTCGTATGTACAGACAACACTGTCTGTACTTCCGCTTCCGTTTCGCAGAACAAATGAAAGGGTATATTTGTTCGGCGCCATAATGGCGTAAAGGGTTTCGTGTGAATTATCGGAATAAATACCACCCGAAGCATACCGTGTGCCTGTACCGTTGGACTGTGTATTCCAATTTGAGAAGTGATAGCCGGTTTTTGTGGGTACCTCTGTGGTTAACTTTAAGTCAATGCCATACTCTTTTATTATTTGACTCGGAAATGAGCCGTATGCTCCGTTAGAGTTGAATTTTATTACATATTTTTTCCTTTCCCAAACCGCATAGAGGTTGAGAGGGTTATTGTCTTTATAAGTATCTCCGGGATTATAATCTACCCTGTCCGCATTGCTTGAAGAACACCAACCCTTGAAAATATGGCCGGTGAGAGTGGGCACTTGGGCACTTAAAGTCAAATCACTGGAATAATCTTTGGTTTGAGTAGCGGGGGCGTTATTGCCTCCGTTTGCACTGTATGAAACTGTATAGGTTTTTTCCTTCCAGCTGGCATAAACGCTTATATCTCTTGTCTCGGTATAAACATAACCGCTTGTAACCTGTGTTCCTCCCGTTGAGGCGGTGTACCAACCGAGAAAATCATAACCCGTTTTTTCGGGTATTGGTAAATCGCCAACCGTTCTCTCATAGTAAACATATTTGAGGTAGGGAGAGACTGTGGCTTCGGTTCCCGCATTAAATGTAAGTTTATATTCGTTAGGTTTCCAGTGAACATATAGGGTCATATTTTCGTTTTTGGTTATGGTGCAGTCAAAATCATAGGAATCACCGCTACCATCGGGCATAGTGTTATAGCCGACGGGTGTATATCCTTTCAACGAGAAATTTTTATATCTTGTTGTCACAACGGCAGGTTGAGAATATCTCTTTATTATTGTGTCCGGAAGTGTACCTGGCAAAGAGCCGTTTTATCGAAAGAAATTGTGAAAGTCAACTCTTCCCAACGGGCATAGTAGGTTGTATTACCGCTTATTCTTGTGCTTTTGGTTATTTTTGTTCCGCCGCTTGCTGAGGTGTACCAGCCGAGGAAATTATAGCCGGTACGAGTAGGTACAGGTAATTCACCTATGGTTTTACCGTGAGTTACATTTTTTTGAGTCGGATTAACCTCTCCGCCTGTGGGATCAAAACTGACTGTATAAACCACTGAGGAATCGCCGATTTCATAGGGAGCCACCATAAGATAGTTAAGTTTTGAGTTTAATGTTGTTTTTCTAAAATCAGCATTCCAGCGAATATTGCAATTATGACTCCAGTTGCAGTCGGTCACTTTGATTGAGTT
>CAYFRJ010000030.1:13161-18780 GCA_964345625.1 uncultured Clostridium sp. | reverse complement strand
CCCCTTGATATACAAGGGGTTTCAAGTACAGTTGCTAAATCGTACTGTAATCATGGTCCGAGTGGCGAGACTTGAACTCACGGCCTCTTGACCCCCAGTCAAGCGCGCTACCAACTGCGCCACACCCGGATATTTTTTGCCGAGCTTTTTTCCCAGCGAAAGGTATTATAACACAGAATCAAAAAAAGTCAATATATTATAAAAAAAATAAACATTTAGGGTGGGAGAAATTTGAGAGAAGGAATCCTTTATTTGTTAACTAAAAATCTTCTACTATTCACAAACAGGCAAATTCGGTAACAACTTTTTTACAGTTTGTCTATTGTAAAATCGGTGTAAAGGGTATAGTATAGACTCAGCGATACCCTACTTTTTTTGAAAAGAGGTTATTCAAATGAAAAGAATTATAACTGTGCTTTTAATTTTATCATTGCTTTTCTCTTTTGCCTCCTGCAAAAAAGCAGATGAAAAAGTTGATGCGGGAGAAATAAAAATCGGTGACACGGTGGAGTTCGGAGAATATGTGCAGAATACTTATGAACCCGGAAACGAAAAAATACAGTGGATTGTGGTTGACTTTCAAAAGGACAAAGCACTGCTTATGAGCAGATATGCAATTGAGTTTATGCAGTACGCCGACTTTAACATTTATGAAAAGGGGGTTACATGGGAAACAAAAGGAACTAATTGACAGAATTGTTGAAAGATATTTCCTTGATGCAAATTTAGAGTCGCCTACTACTGTGGTAACTTTGCCTGTTACCGACTAAAAAACGCCCCGCACAGCGGGGCGTTTAATTATTGTTCTTGTTCTTTTTTTCTTTCGGAGCGTCTTCTTATTGCTTTACCGATTTCAAATACGGGAATAGTTGAAAGGGCGAGTGCAATACAAATAGCAAGTTCAACATAACTGAAGGTCACATTCTCTTCGATACCGAAAACCGTTTTGAGTCCCGGCGTATAAACTGCCATAACGGTAAGTGCCGTGGTAAAAATGAATGCACCCACAAGCCACCAGTTGAAATTCTTAAACATACTCTTTGTGAAAATCGAACCGGTTCTTGAACGCATATTTATTGCACAAATAATTTCCGCAAAGTTGATTGTTAAAAATGCCATTGCAACGGCATTTGTGCGAGCTTCAAGGATTAAAGGATCCGTTGAACCTGCATTGAATATCATTCCGTGAAGGGAACCTGTTACATAGGCAAAGCCGAGACAGTAGGCGATAATTACTGTAATCGCAACATAAATGCCCTTCCAGGCAATGTCAACACCGGCTCCGTGGGCAAAAATGCCCTCGGTAGAACTTCTGGGTTTTCTCTTCATAAGGTCACCCTCTGCCTTTTCCATACCCAAAGCAAGGCCGGGAAGAGAGTCGGTAACCATATTTACCCAAAGGAAGTGAACCGCACCTAAAATGTTGAAGTTAAGAAGAGTGGCGACGAACATTATAATTACTTCCGAAAGGTTGGTTGAAAGTTGGTACTGAATAACCTTGTTTACATTATCGTAAATTTTTCTACCCTCTTCAACGGCATGAACTATGGTGGCAAAGTTATCGTCTGCAAGCACTATGTCCGCTACACCCTTGGTAACATCTGTGCCGGTTATACCCATACCTATACCGATGTCCGCCGCTTTAATTGAGGGAGCATCGTTAACACCGTCACCGGTCATGGCGGTTACCATTCCACGGGCTTTCCATGCCTTTACAATTCTTGTTTTATGTTCCGGCTGAACTCTTGCATATACGGAATATTTAGTAACCTGTTCCACAAGTTCTTGGTCGGTAAATTTATCAAGGTCTTCACCTAAAATTGCTTGGGAATCGTCTGTGATAATGCCTAAATCTTTACCGATGGCAACTGCGGTGTCCTTATGGTCGCCTGTGATCATAACGGGGCGAATGCCTGCTGTTTCACATTCTTTAATGGCATCATAAACCTCGGGTCTACAGGGGTCAATCATACCCACAATGCCGATAAAGACTAAATCTTTCTCCAAATCCTCCGGCTCACAGGTTGTGGGAGGGGTATCATATTCTCTGTATGCGGCGCAAAGAACACGAAGGGCTTTGTCCGCAAATGCCTTGTTGTTTTTCTTTATTTCCTCAAGAAGTTCATCGGTTATGGGAACAACCTCACCGTCCTTAAGGTAGCCGGTGCAAAGGGAAAGCATAACATCGCAGGCACCCTTTGTGTACTGTACGGTTTTACCGTCAATATCGTGAATTGTGGACATCATTTTACGACCGGAGTCAAAGGGGGCTTCTCCGATTCTCGGGAATTTTTCCGCTAAATCGTATTTTGGTAAACCGAGTTTATTAGCGTAGTTTACAAGGGCACACTCCGTGGGCTCACCAACTGAAAATTCTTCACCGGGTTTAATTTCCGCATCCGAACAAAGCGCCATTGCCGTTGCCAATAATTTTTTATCACTTGTAAACTCGTCAACAACGGTCATCTTATTTTGTGTGAGAGTACCCGTTTTGTCGGAGCAAATAATCTGGGTACAGCCCAGGGTTTCAACGGCGGTTAATTTTCTCACAAGTGCCTGTCTTTTTGACATGGCTGTTACACCGATGGAAAGAATAATTGTAACAACTGCGGGAAGTCCCTCCGGAATTGCGGCAACCGCAAGAGCAATGGCTGCAATAAAGGTGTTCAGTGAAATTTCACCTAAAAGTGCCCAAGTGAAAGCTTCCTTTGAAAATACAAGATTTTCAACAAGACCCACAAGGAAAATGAAAACACAAATACCGATAACAAGTTTTGTTAAGAAATGTGAAAGTTCTGTCATCTTCTTTTGAAGGGGCGTTAACTCCTGCCCTGCCTGTGAAAGAGCAGAGGCAATTTTACCCATTTCCGTGTCCATTCCCACTGCGGTAACAACCGCTTTACCTCTGCCGTAAACTACGGTAGAGCCGGAATAAAGCATATTTTTACGATCGCCCAATGAAATATTTTCATTTGAGTCTTTACACATTAAGATATCAACTATTTTGCTTACAGGCACACTTTCCCCTGTGAGAGCGGCTTCCTCCGCCTTAATGGAGTGACACTCAATAATACGGCAATCTGCGGGAATTGCATCACCCGCCTCAAGAACAACAACATCGCCAACACAGATATCTTCACTCTTAATAACTACCGTTT
Organism: uncultured Clostridium sp.; assembly: GCA_964345625.1. GTDB lineage: Bacteria > Bacillota > Clostridia > Oscillospirales > Acutalibacteraceae > CAG-177. The sequence continues at coordinate 15,622 of CAYFRJ010000030.1, read as the reverse complement.
CACCGTCACGAAGAACCTTTGAGGTGGCGGCTGTCATTTGCATAAGTGCTTCCATCGCCGCTTCTGCTTTGTTTTCTTGAATTAGGGACATAGTGGCGTTAATGATAACAACAACCAAAATTATAAGCACATCGGCAAAGTCCATTAGAGAGAAATCCCTCGCCCTTGACTCTATAACCGTAACACAGGCTTGGATTACGGCAGCGACAAGGAGCATAATAATCATGGGATCCGCAAGGGATCTGATAAATTTCTTAAAAAGGGAGACATTTGGGGTTTCCTCCAACTTGTTTTTGCCCTTTTCAACTATCATTTTTTCCGCTTCTTGAGTGGTAAGACCGTTTTCGTCTGTTTTCAGTTCTTCAAGAACTGTGCTTAAGTCTTCAAGATAATACTTCATTTCAGCCTTCTCTTTCCTAATTTTTTAACTAAAAAAACCTCTAACATAGTTTTGCTATGTTAAAGGTCTCGCTAACATAAGTAAATTATGCTCTGCCGACCAGCTGCATAAGCAACGGCTGTTGACCGACAGATGACAAGCTACTCCCCTCTAAACGAGGTTTTTTAATTGTGATTATTTTACCATTTATTTATATATTTGTCAATAATATTTGCCAATTGAGAGAAAATTGCTTTTCTGCAAACAGTAACTTGAAACGGGAAACGGGGAACATAAACTGCGAAACAGAACTTTCGCTCCAAATTGATATTGAAATATTAAATGATCAATGATATAATCACTTTGTGTGGTGCAAAGCACCTTTTAAATGTAAAAAACTGAAAGGATGATATATTTTGGCCGAGATTAAAAACTTTGATGCGGTGGCTTCCCTTGATGTTATGGATGCCCATTGTAATGACTGGCGTGATGCCGTTAAAGGTAAGCAGAGGGGTATTTTTTCCTTTGACGATGTTGTTGCCGCTAAGCTTAAAACTCTCAAAAAGCGCACCTTCACCGATATTGAGTCCATTCCCCCTTGGAAGATGAAAGAATGTATTTACAAAGACATAGGTGAATATGAATTTTTCTACGATGAGTGGAAAGAGATAAATGTGGGTGAGCGTTGGGGCAACAACGGCTGGAGTGCCTTTTTCAAAAATTCCTTTGATATGCCGGCACGCTTTACGGGGAAAAAGGTTACTCTCAATGTTTATTTCGGCGGTGACTCCCTTCTCAGCTTAAACGGAGAGCCCTATCAGGGTCTTGACCCCTTCCGCAACACGGTACTTCTTACGGAATGTGCAAAGGGTGACGAGCATTACGATGTTGATATTGAGTCCTACTATGTTTGGCACTCAAATGAAAGCACGGTAAAAACCCTTTCCTGCTCTTTCATCGGTGCAGTTGACCCGGTAATTGAAGAGGTTTACTGGGACTTTAAGGCGGTGTTTAATGCTCTGTTTATGCCGGTTCTTGACACCGGTCTTGCGGAACTTATTCGTGAAACCTTAAGGGAGGCATTTAACTTTGTAAACTTTGACCTTGAGGGTAAAGAATTTGTTGAAGGACTTCTAAAAGCACAGAAAATTCTTAAAGAGAATATTTATGAAAACCCCGCATATTCATCCATAGGCAAGCTTGCCCTTGTGGGCAACTCTCACCTTGATTTGGTGTTTATGTGGGCATATAAAGAGTATGTGCGTAAACTGGGCAGAACTCATGCCACCACGCTTCGTTTAATGGAACAGTACCCCGATTTCATATTCTCACAGAGTACGGCACCCACCTATATTGAAATGGAAAAGCGTTACCCCACACTCTTTAAGCAGGTACAGCAGAGAATTAAAGAGGGCAGATGGGAATATATCGGTGCCATGTGGGTTGAGCCGGACTGCAACCTCATAAGCGGTGAAAGTTTTGTTCGTCAACTTCTCCACGGTATTCGCTACGCCGAAAAAACTTTCGGTATAACGCCTAAAACCTGCTGGGTTCCCGATGTTTTCGGCAACAGTTACGCAATGCCTCAAATTCTCAAAAAAGCGGGTGTTGAATATTTCGTTACCCATAAAATGGGTATTTGGAATGACACTAACCCTTGGCAATACAGCACATTTTGGTGGGAAGGCCCCGACGGCTCAAAAGTTTTCTCAACCGTTCCTCCCACCCACTTTATCGGTACCGTTGAGGCGGACTCACTTAAGGTTAACTGGTCAAGATATACGGACAAGGCAACTATAGGCGAATCCATGTACTGCTACGGCTGGGGAGACGGTGGTGGCGGTGTTGACACGGAAATGTTGGAATATGTTAAGAGATACAGCAAATTCCCCGGTCTTCCCGAAGCAAAATGCTCAAAAATTGAGGATTCCCTTGCCCGTATGAAGGCAAAGGCAACAGACAGCAACATTCCCACCTGGAAAGATGAACTTTACCTTGAGGAGCACAGAGGTGTTCACACCACAAAGGCACTTCTTAAAAAGCTTAACAGATACAGTGAAAATCTTTACCGTCAGGCAGAAA
>CAYFRJ010000030.1:0-13151 GCA_964345625.1 uncultured Clostridium sp. | reverse complement strand
GTTTTCTTCCATAGCGATGCAATACGGTTTTGAATATCCCCTTGCAAAACTCAACGAGGGCTGGGAAATGATTCTCACAAATCAGTTCCACGATTCTCTCCCCGGCTCACACATTACTGAAGTGTTCGGTGATCTTTGCAAAATTTACGATAAGATTATCACAATAGGTGAAGGGGTTAGAGACTCCGCACTTAATGTTATTGCAGGCAAGGCAGACAGCAGTGAAAAGTACGGCAAGCCCTTTGCTCTGTTTAACTCTCTCGGCGTTAGCGCAAGTTCAAAGGTTGAACTTCCCTATGAAGATGCTGAAATTTTTGACACCGATGGAAACAAAGTTCCTGTTCAGGCATACACAAAGCATAGCGGCAAAAAGGTACTTACCTTTGTTGCAAAGGATGTTCCCGCCGTTGGTTTTAAGGTTTATTATAAAAAGGCGGCAAGTGTACCTACTGCCACCCTACTCACAGGCAAGACAGTTGAAAATTCTCGCTTTAAGCTTGAACTTAATGACAGGGCAGAAATTGTTTCTCTCTTTGACAAAGCAAATTCCCGTGAACTGCTTTGCGGTGCTTCCAATGTATTCAGATTTTACGAGGACCTTCCCGGAAAGTATGATGCTTGGGATATTATTTCAACCTACGCCGACAGAGAATTTGAAACAACGCCGGGTAAGGTGGAAGAAATTGTTTCCGGCGATGTATTTACCTGCATTTCAATTTCAAAGTCAATTAACAAGAGCATAATAAAGCAGAATATTATTATCTACAATGAACTTGACAGAATTGACTTTGACACCTTCATCAGCTGGCACGAGCAGGAAAAACTTCTCAAAGTTGGCTTTGATGTGGATATTAAGGCACAGAAATTTACAAGAGACATTGCCTACGCCACCATTGAAAGCAGCAATTACCGTCATAACCCATTTGACAAGGCAAAATTTGAGGTTTCCGCCCATAACTTTATTGATATGTCCGAGGATGGTTACGGTCTTTCAATTCTCAATGACTGTAAGTACGGCTACGAGGTTGACGAGCAGAGAATGATAATCACTCTCCTCAAAGCACCTATGAACCCCGACCCGAAATCCGACCGTGGGGACCACTACTTTACCTACTCACTTTACCCCCACAAGGGCAACTGGAAGGATGCCGAAACTGTTACAAGAGGTCTTGAACTTAATAATCCGCTACTTCCCGTTGAGCCAAAGGGTACACAGGGAGAAACGGAGTTTTCGTTTATTAGTGTCAGTGCAGACAATGTTCCCCTTGAGGCAGTTAAAAAGTGTGAGGATGAGGATGCCGTAATTGTAAGATTTGTTGAAAAGACGGGCAGAACCACACCGGTTACCGCTAAACTCTTTGCTCAAATTGCAAAGGTTACTGAATGTGACCTTCTTGAAAGAAATGATGTGCCCTATGACGATTTTTCGGGGGATACAATTAAATTTACCGCAAAGCCCTTTGAAATTAAGTGCTTTAAGGTTTTTGTGAAATAATTTCATAACACAAAAACCGCTAACCTTTTTGGTTAGCGGTTTTTCTTATGCCTTGACTTTTTCTTTTTCCTCTTCTTCTTTCCTTCGCCTTTCGTCAATCTCTTTTTTTATGTTGTCATACTTTTCGCCATAGAGATTGTAATGCTTTTTATAAACTACATAGCCGTAGTACAGCAAAGGAATGGGAACTATGAACATAAAGAAACGCAGAATTGTCATTCCCTTTGAAGAAACGATTTCTTCGTCTTTACCTATCTTTTCCGCATTTTTAACATACTCCGGGTTGGTTTGAATTTTCTTCCAAACCTCATCGTCATTTATTAAATATTTCCCCGTTTCCTTATCGGTAAATACGCTTACCGTTCCTGCGTAACTGCCGTCGAAGTCAGTAATGGGAAGGTCGGTAACCGTGGGAAGACCCGCAACGGCAATGCCGATACCTAAAATAAGCATGGCAACAGCTCCGGCAAATTTTACAAGAAAGGTTTGAACAGAAAAAATAATTGAGTCACCCCGTTTACCGGTTTTCCATTCTCCGTAGTCCACCACATCCGCAATCATAACCGTGGAGCCGATTTGGTTAATGCCCGCAGAGAGCATCATTGCCGCCCCTGCAATACCCACAAGAATTGAATTTAAGAGATATTGTCCCTCTTTGAGAAAGAAAAATACCGCAAAGAGAAGCACAAAAGAAACTATGGTGGCAATGTATGCCCAGCCGTAAATTTTTTCACGGGGAAATTTTTTCGTGATTTGGTTATAAAACATCATGGCAAATCCTTGACCCGTGCAGGCAACCACCCAAAAAAGAGTATAACTGTAATTTTTGTCAAGGAGATTCATACCTGTATCGTAGGAATAAATGTAAACATAAAGAAGTTGGGCGGTGGCGATTGAATAACCGATATTATAAAAGATGTAACTTGAAGCGTAAGCACGAAGTTGGTCATTGGTTTTGAACATATTGAAAAGTTCACGGAATTTCAAGTTTTCGTGGGGCACCTTATAGCGTTCTTTGTTAAAAAGTACCGTAACGGAAAGAAACACAATCATTATGAGTCCGCAGATAACTCCGATAAGTGCGTATGCCTTTTTTATTCCGTCACCGGAGAAATTGGGAAGGACTATGGAAGTACCCACAAGGCCAGTCATAAAGCCGCCGAAACCACCAACTAATTTGGCAATGCCTGAAGCGGAGTTTCTCTCATGGGTGGTGTCCGCAATGGTGGGAAGCATACTCCAAAAGGGAACATCCACACAGGTGTAACTCATTCCCCAAACGACATACATAAAGATATAGTAGGCATATTTCCAAAATATTCCCACATCTCCGATATCAATGTAAATAAGCACCAATGAAGCGGCATTTACAAGGGCACCGAAGAAAATCCAGGGCTTATATCTGCCGAACTTGGTTTCCTTTGTGTTATTTACTAAAGTTGCCAGCATGGGGTCATTTATCGCATCCCAAAGTTTTGCCAAAACGAAGGCAACTGTAATAATCATAGGGTTAAGTCCCTGATAAACACAAAAATAGATAAGAATAAATGTGTTTACACAGGAGGCACCGAAAGCGGAGCCCAATGCCCCCAGGGCATAGGTCCCGATCTCAAAAGCAGTGAGTTTATTTTTATTTTTTGCCATTTTTCCCTCCGAAAATTTCTTATAAAACTTCAATTTCCTCTTCAAGTGCAAAGGAATAAATAACGGACTTGTTGACATTTTTACCCAGCACCTTACCCAGACATTTTCTATAGGTGGTAAGCTGTTTTGAGTAATGCTCAACCAATTCCTCGGCACTGTTTGCCCTGTCGGTTTTGAAGTCAACTATAATAATTTCACCCTTTTCTTCAAAGGCACAGTCAACAACGCCCTCAATCAGCACAAGTTCATCGCACTCCGGCACCTCGGGGTAAATTTCATAGGCGGGAAGACCTGCGGTGAAAGCATATTCTCTGTAAACCTTGTTGCTGTTTGCAATTCTCATTGCAAGGGGTGAATCAAAGAAGTTTTTAACGCTCTTTTTATCAACGGCCTTTGCCTCTTTTTCGGAAAGTTTGCCGGTCTCAACAAGGCGTTTAAGTTCACCATCAAGGTCGGTTTTCGCCCTTTCAAAGTCAATGTGCTGCATAAGTCTGTGGGTGGCAATACCCTTTTGAGCCCCCGATATTTTACCGTCACTTGCAAAGCCGGGCTTTGAGGTTGCAAAGAAAACAGAGTTAAACCCCTTTTCCTCAAGGTCGGAGGCAATTCTCTTGCCCACCAACTTTTGAAGTTTTTTATAGGGATACTCATAGGAAAGGCGGTCTGTGATTTTTTTCAAAAGTGCTTTATCAACTGTCTTTTTCTCTTCCTTTTCAACAAGTTCTTCTTCCCTTATTTCTTCCTCTTCCCGAGGCGGCTGTTCAATAAAAATTTCAAGTCTTGAATCGCAGGGAAGAACGGCTTCTAAACCTATATTATTCATTTCTCTTAAACTGTGGGCATCAGGGTGCTTAACTAAGGTATGCAAAAGAAGTTTTGCATAGCTGTTAAATTTTGACACACTAACGGGGGAAAACTCGGGGTAGTTTACAACATCAAAATTTTTCTCGTCAGATCGACAGGCAACCATTGTCAGTTTCTCACTTGCCCTTGTCATGGCAACATAAAGAAGGCGGATTTCTTCACTGCGATTGCTTCGCTTAACGCAATCAGCGGAAAGCATTCTCATAAAGTTGTCATTTTTTGTAAAGTTTTCTATGGTTTTGAAGGCAACGCCTATTTCCTTTGAGTAGGAAACAGTATCACTTAAATCTAATTCGTTATATAACTTTTCCGTTTCCGCAATATAGACAAAGGGGTATTCAAGTCCCTTGCTTTTGTGGATAGTGGAAAGAGTTACACTGTTTTCCCCTCGGGTATTGTTTTCCGTTTCAAAGGTGTCTAAATTGGTAAGAAAACGAAGGAAGGCACTTAAGCCCTTGTAGCCGTTGTTTTCATTTTGCCTTACCAAATTCACAAACCTGTTAATGTTTTCAAGTCTTTCCTTAGGGTACTTGAGCACACTGTTTAGGGCTCTGTAACCTGTGTCATCAATGAGATTTATTATGAACTGATCCGCCCTCATTGTTACGCTTAACCCTCTGAGATTTTCAAGGTTTTTAAGGAACTGCGCTGTTTTTTCGTCCATCTTTGAGTAGTTGACAACCGCATCGTAAAATGAGCCCATTTCTTTTTCTATTCTCATTTTTGAAAGCTCATCAAGGGTAAAACCGTAAATGGGCGAAAGCATTACCGCCGCAAGGTCCACATCATTTACAGGGTTGTCTATTACCCTTAAAAGTGACACTAAAAGTCTGATTTCCGGGGTTTCTAAAAACTTATTTTTAGCTGTTGCGGAAAGGGGAATTCCCATATTTTCAAAAACCGTAAGATAAATGTCATAATTGGTGGTGTTCCTTGTGAGTATGCAAAAATCTCTGTATTCGCAGTCTCTGTAAACTCCCTTGTCATTGTCAAAAACTTGCTTTTTGGCATCAACTTCATTTTGAATTAAATTTGCTATATGCTCGGCGGTGTGCTGATATTGATTTTTCTCGGAAGAACACCTTAAAAGGTGAAGTTCTGCCGGCTCATCCCTCTTGTCCCCTTTCGGCACATAGTTTTCAAGGCGGCTTGGGTGTTTAAGTTCCTCATTTTCATTATAGTCCACCCCACCCATCTTTTCACTCATTATCTGTGAAAAAACAAAGTTGGAAATGTCTAAAATTGTCTTGGTTGACCTGTAGTTTGCGTCAAGAATAACCACTTTGTTTTGGGGCTCCATTTGTTTGCGAAGGTTTGTAAAAACCTCGGGCATGGCATTTCTGAAAAGATATATGCTCTGCTTCACATCTCCAACCATAAAGCGGTTATCTCCGTTTGAAAGGGCATCAAAAAGCATATCCTGTGCCAAGGTGACATCCTGGTATTCGTCAACTAAAATTTCTGTATATTTTTTGCTCAGTTCCCAGGCAAGGGGAGTTTTTTTGCCGTTTTCATCAATTAAAAGGTCAATGGCAAAATGCAGAATGTCGCTGTAATCATAGGCGTTTGCTTCATTGACTATTTGCATATATTCCTTGTAGTAGTCTTTGACTAAATCAAGAAGAGTGTTAACATAAGCGGAAACATTTTTTATGGTTTTCTCGTGCTTTTCATCACTTTCAAAAATCCATTCAAGAGTTTTTTGAGTGAAATCTGCTCCTCCTGTTTTTCCTTTGTAGGCATTTCTTTTTCTGCCAACCCTTTCTTTTTCCTGATTATCAACTTCTTTGCCGGTAATTTTGATTAAACGGAATTTGCGGTTTTCATACAATTTGAAAAGTCTTTCAATATCATTTTCTAAAATGGTCTGCTTAATACTTTCAAAAAATTCCCTGTCTTCAGATAATACCGGTAAATATTTTTCTTTAATTACCGGGTCTTTAATGGAGAACTCGATTTCGTCAATATCATCAAAAACACCGTCTATTTTTTCTATGGTACTCTCCTTCAAAAGCTCATACCAAAAAGTGTTTTTGAATCCCTTGGTGCAGTCATAATTACTGCGAATTTTCTCCAGTCGCACATCAACGCTTGGGTAAGCAAGGCATTTATTACAAAGTTCCGTAACACAATTCATCAGTTCCGTGTTATCTTTCCTTGTGTTGAGCTGATTACTCAAAGCTTTTATTTCTTCGGTTCGGGTTTCATAGTAACGGTCAATTACATTTCTGACAGCGGTTTTTTGTGCGGTTTTTCTTTGGGTATCGTCAAGAATACCGAAGTCTGCGGAGATGCCCACTTCTCCGTCAGAGGTTTCCACCCTAACATCTTGGAAATTATCACGAACCAAACCGATACAGAAGGAGTCAATGGTTGAAATGTCCGCAAAGGGGAGATTAAACTTTGCCTTTTTCAGTGCCTCATTTTCAGGGTCTTGCTTTAGGGCTTCATTTATCTTTTTAGCGATTTTTTCCTTCATTTGAGCGGCTGCCGCCCTTGTAAAGGTTACCACCAAAAAGTTTCTTATATCTTGCTCTTCATCAACTATTTGTCTTATAATTCTTTCAACGAGGACTGCCGTTTTTCCCGAACCGGCGGCAGCGCTTACAAGTAAAGAACCGTCTCTTCTTTCAATGGCCTGTTTTTGACCGTGGTTCCACTTCATTCCTGCTCGCCTCCTTCATCGTTAAGTTGATAAATTACTTGGTCTTCTGCCGTTTTCCCTGTGTCAATTGTTTCCGGCTCAATGTCCTTGTCAAGACGGCAAACACTTGCATAACTGCAGTATTTGCAAGCACCCTCCACGGGATTAACGGGAATTAAGCCCTTATGAAGGGAGTTTACCATATCCCCTATTATTTCTTTTGCCTTTTCTTCAAGTTTTTTGAAGGCAGACTCTTTTAGTCCTTCACCTTTAAAGTTTCTCGGTAGATCATCACCCTTAAGTACCACTGCACTTGTTTTTTCTTTACTTTCTCTTTTCTCGCCTTGACCTAAAACCTGTGTGCCGGAAACATAGTAGGCAACTCCCGCAGGGGTGAGATTTTCCCCGAACAGCTTTTCACCGTTTTTCCAAATTGCAAAAAGATAAAGGAACATTTGCATATCAAGACCTCGTTTGTATCTTGTGAAACTAATCTTTTTACCCGTTTGCTTATAGTCCACAATTCTCACAAACACTTTGCCGTCTTTCTCTGCTATGTCAACTCTGTCCACAAAGCCCTTAATTTCAATTTCCTTGTCCGTTCCCTCCACTTTATAGGCGGAAATACTGTTGTTTATATCCTTTTCATTTCCCACGCTCAATTCAAAGCTTACGGGAATATAGTCGCTGTCGGAAAACTCTCTTATCATTCTCAAGGCGACGCCGAAAAGTTCCTCTCTCAACTTTTCAACCATGTGTATAAACTCCCCTGTCTGCATCTGCCGGGGAATTATTTGCTCCACATATTCATAGAGATATTTTTCAACAAGTTCTCCGATTTCAACATTGTCTTTGTCTGTTTCTTTGATAAAGGCTTTTAGGTATTCAACCCTGTTTTCTTCACCATCGCCTTTAAGTAAATTTTCAAGCACATAGTGGGTAACTGAGCCGATGCTCAATGGGTCAAACTCCGCCCGCTTTAAGTCTTTAAGTTTCAGTCCCTTGTCACAGAAATACTTAAAAGCACATTCACTGTAACGGTTAATCTGTGTGGCGGAAAGCTCCATTTTTTCTTTGAAGAGATCTGTTGCAATTTTAGAGTCGGAAATTTTTTCCGCCCTGCCTCGTTTCATTCTTTCAAGGGCTTCATTTTTTGATGAATATTCCTCATCATTTTTAAGATATTCTTCTAAAACGGCATTAAGATTTTTAATGTTTTCTTCTTCTCTGTTATGATTTACGGCATACTGCTCAAAAGCGGGCTGTTTGCTTTGAATAAAATAATCTTCACTTAAGTCCTGCCCTGTTATTTCTATGTCATCACCGAAAAGGTTTTTGACGGTAAGCACGATTTCACCGGGGGAAAGAGCATCTCCCTGTATTCCCTGTTCACTGTAAGTGATAAAAAGTCTTTCCTTCGGTGAGCAAAGGGCACAGTAGGAAATCAAATGCTCGCTTGCAAGCAGGGTTTCGCCGTAGTCGTTAAGCACAATTTCGCTTTTTTCAAGTTGTGCCCTGTCCTTTTCCGTAAGAGAAGAAACGGTTTTAGGTGCGGCGGGGAAAACTCCGTCATTCACACCCACCACAAAGGCGATTTTAGGCGCTGAAATACGCATTCTCTGGGCATCCGTAATGGTAACCTGGTCAAGCCCTTGGGGAATGTTTCCGCTGGTGCGAACTAAAAGCATAAGTTCAAAAATATCTGAAAGTTTTGTGGCGGTAACCCTTGTTTCATCTTTTAAGAGAGTGTGCATTTCATCAAGCATTTCCATTAAAAGATTCCACATTCTTTCAAGTTCAATGGTTTGTGCGGTGTTCCCCGCCTCATTCAGTTTTTCCGCAAGTTTCTTAAGGTTACCGTTTGCGTTGGAATTTACCATTAAATCCCAAAGAGCTTTAACCGCCTGTTCTCCGTCAACTCCGCCGTGGAGAATGTTTTTAAGTTCTATGAGAGGGGCAACGATTTTTGAACGAATTTCATTTAATTTTTTAAGTTCGTCTAAGTCAGTTTTGCTGACTGTACCGAAACCTCCTGGGCTGAGAACCCAGTCTTCAAGCCACTGTTTTCCCTGAATCCGCCACATATAGGCGTAGTTTTCCGCTTGAGCGATTTCAATGGGCTTAACATCTGTCAAAGCGGTTTTAAGGTACCGCATAACACTTTCCGTTTCAAAATTTCTTGAAACAGCCAAAAGTGCCGCAGAAATAAAATTGATAACGGGGGAAACATCCACATCCCGTCTCAAATCTTCAAAAACATCTATCTCATACTTTTTAAGTGCTGAAAAAAGCGGGGAAGAATAGGTTTGCAAATCACGGGAAATGACTGCAAAATCCCTATACCTATAACCCTTTTCACGAACTAATCTTTTGATGGTGGCGGCAACAAATTCACACTCCTCATATATGCTTTCACCTTTGAAAATTTGAATACCCCGCACTTTGCCTTCATAGGCATTTCCCTCGTCTCTAAAAATAACCTTTTCAAGGTGAGCAAGGTCGTCGCTTGCATATCTTTCAAATTCTTTTTCATTGTCCCCCAGATTTAACGGCGTTTCAATGCTTATACCCTTTTCTGTGCAAATTCCATAAAGGCGACGGGCGGTTTGCTTTGTTCTGTAAAAGAGGTCGGTTATTTGAATTTTTTCATCGGGATTAAAATTTGTGGTGCAAAGGGTAACAACAGTCTTTTTTGCATTGGCTAAAATATGCTCCATAAGACTGTACTGGGTAGCGGTAAAACCGTAGAAAGAGTCAATAAACACAGTTCTGCCTTTGAAATAACTGTCAAGAGCAACGCTTTCTCTTACCACTTGAGAAATTAAATCTTCCGGGTTAAAATAACTTTCTTCCACTCTGCTGTCATAGGCAGAAAACACTTTTGCAAGGTCAAGGAGTTTGTTTTTGAGAATGCAGTTTTCCATATTTTCAGTAGCCCTGAGAATATTTTCAACGGTAACACAGTTTTGCTTAAATTCGTTTGCAAGGGCGAGAAATTCCACTATTCCGGATTTTTTGGAAACACTCTTTTTGTAAACAATCAGCTCTTTTTCCACATCCTTCAAAGCCATGCTCATAAGCACGGCAGAGGAACTGACGGAAAGATGGTCCTTTCTCTCAATGTCCGCCTCTTCGCTGATTTTGTTCACCAAAGAAGTGAAGGAAACTATTTCAACCCTTGAAAGTTTTTGTTCCCCAAGGTCACTGATTCCCTGTTTCTGGTAACTGAAAAGGGATTGTTCCGGGACTACTAAAGTGATCTTTTCATTCTCGTCGGCAGTTAATTTTTCAATTTCCTTAAAAACCACAGTGGTTTTCCCACCGCCGATTCCGGAAATAATCAGTTTGAATTTAGGCAAAAATAACCCACCCTTCTTCATTTGCAAAATGCCACCAAATTAAATTTGATGGCATCTCAATTTATCGTCAGTGCAGCAATCAGTTTTCTTCCTCTTGTACACTTTCTTCTTCTGTATAATCTTGATTTTCTTCTTTTGTCTTTTGTTCTTCCTCTTTTTTTGTACGGTTTTTATATCTGAATCTGCGTGCCTTTTCTTCAATAGGAGTTTCTTCTTGGTCGTCATTTGCATTTGCCTTGGCTACATCATAAACGGGAATATCTATTTCATCCCCTGCAAACAGAGAGTTGGGGCCTGAAATAATGTCAATGGCTCTGTTGAGAACGGAAATACGAACATTTTTAAGATCTCCGCCAAATTCACCGTCAAGAGTCCAGGGAACCTGTTCATCAAAAGTAATATTTAAGTTGGAAGTTTGTAAAAAGAGTATTTTATCTCCGCTGTAGTCCTGCCTTCTCGCTTGTAAAAGAAGTGGGATTACATCTAAAGCAGTTTTGATCCCCCTGACAAGAAGCATCTCAAACTTGCCGTCATCTAATCTGACAGTGTCCCTGCTGTAGCCACAAATACCTCCGACACTGGTTGAATTGGTAACAGCTCCAAAATAAAAATCATCTTCAATTACATTGCCGTCATACTCAATTCTTGCATGGTGGGGTTTAATTGACTTGAGTGTGGTGGGGAGATTTAAGAAAACACCGTCAAGAACATAGGCACTGTGGCCGAACTTGTTTTTAAGTTTCTGTGAAGTTGCGTAAGCAAGGTGACTGCAGGCACCAAAGGAAGCAATGTAGGAAAAAAACCTGTTGTTAAAAAGTCCTATATCATAGGAATTAAGTTTGCCTGTAACAATATTGTCTGTGGCATCAATAATGTTGAGGGGAAGTCCCAGTGTGTTGGCAAGGTCATTGGTGGAGCCGGAAGGAATATAGCCGATGGGCACACGGCGAGGAAGCTGCATTACTCCGTTAACGGTTTCATTAAAAGTACCGTCACCGCCACAGCAAACCACTAAATCTTTGTCATCAATATATTTTCTTACTATATTTGTGGCATCACCCTGACAGGTGGTGGTTTTTACAGTAAAATCATAATCCGCAGAGGAAAAACGGTCAACGATTTCAAAGGTTTCAACCCTTGACTTGTTTTTGCCTGCACAGGGATTTACTATTAAAAGAACTTTTTTTCTGCTCATATCTATCTCCGTTTTCAAGAATATTAAAATTATTTTATCATACAGGGTAAAAAAGTGCAATGATTATTTACTTTTAAAATTTTATGTGATATAGTTTCACTATAAGAGCGAAAAGGGGGATTTCTATGACCAACAGAGAACGGGCAATGAATATTCTTCACTACAAGGATGCGGACCGTATGCCTGCGGTGCATTTCGGCTACTGGGAGGAGCTTTTGCAGGAGTGGGCACAGCAGGGTAAAATAAAAAGTGAAAATCAAGCATAAACCAAAAACACCGAACATTTTTGTTCGGTGTTTTTTGACTTGTTTCAGTAAAACTATCTTTGCAGTTTTTTTATGCCGTAACCGCCCTTTGCAAAGGAAACATCATAATTTGTTATAAAAACATCTTCGGTACACAGTGCTTCTATTTCATCCCTTATCTGTTTTGCATTACGGCGAGGGAGAATTGTATCAAACTTGTGCTTTTTACCGTTTTTACCCCAACATTCCAGCACATAGTAGCCGTAGTTATTGTCTGCCAAAAACTGTTCTACTTTATCTGTGTCATCAATTGCCACAATAAAAGAAACATTGACTGTACCAAAGGCAAGTTTACTTTCTATCTTGAAGCCGAGATAATAGCCCAATGTGTAACCGAAACAGTAAGCCAGCAGCCAGTGTAAATTTGTACTTAAGTTGGAAATTACTCCGGAAATTACGAATGCCCAAAGTAAAACCTCCACAAAGGCAAGGAGAATGGTCACTCTTCTTCTCCCCTTAGCCAGCATCATTGACTTTACGGAGCCCAAGGATATTTCCACCGCCTTGCAAATAAATATTACAAAACAGAATAACAGTTCTCTTTGTTTGAAAAATTCCATTTTATTCTCCCCTTTCATTTTTTTGAGTACAACAAATAGTGTGTCAGTAAACTTTTAATCTTGATCTTATAACTATTACCACAACGGCAATAAGGCAACAAAAAGCGAAGAAAAAGGCAACACTTTTAACAACAAACGCTTTCTTTGTTTTCGCTTCTTTTTCTGTGGTTTCTTCCGAAGTTTCAACTTCCGATACGGGGAGTGATTCCTTTGCACTCTCTTTGTCGGTGGTTGTGGTATCTGAAGTTACAATTATTTCGGTGGGTAAAAATATTTCTTCACTTTCTGTAGTGCCGTCGGTATCTGCTGCACGAGTAACTTCCTGTATTGTTGCGGTTGTTTTTCTTTCGGCGGGTTTTATAATGCTGTAATCAATATCGGGAGGTAGAAACTCTGAATTAGAGTCAGCGACACCGGTTGTGGTTTGGCTTTCATGTTTCGGGAATACCTCTAAATCATAGTTTCCGTTTCTGTCGGGAATTTCAACGGCAAAGCCACCTAAAGGGGGTTCCGGATAACAGTAATAAATGCCTTCCTCCAGGTTTTCCATGTGAACCACACCTTTTTCGTCTGCGTAGAAAAATAAATCTTGTATGCCTGTTACATACAGAGTTTCACCCGGTTTACTTACATGTACCGTGACGGAGCCGGTCTGCCGAGCCGCCGCAAAAGTGGGAACAAGCACTGCGGTTATGACAAGCACAGCAAATATAAGAGATTTAATTTGAGTTTTCAATTTCTGCATCTCCTTTGAAACACAAAAACTATGTGTTATTTGTTTTAAATGTACAGCTCATTTTTAAGTCACTGCTAATATTTATATTATTATACCACCAATATATGAATAATTCTATGTAAATTAACAGTTTTTTGCTAAAATTAAAAGGAAAAAGCACTTGCAAAATGCAAGTGCTCTTTTGGAGGTACCACCCGGATTTGAACCGGGGAATAACGGTTTTGCAGACCGTGGCCTTCCCGCTTGGCTATGGTACCCTATAAAAAAAATGGAGCGGATGACGAGGCTCGAACTCGCTACCTCCACCTTGGCAAGGTGGCGCTCTACCAGATGAGCTACATCCGCATAA
>CAYFRJ010000029.1:0-19345 GCA_964345625.1 uncultured Clostridium sp. | reverse complement strand
CCCCGACCTGCTGATTACAAATCAGCTGCTCTACCAACTGAGCTACACCAGCACGTGACGCTCGATAAATATACCATAATTATTATATTTAGTCAAGTGTTTTTCAAAAAAACTTTTCTTTAATTCTTTCACCTGAAAAGCCAATAAAATTAAGCGATTGCAAAGCTAAAAGCCGTTGATACTCCTTCAAGTTCAGCAATAATCACGGTTAATCTGATAGCAAAATAGTTTTTCTTTATTATAATTAATATTACTTTATTTAGCCTGTTGAAAACGAAGCCCTCTCCCAAAGGAGAGGGCCTGTTTATTGTTAGGTTTTTATATAACTATTATCTCTGCTTTGCCTCGAACCATGTGGTTGAAGGAGCAGTTTTCTGGTTAATTTCTCCAGAGTGATACTTATACTTGTTGTTGATGATTTCAATATCACTTGAGTCAACATAACCGTCGAAGTTTACGTCTGCTGCTACCTTCTGGTACAATGCCATACCGGTATCGATAGATCCAGCTGCCTTATGCATCTTGATGATGGCATTATCTGCACCGTCAATTCTTGTGTCACCGTTAAGGTCACCGAAGAGAACTGCGTAGTATACGAACTGGCTGGCATTGCCTACCGTACCTTCAATGTAAGAACCTGTACCGCCACCGTGTGGGGATTCATAAGCGAGAAGGTTGTTTGTGTTACCGTCAACCGTGAAACCGGTACCGGTGAATGTACTTGACGGGTCATAGGCGCCTAAGTAGGTGCTGTTGGATTCCCAGCCTTCAATAAATCTCTCGAACTCGGTAAGGTTGGTAATAATACCGTGAAGTCTTGAGTCACCGGGTCTGTGGTATGTGGTGTCGGCTGAAAGGTTGAAGTCAATCTCTCCGTTCGGAATGATTGAAGGATCAACACCGTCCTTAAATCTAAGGGCATCAATAGCAGATTGAAGCATATATGCTCTTTGGTCAACAAGATCCTGTTCGTCACCTGTGTAGCCTTGTCCGGTCTGGTAGAATCCATCTGCACCACCGTCTCCGTTTTCAAGTCCGTCATCACCGAAGAGTGCAGTCTGAAGATTTTGAAGTGTTTCGAGAGTGTAAGCGGTATTTTGAGTGTCAGGATTTTGAGCAGCTGCAAGTCCGAGAGGTCCTTCAAGGATTGCCTTGCCCTGTGCATAGTAACTCAAGAATTGTGCCCAGTCTGCTGCACCGTTCCAAAGTTTGAGATCATAGAAGGCAGCAAGCACACCTTGATATGCTTCAGTAATAATTGCCTGTGCCAGGTGAACTTCATTGTTATTGTAGTTGTTATCAGCGAGATAGTTTCTAAGCTGAAGCGCATAGTCATATGCTTTCTGGAACCTGTCAAATGTTACCTTTGTGTACTTTGGAACAAGGCTACTGCCCACATACCACTTGTTCTTACCTGTTTGAACATTATGCGGATAGTAGCAGTTCTGTGTATAGGCGAGAACCCACTCAAGTGTATCGCAGATGAGGTAAGTTCTTTCCATAGGAATAGCTCTCTCAGCTCTCCAAGAAATGTTGTCATAATGGTCTGTTACCGCTTCCGGATTGTAGGTAACCATATTCTCTTGGAATTTAATGAAAGCACTATATACATTGTTTTGATATTTCTTGAGTGTATTATCATCCTCTGACATCATTTCACTGTAGAAGAATTGAGCGGGAGTAATGGGAAGGGGATATCTAACTACTGTTACTTTTCCTTCTGCATCATTACTGCGATGAACAAGTTCGCCAAAGTTGGACTCACCGGCAATTGATGAACCGATAAGCTGGAATGCCTTTCTCTTAATCTCAAAATTCTCTTGGTCAAAGGTAAATCCGAGCTGTGTACACTTTGCATTGATTGCCGCAAGCTGGGTTGCATTAAGTGTTTCCCAATCGTTTCTGTCCGGATCATCATTGGTAATGTCAAAGGCGATAGAATTAAGAGCAAGACGAACAACGGCTTCCGCATCTTCAACACTAAGAACCACATCACGACTTTCTCCGGTTTCGGGATCAAGTTCATTTGCGTAAGCAATGGCTGCTTGTACTACCGGTGATGCGGCTGCCGCATTGAAACTGTATTCTACGGGAACTCTCCAACTTATCGAAGTGCGTGTTGTCGTGTTGTTTACATAGAACGGGAAGTCAGATTTTGGAATAGAGGGAGGACCGTCGTTATAGTCGATAACACCATCAAGGTTGGAGTCAAGGAGATCCGCCTTGTTGAGTTGAGCCTTTACAAAGAACATTATCCAGTCGCCATAGGCCTGGGGAAGAGTACTCTTGTAATAAGTTTCATATTCGGAAATAAACTCATCGGCATCCTCTACTGCATTATCAAGTCTATTGTTGTATTGAACATTATCGGTATTATAATTTTCTCTACCGGACACCCTATAGCCGGGGCTGTATGAAACAACACCTTTGTTGTTGGGGTCTCTGTAAGAGGACTCAAACTGCAAGGGCTGTGCTCTGTTAAAGTTTGAGAAAGCGTAGTTAAATGAGCCGTCTTCGACAGGTGTTGCAACCAAATTTGCTGTGCCGTCTAAGTAACTTTCTTTCTGGTAAGCGTAGTAGTTGATTTGCCCGTTTTTGATCTCGCCCTTAGCATAATTCTCAAGCTCAGGAAATTCTGCATCAAGCCACTCAATTGCCTTGTTTGCCTTGGAGAGAGTCTCATAGGAAGCCGGGAATGTTACCACATACTGGGTAACACCTTCAACAAGGCGGCTTGTGTAGTCAACGCCTATGTCGGTGGAGCAGTTTATAGCCTCCTGCTCACTGAAGAACACAAGTTCACCCATAAACCTGCTTGCGTTCAAGTCTGTCCCGAATGTGTCAACGTAAGCTTTAAGCTCGTCAACGGTAATGTTTGGAGTACCTACATAGTTTACCTGAGAAGTGGAAAGAGCATCGGGGAAATAACTGTAACTCTTAACCGCATCCGCACTCGCTACTAGTGGAAGAACCGTTGCAAGAAGAGGTACTCTGTATTTGGACAGTTTGGATAAAAGTCCGTTGATAAGTCCCTTAAGTGTTTCACCGTCGCCAAGAAGTCCTTCAAATGTGGTAAGGGAGGTGGGGTTACCAAACACAGTAGTTCTGCTAAGGTTCGGAAGAATTGGCTCGCCACCAAAAATAGTGCCGAAAATTCTGTCAACAAGATTAAGGAGAACCTTTGTTACACTGTTGGAAAGGTCTGCTCCCGGAGTCATATTGAGTTCAAAGAGTCTAAATAACTGCTGAAGGTCAAGCTTAGAGATGCTGTCAAATAACCACCAGTTTACAAGTGCTGATGAGGGAGAAGTCTGTGATGAAATCCATTCGGGCAGCCAAGAAGCCGGAATAAGTTGAAGCAGTGTTTGGTCGATGATTTGATAAACGATAGGTCTAACTGCAGCTGAGTCCGGAACAACGGGACCAAGACCGCCGGGATACTGGAGGTTAATGAACTGATTTACGAGAGGAGCAAGTGCATCCTGGAATGTTCCCTGAAGACCGTTGATTGATACAAAGGTACGAGTACCGGAGTCAAATCTACCAACGAAAATCGGGGTAAGCTCGGAAGCAGCCCAGCAAAGGAACTCGCAAACATAAGTTTCAAAGTTTGTATCGGTCCCGGGAGAGTGGCCGAGAATCTCGTCAAAGGGCTGCCAACCGTTAAGGAAGTATGCAGCAAGGGATGCACCTATATCCATAATAGCTCTCGGAATGGTTACTGTTGTGTCACCGAATTGGAGGGTTTCCGTGTAAGGAATAACTCTCTGTTTAGCAGCTGCATCAACTCTGCAGGTGTATGTTCCGCCGAGCTGTGTCTCAAAGTGGTATCTGTCAAGTCTGTCATAGTAGTTGTTTTCCGGTAAGTACTGAGCGGCAATACCTGCAAGTGCATAAGCACCAACCTCGGGAATTGTGTCAGCCCACTCGGGGTAGTATCCACCGGGAACAAACATATTGATGACAAGTTTAATGAGGTCGGCATAGACATTTTGGTTGCTCATAACCTTCTTTGTTCTAAAGAACCTGGGGTTACGATAGTTTGAGCCGTTTTCATCGGTTGTGTTAACATTTGCACTGTTTGAACAGTAAATCCAGTTGTAATCGAGATTACTTGCATTTTCCGGAGTGATTGGCTGTTCCTCGTTACTATCTGACATAGGAGGATTGGTGGGTCTGATCTCTTCGCCCTCGAAGGTTAAGTAAATATAGTGACCTTCGTTGTCAATAACGGGAGCAGTCATCTCTGCTGCGGAGTGAACAAGACTTTCCGGCAATTCAACATTAAATGCCGGCATAAGAGAAGGCACCAACCTAACAAGGTCATTAAAGAGCGAAACGAAGTTGTCTGTAAGACTGATGCCTGAATACTCAATTGAAATGAAAGTTTCAAGAGCACCATCTGCAAAGAGCCAGTCAAGAAGTTTTTGAAGTTGCGGAACCGGATAGGTATTTTGCTCTTCGTTGAAGATAAGTTTTGGAGCACCGTTGTTTTCAAAAAGGGTTTTAATTGCACCTACGATGAGGTTATACATAGTATCCTGCAAAACTTCCGGATTTCCTCTCGAATCCTCTGAAGTGTCAATATCAAGGGCATCAATGAGAGTTTCAAGAAGAAGGTCAGAAACCAATCCGCTGAGAAGAGCATTGATGGCGTTGTTAATAAGTTGATATAAGTTCATATTAACCGTTTCGGGAACGCCGTCACCGTTTCTGTCAGCCTGAATTTGTCTGCCGTCAATACTTGCGGCACCGGGATAGTTAGCCAAGTTGGGAAGAAGAGGTTCATGAAGGGGACCTAAAAGGGATTTTGCACCGGTAGCAATCGTGTCACCCGTACCGGTAACAAGCGCCCAGTCAATTAACTGCTGGATACCTGCATCATAGTTCCAGCCCGAAGGAGCTGAAGAAGCAGATCCGTCTATGAGAAGACCGTAAAGGATATCTCTCAAGAACTGCGGGAAATTATTGAGAACAGTGCCGATTGTTCCGCCAAGATTACCACCGAGAAGACCTGTATCAAGGGTTCCGTTGCCAAGTTTGCCGAGAATAGCAGCATTGTCGCCCAAAAATCTTAACAGGGTTTCAAGGATTTCATAGTCATTGCGAGAAATTACATTTTCCTTAACAGGGATATTTCTTGCTACGCGACCGGGAGAATTTTGGTCACCTAAAGCAGTGATATTGAGGTCAACAATATCACCGACAAGGTTTCTTCCAATTCGGGAAGCCAAATCGTTAAGGCCGCCGATAGTAAGGACATTCATCAAATTGTCCTTGCTGCCATTGAGACCCGTCATAAGATTGTATAGAGTCCAAAAAGTGGCATCAATATTTCTAAGGTCAACATTCTTAATAGTTAGCTTAACAGCCGGAACATCAACTTCCGAGTCGTGTATGTAAATGTTCTGCTTTTTAAGAAGGTCATCAAGCAGGTCGCAAACCCAACCTGATGCTTGGTTAACATCCAACTTAAGTGTGTCAACACCGTTTAAGTTGTTTCTTGCGAAAGGATTTGTTTTGTAAAGGTTGTAGTCGTTCCGCTCGGCAATGTAAGCATGACCGGTGGGAACAAAAATGGAAACAACCATTACAACGGCAAGAATTACCGATAAAAGTCTTCTGGCCTGTGTCATAATACGCACCTCCATAAAATTTGTGCCGCAGCACTTTAGGTTACAGTTATATATTAAAGGGGTAATGTTGTCGGGCACATACCAACTTATGAATTTTTTGTAACTTATTTGTGAACAATTTATGAACAAGGCCATTTTTCATATGTTTTGTCAATTTTGGCTTATCTCCTTTGTGCATATTTATATATTGGGAAAAATCACGCCATTTTCTTCTCCACTTTACTTTCACTTTACTTCCGCAATTTTTGGTGATATAATTCCCCTTGGAGTGATGATTATGGAAGATTTCAGAAAAGAATATCTCGGCTCCGGTATTACCGTCTTTGTTTCAGAGGACCACACCTTTGGTACGGATGCGGTACTGCTCTCGGATTTTGCTGCCCCTGCAAAGAGAAGTCTTTGCTGTGACCTGGGTACCGGTTGTGGAATTATTCCCCTGCTTTGGTGCAAGAAAACCACGGGCAAAATCTATGCCGTGGAGATCAGTGAAAAGGCGATTTCTCAGGTAAAAAAGGCCGTGGAATTTAACGGTTTGCAGGAGAGAATTTTTCCTATACATTCCGACCTTCGTGAACTTAAAGGAAAGATAGAATTCGGCTGTTTTAACTTGGTGACCATGAACCCACCATACACAGCCCCCGGTGCGGGAATTATAAGCACTTCAGACTCCGATAAAGTGGCAAGACACGGAACACTTTGCTCCTTTGACGATGCCTGTGAATGTGCTTCCAAACTGTTAAATTTCGGTGGCAGACTATGTATGTGTGTTCGTCCGGAACGCCTTTGCGAACTCTTCGTAAGTATGAGAAAATTTACAATTGAACCAAAGCGACTTCGCCTTGTTTCAAAAAAATGCGGAAGCGCTCCGTGGCTGGCTCTGGTGGAGGGCAAACGAGGAGGAAACAGTGGAATGAAGGTTGAAGTCGAACTTCATATCTATGATGAAAAGGGAAAGTATTCTCAAGAAATGAAGGAGATTTATGCAGACTATCTACTTGAAAACAGAGGTGAGTAAATGAGCGGTATTTTATATGTTGTAGGTACTCCCATAGGCAATTTGGGCGATATGTCTCCCCGAGGACTTGAATGTCTAAAAAACTGTGATTTCATTGCCGCAGAGGACACGAGAGTAACATTGAAGTTATTAAACAAGTTTGAAATTAAAAAAACCTTGATAAGCTACCACGAACACAACAAATTCACCGTCGGAGAACAAATTTTAACAAGACTCTTAAACGGAGAAAACTGTGCCCTCGTAACGGATGCGGGTATGCCCGCCATCTCTGACCCCGGTGAAGAATTGGTGGCACTTTGCCATATAAACTCTGTCAAAGTACAGGCAGTTCCAGGCCCCAGTGCCTTTGCAACTGCCCTCGCTATTTCCGGGCTTCCCTCAAAACGCTTTGCCTTTGAGGGCTTTCCCCCTGCCAATAAAAAAGAAAGAAGGAAAGTCTTTGAGTCACTAAGAAGCGAGGAAAGAACCCTCGTTTTCTATGAAGCACCCCACAAATTAGGGGCAACTCTTCGAGACCTGGCAGATATCTTTGGTGAAAGGGAAATCGCCATAGTTCGTGAAATTACCAAAATTCACGAAGAAGTTATTAAAACCGACACTTTAACCGCAAGTGAAAAATACGCAGATAATTCTCTGAAAGGAGAAATTGTGCTCGTAATTCACGGCTGCGAAAAAAGTGAAAAGGCACAAATGTCCCTTGAGCAGGCAATAAAATACGCCCTTGACTTAGTCAAGAGCGGTGAAAGTAAAACTAATGCGGCAAAAATTGTCGCCAAAGAAAGCGGACTCAAAAAGGGGGATATCTACATAGCCCTCACTTAATAAAACTCTCTGCATTTTCTTTTATGTATTTGCCACAAATATTGTCAATGGTACCCTCACTTATCAGGGGTGCCATTTTTTTGTTTATTACATCTACTTCCTCAGGAATGCAAGAAACGGTTTCATTGCTGTCATCATAAGCATTGAAAAGATGTTCAAGGTCATCTGCGATTTCCTTTTCAAATAACACTCTCGCACCTTCGAGAGCGGTTGTGGTGAGGGGGGCGGTGTTATTAGCAAAGAAAGCACTTGCTTTTTCTGTGGCATCTTCAGTAAAAGTGTAAAGGCAATATATGTGTTTCTGCGGTGCAGTCAGTGAATCAAACTCACCTGCCATATCTTCCTTATCCGCCACTCTCTTTTGCAAATTAAGTCCCACACCCATAAACAGTTCCTCTTCGGGCGCATCTTCAATCAAAGATAAAGTTAAAATTGCGTACTTATTTCTAATAGTATTTTCTTTCTTTACTTTTGCCATTATATCCCGGTCTTCTTTGCTTCGTTTTGCACTCGCTCTTGCTGCCATAAAACAAACAAATAGGGTTAAGATAACAAGAACAAAGAGAAGAAGGGCAAGGCCGGGACGCTGCTGATAATATTCTAACATTTTGACCTCTCCTTTACATAAAAATGATGCCTGAAAGGGTTCTGATTTGTGCCATCACTTTAGAGACTTGTAAAGCGATTTCACTTGACAGATGGTATTTATCAAGGTTTTCACCTCTTATAAACTGCTCAAATGCTACTGCCTCATACCCCATTATTTCAGCCTTTTCAAGGTATGGACATACCTGCTCTTTTTCTCCGTTATTCCTTATGATATAAGCATTTATAAGTTTTGAGATGGATTCAATTTCTATGGTGCCTTTATCACCGTAAATACAGGAGCCGGAGTAGTTCTGTCCTGTCTTGGAATATGTAAAGGTAATTAACTTGTCACCATAGTTCAGTATGGCTGAACCGGAGCCGTCCGAACCTGTGTCTAAAAAGGTGGCGTCCGCCGTAATTTTCTCCGGAATTCCGAACAAATCCACTGCGGGATATACACAATATATGCCTAAATCCATAAGGCAACCCGTTGCCAATTCGGGATTAAAAATGTTGGGTTTTTCGCCTTGTAAATAGGCGGGATATTTTGAAGAAAGTTGAGAAAAGTCAAAAATCGCACTTGTAATATTCCCTATTTCTCCCATTGCTTTTCGCAGTTTTTCACGGCTCGGAGTGTGCATATACATAATGGCTTCCATATAGATTAAACCTTTACTCTCTGCAAGTTCTTGGCAGTCACGAAGCTGTTTAGTGGTTACGGTAATAGGTTTTTCACAAATAACATGCTTACCGTTTTCAAGCATTATAACGCTTTGAGGGTAGTGAAATGAGTTGGGGCTTGCTATATAAACTGCGTCAAAATCTCCCTTTGCAAACTCATTTATATCTGTGTAAACTTTGGGAATGTTATTGTTTTTCGCAAATTCATTACCCCTTTCTTCCGTGCGGGAATAAAGGGCTGCAATTTCCGAATTTGTAAGCTGTCTTACTCCGGCAATAAAAGATTCCGCAATCCAACCGGTACCGATAATTCCATATTTCATAAATTAACCTCTACTTATCCCCTTCTGCCTCTTCCTCAAGGGCTGCTAAACGGGCGTGCATTTCTTCCCATTCCTCTAAAAGTATACTTTGTTTTTGAGTTGCTTCATCAATTAAAGCGGTGTGGGAAAGAATTTTTTCATAATCTGCTGCCACTTCCGGAAGGGTAAGTTCTTCGTTGAGTTTTGTAATTTTCTCATCAAGTTTGTCAATTTTTTCTTCCGTTCGTGAAATTTTGCCCCGAAGTTTGTTAATTTCACTTTCTCTCGCCTTACGAAGTTTGTATAAATCAACTTTTCCTGACTTATCAACTGCTTTTTCAACGGGTGCAGCTAAAGCCACACGGCAATAGTCGTCGTAGTCCCCGTCAAATTTCTCCATACCATCATTTTTAAGTCTGAAAATCTTTGTAGCCAATTTATTTGTAAAGTATCTGTCATGGGAAACGGCAATAATTGTACCATTAAAGTCGCAAAGGGCATTTTCCAGCACCTCTCGTGACACTATATCAAGGTGGTTCGTGGGCTCGTCAAGTAAAAGAACATTCGCTCCCGAGAGCATAAGCTTTAGAATACAAAGTTTTGCCTTTTCACCACCACTTAATTTGTCAACATTTTTATAAACATCGTCACCTCTGAAAAGGAAAAGGGCAAGATAGTTTCTCACGGTGGTTTCGGTGAAAAGTCGATGCTCATCCCAAATTTCATCTAAAACCGTCTTGCCTCCACGAAGGGACTCTAAAGACTGGTCAAAATAACCCACTCGAACATTTGCACCGAAGGTAAATCTCCCCTCGTCTGCACTCATTTGACGGGTAAGTATGCGTAAAAGTGTGGTTTTGCCGCAGCCGTTTGCACCGATAATAAAAGCCCTGTCATTTTTGAAAACCTGCATATCAACATTTTCAAAAAGGGGCTTGTCATTAAAGGATTTTTTTAGTCCCTTGATTTCAAGCACATCATTACCGCTTTCACTTTCCGGCTCAAATTTCATTCGCATAACCGCTGTTTTAGATTCCGGCACAATAAGCTGTGCCTTTTTCTTCTCAAGCATTTTTCTTTTGCTTTCGGCGGTTATAAAATTTCTTTCTCTTGCAAAGGAACGCTGCTGTTCAATAATACCCTGAATTCTTTTAATCTCTTCAATTTGATTTTCGTAGTGCCGTTCCTCAATTTCAATTCTTTCCGCCTTTGCTTTTTGGTAGGCAGAGTAGTTACCCTTTGCAAAATATGAGGTTTTATTTGAAATTTCAACGGTTTTGGTGCAAATTTTGTCAAGAAAATATCTGTCATGGGAAATAACCAAAACGGTGCCCTTGTAGGAGAGCAAAAATTCTTCAAGCCACTCCGTTCCGCTGATATCAAGGTGGTTCGTGGGCTCGTCAAGAAGGAGAAAATCCGCATTTGACAAAAGGAGTTTGCACATACTGAGTTTTGAGCGTTGTCCCCCGCTTAATTTGTCGCAGGTAAGCTGAAAATCTTCATTTGAAAATCCCAAACCATTTAATGCGGAGGCAGTTCTGCCTTTGTAGGTAAGTCCACCCTTTGACTGGTACTCCTCCTGCTTGGCGGTGAGTTTTTCAATCATTTCCCTTGAATGATTTGTTTCAAGTATATGGGTTAATTCTTCTATTTTAATTTCCAATTCGGCAAGGTAATCAAAAGCAGTCAATGCCTCATCATAAACCGTTCTCACAGAGCCCTGACAAGCATGCTGCTCAAGATACCCGACTTTTGTGTTTGCAGATATAAAAACTCCGCCCTCACTCGCTTCAAGTTCTCCTGTTATTACCTTAAAAAGGGAGGTTTTACCCGTTCCGTTGGCACCTATTAAGGCAACTCTGTCTCCCTCGTGAATGTCAAAGGACATATCGTGAAAGAGCATTTTGTCCGCAAACTCTATCTTAAGTTTTTGAATGCTTGCTGCTATCATCTGCTTAAATTCTCGTTTCTAAGATTTTTACATTACCTTTAATTGTATAGTCCCCACTACCGGCAGGAATAAAGTATGAGTCGCCCTTATTGAGTGAATACTCGTTGTCAAGGGCAAAGAGAGTTCCTTCACCGCTCATAACCAAAAGACTGACAAAGGATTTTTCATCGGCAAAGTCATTAAATTCCCCATCAATTTCACAGTTCCAAACCTTGAAAAGGGGGCAATCTGCAAGAAGCTTTTTCACACCCTTATCATCGTTGTTGAATGTGGGCTGAGTAAACTTTTCAAGTTTTGTCACCTCAAGGGCATCATTTATATGAAGTTCCCTGGGTTTACCGTCATTTCCCAATCTGTTATAATCAAAAATTCTATAAGTTGTGTTACTGCTCTGCTGAACCTCGGCAAGTAAAACACCTTTACAGATGGCGTGAAGGGTACCGGACTCAATAAAGAAAAAATCTCCGGGTTTTACCTTTATAAAATCAACATAATCTGTGAGAGTGCCTTCTTCAATGGCAGTGCGAAACTCTTCGGGGGAAATCCTATCTTTGAAGCCCAAAATAAGGCCTGCTCCCTCTTCACAGTCTATAATGTACCAACATTCCGTTTTGCTCTCTCCACAGCCGATTTTGTCACAATATGCTTGGTGGGGGTGAACCTGTACGGAAAGGTTATCCATTGCATCAATAAATTTTATAAGTACGGGAAAATCCGCAAAATTTTCTGCATTTTCTCCGCACCATTCCTCGTTATTTTTAAGCACTTTGGGCAATTCTTCCCCTGCAAACTCTCCGTTTATAACGGTTGAAGAGCCTGCACTGTGGCAAGAAAGCATCCATGCTTCAGCGGCATTTGCCTTTTCTGTCTTTATATTAAATTCTTCAATAAGTTTTCTGCCGCCCCAAATTGTTTCTGAAATATAAGGGGCTAATTTAAGAACATATTTTTTCATTATTATTCCTCATTTTGAAGTGCGGAATAAATTTCTTCCACCACTTCTCCCATTTTCTCCATTTGCTCTTCCATTTCAGTCACAAGTTTAAGCTGGGTTCTTGCCCTGTCAAGGTTATGTTCCGGGTATTCGGTTCTGAAATAGACATCTCCGTTCAAATAGTCACCTAAAAACCGCATTCCGCACTCAAGAGTCATAAGTTTTGAGGCGAAGGGAAGGTTATCAATTTCACATTTTGTAAGAACCTGACCTGCCTTGCTTAAAAATCCCCTGGTATATGCCTTAAAGTATTCAAGGGAAAAATGCACTTTGTCAAGGTTTTTTTCGTCCTCTGTGGCAGTGCTTGCACCAAATCTGATACTGTCACCGAAGTCATAGAGAGAAAGACCGGGCATCACCGTGTCAAGGTCAATAACGCAAATTCCCTCGTTGCTCTCACTATCAAAAAGCACATTGTTAAGTTTTGTGTCATTATGGGTAACTCTTAAAGGGAGTTTACCCTCGCCGATTAAATCCACAAGCACAGAGCAGTCCTTTTCTCTTTGAAGGATGAAGTCAATCTCTTTAAGACAGGTGTCTTTTCTGCCTGAAAGGTTTTCTTCCACCGCCCTTTTGAAATCAAGAAATCTTGAGGCGGTGTTGTGAAAATTAGGAATGGTTTCCACAAGTGTTTCGCTGGGGTAATCTGCCAACATCCTTTGAAATTCGCCAAATGCCCTGGCAGATTTTTCAAAAAGTTCGGGGGTGTCGGCACTCATGGGTGAATAGGTATTGTCAACGAAGTTAAAGCATCTCCAAAACCTGTTTTCACTGTCAATATAGTAATTTTTGCCGTCTTTGGCAGGGAACACCGTGAGACATTCACGGCTCACATCTCCACCCTTTTTCTTCACTTTTTCCGCAAGAAAACGGGTCACTTCAACCACATTTTCCATAAGTTCTACGGGCTTCTTGAAAACGGTTGTATTTAACTGCTGAACAAGAAATTTCCCCTTCTCCGTTTCAAAAACAAAGGTTTCGTTGATATGCCCCATATCAATTCGATTTACGCTTTTAAGTTCACCTAAATCAAATGCGCTTATAAGCTCATTTTTGTTAATTTCCTTATTCATCTTTATATCCCTTCTTCAATAGCGACTTAAGGTAGGCGCCGGTGTAGGATTTTTCACATTTTGCCACTTCTTCCGGAGTTCCGCAGGCAACAATTTCTCCTCCACCGTCTCCCCCTTCAGGGCCAAGGTCAATAATATAGTCTGCCGTTTTAATTATGTCCAGGTTATGTTCAATAACTATTACCGTATTTCCGTTGTCCACAAGGCGTGAGAGCACACCGATAAGCAGTGCCACATCCGCCGTGTGAAGTCCCGTGGTGGGCTCGTCAAGAATGTATATGGTTCTGCCTGTTGCAAGTCTTGAAAGTTCCGTTGAAAGTTTTACCCTTTGTGCTTCGCCCCCCGAGAGAGTGGTGGCGGGCTGTCCCAGTTTAATGTAGCCCAAGCCCACATCAAAGAGGGTTTGTATTTTTTTGCGAATTTTCGGCACGCTTTCAAAGAAATTCACCGCCTCTTCAACGGTCATTTCAAGTACATCGTGAATGCTTTTACCCTTGTATTTCACTTCAAGGGTTTCTGTATTATACCTTTTTCCGTTACAGGTATCGCAGGGCACATAAACATCCGCAAGAAACTGCATTTCAATTTTAACAATGCCGTCTCCTTGGCATGCCTCGCATCGTCCGCCTTTAACATTAAAGGAAAACCTTGAGGCCTTGTAACCCCTTTTCTTCGCGTCAATAGTTTGAGCAAAAAGGTCTCGAATGTCGGTAAATACACCTGTATAGGTAGCGGGGTTTGAACGAGGACTTTTCCCTATGGGTGACTGGTCAATGGTAATAACCTTGTCTAAATGCTCAATTCCTTCAATTTTGTCAAAGTCAGCCCTAACCTTTTTTGCACGGTTTAACTTAACTGCAAGGTGTTTGCTTAAAATTTCATTTATAAGTGAACTTTTTCCGCTGCCGGAAACACCGGTAACACAGATAAATTTACCCAATGGGAGTGTAACATCAATATTTTTAAGATTGTTTTCCCTTGCTCCGTAAATTTTAAGTTCTTTTCCGTTTCCCTTTCTTCTCTTTTCGGGAATTTCAATGTATTTTTTACCGCTTAAATAGGCGCCGGTCAAGGAGTCTTCACATTTCAAAAGATCCTGCGGGGTACCGGTGAAAACAACATTACCCCCGTGTATTCCCGCTCCCTTACCTATGTCAACAATATAGTCCGCTGCCAACATGGTTTCTTCATCGTGTTCAACAACAATTAGGGTATTGCCTAAATCTCTTAAATTTTTAAGGGTGGTAAGTAGTTTTGCATTGTCCCTTTGGTGAAGACCTATACTGGGCTCGTCAAGAACATAGAGCACTCCCATAAGGGATGAGCCGATTTGATTTGCAAGGCGAATTCGCTGGGATTCACCCCCCGAAAGGGTGGCGGATGCTTGTGAAAGGTTCAAATAATCAAGTCCTACGCTTGCTAAAAACTCAAGGCGGGAACGGATTTCTTTAATTATGGCACTGCCGATGGTAAACTCCCTTTCGGTGAGTTTTAATGAGTCTAAAAACTCAAGTTCCTGTACAATGGGCAGGCTTGAAAACTCGTGAATATTTTTGCCTCCCACGGTAACACAAAGATATTCTTTGCGAAGGCGGGAGCCGTTACAGTCGGGACATTTTTCGTTGGTCATAACCGCCTCAACATCGGCACGAGATGCCTCCGAGTCCGTCTGTGAATAGCGCCTTTCAAGGTTATTTACAACACCCTCAAAGTCAGCCATATATTCACCGCCACCATAAATACCGCCACGAATGAATTTGATTTTTTTACCCTTTGTGCCATATAAAAGCACATTTTTAACTTCATCGCTCAAATCACGGTAAGGAGTGTCAAGTGAAAAATTATATTCCTTTGCCACACCTTCATAGTACGTTTTACTCATACTTGAGCTTGAGTATGTCCAGCCGTAACATTTAATGGCATCTTGTTTAATGCTTTTTCTGTCGTCGGGAATGAGAAGATTTTCATCTACCCTCATCATTGCACCGAGACCCGAACAGGTTTTGCAGGCACCAAAGGGGTTATTGAATGAAAAAGATCTGGGCTCCAGTTCCTCAACGCTGACACCATGCTCGGGACAGGCGTAATTGAGGGAATACAGCAGTTCTTCACCCCCCACTATGTCAACCATCAAAAGACCTTGAGAAAGGCCTGTAGCGGTCTCTATGGAGTCTGCAAGGCGGGAACGGATACCTTGTTTCACCACAAGGCGGTCAACAACCACCTCAATATTGTGTTTTATGTTTTTGTCCAACTTTATTTCTTCCGAAAGGTCATAAATAATGCCGTCAATTCGCACTCGGGCAAATCCGCTTTTGCGAATGTTTTCTATTTCCTTTTCAAACCTGCCCTTTTTACCTCTGGCAATAGGACCTAAAATAACAATTTTAGTACCCTCTTTAAGTTCAAGAACTTGGTTTGTAATGTCATCAACGGTTTGACGCACTATTTCTCTGCCACATTCCGGGCAGTGGGGAATACCTATTCTTGCATATAGAAGACGCAGGTAGTCATATATTTCGGTAACAGTTCCCACGGTGGAGCGAGGATTTTTTGATGTGGATTTCTGGTCAATGGAAATGGCGGGGGAAAGCCCTTCAATGCTTTCAACATTGGGCTTGTCCATTTGGCCTAAAAATTGGCGAGCATAGGAGGAAAGGGACTCCACATACCTTCTCCTGCCCTCTGCATAAATGGTGTCAAAGGCAAGGGAAGATTTACCCGAGCCGGAAAGCCCTGTGAAAACTGTCAGTTTATCACGGGGTATTTCCACATCTATATTTTTAAGGTTGTGCTCTCTGGCACCCTTTACAATAATCTTTTCGTTTGACATAATTACCTCTTGGTGTTTTTAAGCTTTTCTATTTTATCTCTTAGGAAAGCCGCATGTTCAAATTCAAGGAGTTTTGCCGCCGCTTTCATTTCGGCGGTCATTTCACGGATCAGCTGTTCTCTGTCTTTACGGCTGAGTTTTGCATAGCCCTCTTCATCATCAACCGCATGGGAAATTTCAATAATTTCGTGAATATCCTTAACAATGGTTTGGGGAACTATACCGTGTTCACGGTTATATTTTTCCTGTTTTTCTCTTCTTCTGTTTGTTTCAACAATTGCCCTTTCCATAGATGGAGTAACACAGTCGGCATACATTATAACTTTACCCTGCTCATTTCTTGCGGCTCTGCCTATGGTCTGTACAAGGGAGGTTTCGGAGCGAAGGAAGCCCTCTTTGTCCGCATCAAGTATTGCAACAAGGGAAACTTCCGGAAGGTCAAGGCCTTCACGAAGAAGGTTAATGCCCACGAGAACATCAAATTTGCCAAGGCGCAGTGAACGGATAATTTCCATTCTCTCAATAGTGTCCACATCGTGGTGCATATACCTTACTTTAATATCGAGATTATCAAGATAGTCCGTTAAATCCTCCGCCATTTTCTTCGTCAGAGTGGTTACAAGCACTCTTTCACCCTTGGCGGTTCTTTCATTTATCTCACTGACAAGCTCGTCAATTTGACCCTCTACGGGGCGAACGGAGACCTCCGGGTCCAGAAGTCCCGTGGGACGAATAACCTGCTCAACAATTTGAACACTTTTTGACTTTTCAAAGTCGGAGGGGGTGGCGGAAACAAAAATTTTCTGTCCCGTTTTACTGTAAAATTCATCAAAGTTTAATGGCCTATTGTCGTAGGCGGAGGGCAGGCGAAAGCCGAAATCAACAAGACTTTCCTTTCTCGCCCTGTCTCCGCCGTACATTGCTCTAACTTGAGGCAATGTCACATGGGACTCGTCAACAAACAAAACAAAATCTTCGGGGAAATAGTCCAAAAGGGTAAAGGGAGCGCTTCCCTCGGGTCTTTCTGACATTACTCTTGAATAGTTTTCAATACCCTTGCAAAAACCGGTTTCTCGAATCATTTCAATATCGTATTCGGTTCTCTGTCTTATTCGCTGTGCCTCTAAAAGTTTGCCTCGAGTTTCAAACCATTTAACTCTTTCTTCCATTTCGGACTGAATGGCGGTTAAACTTCTCTCCATTTTATCCGGAGCAATAACATAGTGGGAAGCGGGGTAAATCGCCACATGGTCTAAAACACTTTTAATATGCCCTGTAAGAGCATTTATTTCGCTTATACGGTCAATTTCATCGCCGAAAAACTCGATTCTGTAGGCATTTTCGTTGGAGTAGGCGGGGAATATTTCCACCACATCTCCCTTTACTCTGAACTTGTTACGGCTGAAATCAATGTCATTTCTTTCGTACTGAATGGCAACAAGTTTTTCAATAAGTTCTTCACGGGTTTTCTCCATACCGGTACGCATTGAAATTACCATGGAGCGATAATCAATGGGGTTACCTAAAGTGTAAATACAGGAAACGGAGGCGACAATAATAACATCTCTTCTCTCCGAAAGGGCGGAGGTGGCGCTGTGGCGAAGTTTGTCTATTTCATCGTTTACACTGGAGTCTTTTTCTATATATGTGTCTGTTGTTGGGAGATATGCCTCGGGCTGATAGTAGTCATAGTAGGACACAAAATATTCAACCGCATTGTTTGGAAAAAACTCTCTAAACTCACTGCAAAGCTGTGCGGCAAGGGTTTTGTTGTGGGCAAGCACAAGGGTTGGTCTGTTTACATTGGCAATAATATTTGCCATGGTAAAGGTTTTACCCGAACCGGTAACACCCAGTAAGGTCTGCTCTTGGTAGCCCTTATTGATACCTTGTGTCAACTTTTCAATTGCGATGGGCTGATCTCCCATAGGCTTAAAAGGTGCCACCAATTCAAAGTCCACTGTGCTTCTCCCTCCTTTTCAATTTATCATATAATTTTACCATAATATGAGTAACTGTTCAAGAAGCAATTACACAACAAAGCATAAAGAAACGGCTCACCTTTCGGTGAGCCGCCATTAGTTGTTATTTAAGGAATCAGTCTTCCTTTTTTCTCATTGAAATTACATAGGCCGCTGCTGCTGCAGAAGAGATAGCTGCAAATGCTGCGAGACCGGCAACTGCTGAACCTGTGTCAGGAATGATGCCTACCTCTTCGCTTGCCCATGTTGCGTTGAAGGTGAGGTCTTCTTTACCCATCTTCTCGGGGATTTTCTTATCCCAACCAGCGAACTCGAAGCCGTCCTTGGTAGGATCATTCGGAACCTTAATGGGCTGACCTTCAAGGATGTAATATACCTTGTAAACTTCGCCGTCAACGAGATAGGTTACCTTATGCGTCTTGTTGGCAAGGATAATACCGCCAACAACGAGAGCACCGCCACCAACAACCGCTGCGCCTGTAATGAGTGCCGCATTGGCTGCTGCAATACCTGCTACAACACTACCGGAAACAACCGTACCGCCAACAACAGCATAAATTAAGTTCTTGTCGATTTCAAATGTTGCGGTGAACTCAAGGTCCTCGTCACCCATTGTTGCGGGAACTTCAGGCTCCCAACCGGTAAATACATAACCGAACTTTTTAGGTGCTTCGGGTACTGGAATGGGGTCGCCCTTTTTTACTTCGGTATATATTTTGTGCAGTGTACCGTCATCAAAGAAGTAACTAACCGTGTGTTCGATACCACGAAGTTCAAAAGTTGCTATGTAATTAACATCATTGTCTGGCATTGTTGCGGGAACTGCAGGCTCCCAACCGGTAAATACATATTCGCCATTTTCGTCAGCGGGCTTAGTGGGGTCTTCGGGTCTGTCAATAGGTTCTCCATACAAGTGTTTCTTTTGCTGAATTATTGTTTCACCGTCTTCGTCATAGAAGGTTGCAGTCCATCTGTTCAAATACTGTGCTTCTAAAGTGAAAGTGTATCCGGGAGCCTCGGCTGCAGTGATACCGTTTTCTTCTATCGTTTTGTCGAAGTCAAAGAGTATGCCTGTATCACCTATAGTCCAACCTATGAATTCCTTGTCATCAAGTACCGGTTTTTCTGCCGGCTCTGTTACCGTTGCGTTGAATGCTACTTTTTGATCAATAGGAGCCGGTAATCCACCGTTTGCATCAAATACGATGGTAAATTCTCTCGGTTCCCACTGTGCTACAACTGTCATATCTTCGGCAGGCATTGTGGTGGGTACTTTGGGTTCCCAATCTGTGAATTCATATCCGAAACGGGTGGGATCTGCCGGTTCTTCAATTTCTGCACCGTATTCTGCTGTGATTTGATCTACCGCAGAGCCACCGTCTGAATCGAAGGTAATGGTGGGCTGTTTAATCTGCCAATGTGCCGTAATAGTGATGGTTTCGCCATCTTCATAGTCGGCTACTGTAGA
>CAYFRJ010000028.1:0-19368 GCA_964345625.1 uncultured Clostridium sp. | reverse complement strand
AAATCACAAAAACTGGAAACGAGAAACTGGAAACTACTATTATATCTGATCCAAAGAATCGTACATACCCATCATCGGTGACAGCAGAGCTATAACCATATAGCCAACTATACCTGCCATTGAAACAATAACCATAGGCTCAATGAGGGCTGTAATGGATTCGGTAGCCGCCTTAACTTCTTCGTCATAATAGTCGGCGGTTTTGTCAAACATGGGAACAAGACTACCTGTTTCTTCACCGATACGGCTCATTTGGTAAACCATTGGCGGGAAAAGACCCGTTGACTCAAGGGCATCCGAAAGGGGCACACCCGTGGCAACATCTGCTTTAACTCTTTGAAGTCCCTCTTGGAAGAAAACATTTGTCATAGTGCTTGCAACCGTGTCTAAGGCTTCCAGCATGGGAATACCCGTAGCAAGCAGGGTGGCAAGAGTTCTCATAAGGTTCGTGCAAGCGGTTTTTGTTACAAGATTGGAAAAAGCGGGAATTCGAAGCATTATGCTGTCAATGAAGTGCCTGCCTACACTTGTCTTCTTGAATTTACGGAATCCGATAACAGCACCGATTATTCCCAAAATAATAAGAATGATGTTGTTTTTAACAAAATCCGAAGCTTTAATAAGTCCTTTGGTCATAGCGGGGAGTTCACCACCCAAAGAACCGAGGAAATCCTCAAATTTGGGAACCACAAAACCAAGCATCGCAATAACAACTACCACCAAAACAATGGCGAGCATCATAGGGTACATGGAGCTTTTTTTTACAAGAGCTTTAATTTGTGCATCCTTTTCAAACTTAACCGCCATACGGTCAAAGGAAATCTCAAGGGAACCGGACTCTTCACCCGCTGCAACCATAGTGCAGAAAATTTCGGGGAAAATTTTGTAATCCTTCATCGCTTCGCTCATTGCAGCACCGGACTCAATTTTGGTTTTACAGCCCCAAATGGCTTCCGAAAGAATGCGGTTTTCCGTTTGCTCTCCAAGCATTTCAAGTGATTTAGACATTGAAATACCGGCTTCTAAAACCGAAACCATCTGTCGGCAGAAAACCGACATATCTCTGGATGTGGGTTTCTTTCCACCCTTGGTTAAATTAACTTCTCTCGCTGCTGCGGTAGCGACATCGCAACTTATGGGCGTGACATCACGCTCTTTAACTTTTTCACGAGCATCTTCCACTGTGTCCGCCACAACTGTTCCACGAACTTGTTTACCGGTATTGTTGTCAACACCGACGTATGCATAGTTTGCCAAAGGGTATCACCTCTGAATACTGAATTTGAAGCCGTGAAACTATAAAAACCACCGGCTTCTTTAAGGCAAAGTCACCAATGCCGAAAACTCGGCAACGGTCTTTTGAATTTTTAATAAATCTTCTTACTCATTGCCTCACGGTCAACTGAGTAGGAAAGGGCATAGTCACCGGAAATCTTACCGCGAACATAAAGGTCATAAATAGAGTCGTCCATAAGATGCATTCCCTGCTTACGGCAGGTTGCCATGGTATTCGGAATTTGGAAAGTCTTGCCTTCACGAATATGGTTACGAATAGCGGAGTTTGCAATCATAAGTTCTGTTGCAACCGCACGACCGCCGTTAATTCTGGGAATAAGTTGCTGTGAAACGATAACCTCAATAACGTCGGCAAGCTGAGAACGAATCTGCTGTTGCTGGTGCTCCGGGAATACGTCAACAATACGGTCAACGGCACCTGCAACGGAAATGGTATGAAGTGTTGAAAGAACCAAGTGACCGGTTTCAGCGGCACTGATAGCCGTTGTGATGGTCTCAAGGTCACGCATTTCACCAACGAGAATAACATCAGGGTCCTGGCGAAGTGCTGCACGAAGAGCATTCGCAAAACTCAGAGAGTCGGAACCGATTTCTCTTTGGTTGATAATGGACTTACCACGGGGGTAAACATACTCAATAGGTTCTTCAATTGTGATAATGTGGTGGTCATATCTTTCATTCATTGACTGAACGAGAGATGCAAGAGTTGTGGATTTACCGGAACCGGTAATACCCGTAACAAGAACAAGACCACGGCGCTTATCTCTAACTTGAAGCAACTGCTCGGGAAGGCCCAAGTCGTTAATGTGAGGAATGTGGTCGTTGAGAAGTCTCGCCGCAAGAGCAACAGTGCCGCCCTGCATATAAACGTTGATACGAAGTCGAGGAGAGCTCGGCTTTTCAAAAGCAAAGTCAACTTCACCATTCTTCTCAAACACGTCTTTCTGACGGTTATTCATAATACCCATGGCAAGCTTGTAACACTCGTCGGGGTATAGAGATTGTTCAGTAATGGGAATGACATGGGAGTCAACTCTCATTGAGGGATAGTAGCCGGCGCAAATATGAACGTCTGATGCGCCTTTGTTAAATGCTTTGTTGATATAGTCTTCGAAAGTAAGCACAAATTCACCAACCTAACTGTATTTTCGGCAACTGCCGACTATTTTGAGTGCAATGAGGCACTTTTGCACCATCATTATATACAAAAATTCATAAAAAATCAATATATTTTTATGTCGAATTGCTATTTTGTAACTATTGTACATTTGCACCCTGTCTTTTTGGGTAAATTAACAAAAAAATAAATGTAACTAAATATGCAGCACCCATATAGCACCCCTCTAACGCAAAAATGAGGAGAAAATGTGTGCAGTTTGCAGTAGGCAGTAAGAAGATTTTCATTGTGAAATGTGAAATCAAGACATAGGTAAGTCGAGAATGTCAGGACATAGGTAAGCCGAGATTGTTAGGTCTTCATTTTGGTTAGGTTAGCCATATCTTTAGCCTCCCTATGTAGGAAGGTGCCGAGCAAAGCGAGGCGGAAGGTAGGGTGCGTCAGCACACGCACATCTGCGACAGCAGATAACAGGCAATGCAGTTCCCCGTTTTAAAATTAAAAGTGCAATACATTAGGAAAAACATTTCACTTTTAAAAAATATAAAAGCGCACCACAACTGCCAACTGCTTACTGCCTACTGAAAATTAAAAAAGCGACATACAGCCGCTTTTTCGTCTCATCTCAAAAGTATAATTGTGACCACAGAAATCAAAATTTGCACAATGCAAAATCTGTAAATTACCTGTGTGTTTGACCAGCCCTTGTTTTTGCGAAAATGGTCGTGCAAAGGTGTGCGAATATTCGTTAAAAACTTGATGTGTAAAAACCTGATAACGCTGATTTTAAAAATGCCCAAAAGACCATCAAGGCAAATCACAAAACAAAGGGGAATCACAAGCAGTGCATTGCCGGATTTCATTGCTAAAATCGCAAGAAAAAGTCCCAGAGCTCTTGAGCCGGCGTCACCCATCAGCATAGTGCTTGGCTCACAGTTTTTCCAAAGGTAAGGAAGTAATGTTAAAATCATCAAAACCACGAGATACACACTTGAAACTCCTTGACCTGTAAGAAAAATCACAGCCGCAAAGGAAATATATGAAACCCCTGTAAGTGTAGCTGAAAAGCCGTCAATTCCGTCACAGCAGTTTACCGCATTTATCATTAACCACACAAGAATTGTGCCCAAAATCCCGTAAACAATCGGGTGAATATTTACGGAAAATCCAAGTAGGGAAATTCGCAATATTTTAGAGTTGAAATACACGAAATTTGCAGCGGTTCCGACTGAAATTATCAGGTCGAAAATTCCCTTTTTATACTCGCCCCAAGGTGTCTCGCTTCGGTCATCCAAATACCCCGTCAGCATACCTAAAAACAGCAGGAAATAATAGATTCCGAGTTCAATATTTACCGGCACAAAAAGCAGAGCGCAGATGATGAAAGAAAGAACAAAAGGAAGTCCCGCACCCCGGATTTTTCCCACACTTTTTTCTCCGTCAACCGCAAATTCTCGCCCCTGGTCCTTTGGCAAGACCTTGCTGAAAAGTTTCAAAAAGAGAGCACAAAGCAGGGGAGTGAACACTGTTGCGACCACCATTAAAATTTTTCTATCTAAAAATGAAACGAGCATTTTTCACCCTCCATACCTTATTATACACAACGAGAATAGCACAAAAATAATGATAATACAAGTTAAATTTTGGTGACAAGAAACCGAAAAGGCGGAATTTTTACCGAAAATGCCGGAATTTTTGCCGAAAAAGGCGGAATTTTCCAACAAAGTAAAGTAAAGTAAAGCAGAGTAAAGTAAAGGAGAGGGAAGGAGAAAAAAGAAAACCTCAAATTTGACTTTTTCAAATGAGAAAAGTCAATTTTTTCACCCATCCCCACAGGAATGCAATAAAATAACATTTCTATTAAAATGCACACGCCTTGTGTCCCGGTCTTCGCATTTTGCACAATAAAAAAACACTAAAATCGGCAAATAGATTCATTGACATATCTGCGATATTACCTTATAATTGTCTATATATGATTAAATGGGAGTGTATGCGTTGAAAAAAATTGCAATAGCATTGATTATAGTCATTTTGGCAGTGAGTTTTTTTGCCTCCTCTAAAAAATTTGACCCGGAAACCTATGTGAGTGAAGGGCTTCAAACCTCCTTCGGTATTCTTGTGGACGCAAACCAAATGTTTTACAACGAAGTTTTTGCTTTAGGTCATCTCGAAACAGATAAAACTAAAGTGGTTAAAGAGGACGGCAAAAAGTGGGTACTTGTTACCGACAAGCGTTTCCCCACCTATGAGGCACTGAAAGAGGGTTTACGAAGCACCTACACCGAGGACTGCGTAGTAAAAATCTTTATTGATTACCCGATTTACAAGGACATTGACGGAAAACTCTACCTTGATGCGGACGCCACCCCCCAAGAGGGAGTTAAATGGGTTCGTGACAAAGAGAAAATAGGTGAGTTTGAAGGCAAAACCGAGAAAAGTTATACAATGGAATACAGATTTACCGCAGGAAGAAAGAGTGAACTTGACGAATTCACTTTCCGAAGAGATGCGGCAAGTTACAGAATAACCGAGTTTATTTATGTTGATTAAGAGGGGAGAAGACAAAATGGAAAGAATTAAAACACCCTGGTTTGATAAGGTTGACAGAAACTGTCCCCTTAACGATTACCCCACGCCTCAATTTCAAAGGAAAGACTGGCTTTGCCTCAACGGTGAATATGACTATGCCATAACGGATTTACAGGCGATAACCTGTGAAGAATTTGAGGGAAAAATCCTTGTTCCATTCGCCGTTGAAAGTGAAATGAGCGGAGTGCAAAGACCGCTGACGGAACACGAATTGCTTTGGTACAGAAGGAAATTCACCCTCACTCCCGCTTTTGAGGGAAAGAGAACTCTTCTTCATTTCGGAGCGGTTGACTGGAAATGCACCGTTTTCATAAACGGCAAGGTTGCAGGGGAGCACACCGGCGGATATAACCCCTTTAAGTTTGACATAACCGAACTTCTCGTTGAGGGGGAAAATGAACTTATAGTTAAAGTTTTTGACCCTACGGATGCGGGACATCAGCAAAGGGGCAAACAGAAGTTTGACACAATCGGCTTTTGGTATACCGCCACCAGCGGAATTTGGCAGACGGTTTGGGCGGAGCCGGTGAGTGAAAATCGGCTTGAAAGTGTTCGTCTCGTTCCCGACATTGACAAAGAAGTTATAAAGATAACCGCTAATATCGTGGGTGAAGGGAAACTTTCCGCTAAAATCTTTGAGGGTGATACAGAAATATTCAGCGGAGAAATTTCCGCCGAATGTGAAATTCCCGTTAAAAATCCTAAGCTTTGGAGCCCTGAAAGCCCATTCCTCTACGACATAAAGTTTTCACTGAATGAGGGTGAAGATGAGGTTTCCTCATATTTCGGTATGAGAAAATACTCAATCATAAAAGATGACAAGGGTATTCCCCGACTGGGACTTAATAACAAGCCCTATTTTCAGCGTGGTCTTCTTGACCAAGGCTATTGGCCCGAAAGCCAGCTCACTCCACCCACAGACGAGGCAATGATTTTCGACATTGCGGAAATGAAGCGTTTGGGCTTTAATATGCTGAGAAAACACATTAAACTTGAACCTATGAGGTGGTACTACCACTGCGATAAACTGGGTATGCTTGTTTGGCAAGATATGATAAGCGGTGGCAAGCCCTTAAATCTTATGCATGCAGGAGTAATTCCCTTCTTCAACATTCATGTAAAGGACAACCAATACAAGACTTTTAACCGAGATTTACCGGAATGGAGAGAGGAATTTAAGCAGGAACTTTTTGAGATGATTGACAATCTCTATTCCTGCGTTTCCCTTTGTACTTGGGTACCCTTCAACGAGGGCTGGGGACAGTTTGATGCCAAGGAAATAGGCGAAAAAGTCAAGCAGGTTGACCCTACGAGATTTTGTGACCACGCCAGCGGTTGGCATGACCAAATGGGTCCCGACTTTAAGAGTGTTCACCGCTATGTTGTTCCCATTCACAAGCCCACAAAATTCAGAACCGCCGGCAGACCTTATGTTATCAGCGAATACGGTGGCTACAGTTGGAACATTAAAGACCATGTTTGGAATGAGGCAAAGTCTTTCGGCTACCTGATGTTCAGAAGTTCTAAAACCCTCTCAAACGCCTACAGGCGTCTTCACACCATGCAGGTTATTCCCCTTATTAAAAAGGGACTTTGTGCCACGGTTTATACCCAAATCAGCGATGTTGAGCACGAGGTTAACGGAATTTACTCCTACGACCGCAAGGTGCTTAAAATAGACGAAAAAGTTCTTAAAGATATCAACTCAAAGTTAACTTATTGACGGGAGGAACACCCAATGAAAAAACTTATTAGTATTTTACTGATTTTTGCAATGATTTTAACCCTTGGCGCTTGCAGAAAAAAGGAGGAGGAAGAGGAAATTCTCTACCCCACTCCGGAAAAGAAGGTGGCGATTCTCACCGCCCCGGAAAGCCAATACCCGGAAGACTACAAA
The DNA here is from genome assembly GCA_964345625.1 of uncultured Clostridium sp. Lineage (GTDB taxonomy): Bacteria > Bacillota > Clostridia > Oscillospirales > Acutalibacteraceae > CAG-177. The sequence goes on along the minus strand of CAYFRJ010000028.1, from coordinate 12,466 downwards.
GCCGCAAGAGAACTGCAAGCCCTTTACCCCGAAACAGTTGAACTGTTTGAGTACCCCGATTCAAGAGTTCTTAAAGCGGGGGATCCGGAAATTATGAATATTTCAAGAAAAATTGCGGAAGATGAAAAGTTCGGTGCAATAATCTATGCCCGTGCAACCCAGTTCACAAATGAGGCTATCGGTGCGGCTAAGGCGATAAATCCGGGGCTTGTAACCCTTGCGATAGAACCGGAACAAGATGTTTCCAAGGTTGCGGAAAAGGCGGACCTTGTGCTTTGTGCAAACTGGGAAAAGTACTGCACCGACATAGTTGAAGCCGCAAAGAAACTGGGTGCGGAATACTTTGTATTTTACTCCTTCAAGAGACACTCCTCAAATAACCCCCTTTATTCTCAGATTAAGGGCTGTCTTGCAAAAACCTGTCAAAAGAACAAAATTGACTTCGTTTATGAAAGTTCCAATGACCCCAACTATACCGGCGGTGTGGAAAAGGCGATTGAGTTTGCAAGGGAATCCTATAACAGTCTTGTGAATGCAAATATCGTAAGCGGTTCAAATGTTGCGCTTTTTACCACGGACAGTTCAATTCAAAGCACCCTCGTAGATGTGGCAAATGAAAACGGGCTAATCTTCATTTCCCCCACATTCCCATCCCTTTACAGTGGAATCGGAGAAAAATTTAAGCTTTCCGTCCCCGAAAGCATTTATGATGAAGAATTTTATGAGGAGACCAAATTTTCCGTTACAGATGCAAACTGCAATGTAAGATATGCACTTTTCACCTATCCCCTTGCGGCTGTACTTCAAAAAGTCGCCCTTTATGCCGCCTTTGAAATGCTCATAGGTGACAACTACGCCACAGACGAAGAGCTTGTTGCGGCAAATGTTGAGAAGGTTACGGAAAACAAAAAACTCACCTTTGAAATGTTCCACACAGTTGACAGAGTGTTTGAGTTTTATATTCCCGCATTTGAAGTACCGAAACAGAAGAAATAAGTAAAACAGGTAGCACGACAGTGCTACCTGTTTTAAGTTGGCAGTAAGCAGAGATTTTAGTGTGCTTCCCTCAAGAGGTTAGGGGTTAGGATTTGTTCTTTACAACTTGAAATGGGGAACTACAACGAAATTTTTTCCTCTTTTCCGTTATAGACAAGAACAAAATCTCCTTTGCCCTCAAGGTTATAGTGTGTTACCTTTCCGTCTTTCCAAGCAATGTCAACGGTGACATTACCCTTTGCTTTAAGACCTTTAATACTTCCATCTTTCCAAGAGTCCGGCAGGGCGGGGAGCAAATATATTCTACCGTCACGGCTCTGCATAAGCATTTCTGTAATACCGCTTACAAAGCCGAAGTTTCCGTCAATTTGGAAGGGTGGGTGAGCGTCAAATAAATTTTCGTATGTTCCTCCGCCGAAGCCGTGATTGAAGCAACAACTTTTCACGGGGCGAAGTTGCATTTCAATAAGTTTAAGAGCATGGTTGCCGTCAAAAAGACGAGCCCAAAAATTGATTTTCCAGCCCAAAGACCAACCTGTACCGTTATCTCCCCTAATTTCAAGGGTTCTGCGACAGGCATCTGCAAGTTCCGGTGTGCCGTCACTCGTAATAAGATTTGCAGGGTGGAGGGCATATAAATGTGAGCAATGTCTGTGGTGAGGGTCTGTTTCCGGGTGTTCCGTGTCCCATTCAAGAAGCTGTCCCTTTGAGCCGATTTTGAAGGGAGCAAGTTTTGAGAGAATTTCCTTTAATTCCTGCGAAAATTCCTTGTCAACTCCTAAAATATCACAAGTTTTAACACAGTTTTCAAAAAGGTCTCTTGCAATGCCCATAGACATTGTGGCATATTTTGAAACCGCAATGGTTTTACCCTGATATGTGAAACAGTTTTCCGGAGATGTGCCGGGACAAAGAAACATTTCCCCGTTTTCTTCCGTCATAATATCAACATAAAACTCTGCCGCACCTTTCATAATCGGGTAGGCGGTGTTTTTAAGAAAATCCAAGTCTAAAGTATATTCATAATGCTCGAAAAGGTGTCTGCAAAACCAACCCGATGAACCGTGCCAAAATGCCCAACTCGCACTGCCGGAAACAGGGGTGGAAAGTCCCCAAAAGTCGGCGTTGTGGTGAGAAACCCAGCCCCTTTTGCCGTACTGTCCCTTCGCTGTTTTTTCGCCGGTCACACTGAGTTTTTTAATCAGGTCGATTAGAGGCTCGTTTAACTCCGCCATATTGGTCATAAGTACCGGCCAGTAGTTCATTTGAGTGTTTATATTTACCGTGTAATTTGAGTTCCAAGGGGCATCGTATTTGTGGTTCCAAATACCCTGCAAATTAGATGCTTGAGAGCCGGGACGAGAGGAGCAAATTGACAAAAATCTTCCGAAATTATATACCAGTTCAATAAGACCGATGTCGTCTTTGCTTTTCTTAAAAGCCACAAGGCGTTTGTCTGTGGGCAAGTCACTTCCGTTTCCTTTAATATCAAGTTTTACACGGTTATAAATGCTTTGGTAGTCCGTAACGGAATCGGCCTTGATTTTGCCGAATTCCTCCGCATTTTCAAGTCTTGAAACACAGGCGTTTTTATACTCCTTCCCCTCAAGGTAGGGGTGTTTGTCAAAGCCTTTAAAACTTGTTTCACAGGTGAACAAAATCTCCGCTTTTTTTGCACCGAAAACACACACGGTATTTTCCTGAAATTCCACTTCACCGTCGGTGTTAATATTTGCACCTGCCCTGAAGTGAATACCCTTAAGTTTCGGCTCGTCATAGTAGCGTTTGTCGGGGAATTTTTTGTCGGGAGCGTTGTCGCCGTGACATTCCCCGTCAAGAAGGAGTAATTTTCCCGCAATAAAACTGGAAGAACGAAGTTTTGAGGAAATTTCAAAGGAAAAATCCGTGGGCTTCGAAAATGCAATTTCAATGCCGATAAACTTGTGGGGGTATGAGGCAAAAACCTCTCTTTTTACGGTAGTGTCACCACAGTCATATTCTACCCCGGAAATTGCATTTTCGAGGTTTAAATATCTCTTGTAATTTCTTACTTTTCCCTTGAGATTAAAGGAAAAATTCAAGTCGCCAAGGGGCAAATATGCCTGACTCCACACGGACTGAAAATTTTCTTCAATTTCTTTTTGAGCCTCAATCAGTTTGCCTTTAAGGGCGAGCTTCCTTGCCCTTTCAAAGGATTTGGGAGCCCCTTTTTTAATGGTATCTTTTGGTTTTCCCGTCCAAAGTTCATCGTGATTTAAGGCAATTCTTTCACTTTTAATACCACCGTAAATCATGGCACCCAAGGTGCCGTTACCCACGGGCAACGCCTGTGTCCATTCCCTTGCCGGTGAAGTGTAATGCAAAAGATTATTATATTTCATTTTTTCGCCTCCTTGACTTGTTAAAGTGAATTATACAGTCTGTCAAGGTTTAAGTCAATGAGAAAAAATGAAAGAAATCTTGCAAGTTTCCGATTATCTGCTTGCATTTTGCAATCTTTTAGTGTAAAATATCTGCACCTATAAAATAGTAAGGGGAATTCTATGTCTGACAGCATTTTGAAAAGAATAGATATCTACTATTCGGCAATGTCAAAGGGGCATAAACGCATTGCGGATTTTATAAAAAATAACTTTGAAAAAGCAAGTTTTATGACCGCCGCTTCTTTGGGCAAAGCGGTAAATGTGAGCGAATCCACCGTTGTCAGGTTCGCTTCCGGTATCGGTTTTAACGGCTACCCCGAACTTCAAAAGAAACTTCAGGAAACCGTTAAGAGCCGCCTTACAAGTGTTCAAAGAATTGAAGCCAATAAAAGGTTTGACGGTTCCGGCTTTTTGGAGCAGGCCTTTTCAAGTGATATTGATATGCTCAAAAAAACCCGTGATACCATTTCAAGAGAAGCCTTTGCAGGTGCGGTTAAAGCGATAAGCAATGCCAAGAAAATTTATATTTTAGGTGTTCGCTCCAGTGCTTCTTTAGCAAGTTTTGCGGCTCTCTATTTGAGTGTTCTTTATGATGTTACCATGATTGACACCTCTGCCACCAGCGAAATGTTTGAGCAGATGCTACGTATCGGGGAGGAGGATGTCTGCATTGCAATTTCTTTTCCCAGGTACTCCACAAGAACAGTGAAGATACTTAAATTCGTCAGGAGCAGAGGGGCTCAAGTTATCTCGATAACAGACGGAGAAATGTCCCCCATTGCAGAGTATGCAGACCACTTACTTGTTGCACAAAGCGATGTGGTCTCATTTGTTGACTCCCTTGTTGCACCCCTTTCCGTTATCACTGCTTTAATTGTGGCAAGTGCAAGTGAAAAGCAGGAAAAACTTCACAGCAGTTTAGAAGAACTTGAAGCAATTTGGGAAGAGTACAATGTTTATAAAACAGGCGGTGAAGACAAGTAATGACCTGTGAACTGCTTGTAATCGGCGGTGGGCCTGCCGGTATGACGGCGGCGGGAGTTGCGGGAGAAAACGGAGTAAAAACCGTTTTGATTGAAAGAAACGAAAAAGTTGGCAGAAAACTTATGATTACCGGCAAGGGTCGCTGTAATTTAAGCAACAACCTCAAAGATGTTTCCGCCCTAATCTCCAATGTGCCCAATAACGGCAAGTTCCTATATGCCGCTTTCAGCAAATTTATGCCCGATGATGTTGTTAAATTATTTGAATCACGGGGAGTTAAACTTAAAGTCGAAAGGGGAAACAGAATTTTCCCCTTTTCCGATAAATCAAGTGATATCGTTGACTGCCTTCGTGACTATGCAAAGAAAAATTCCACAATCATTCAGGGCAGAGCAGTAAAATTAAACACAGATGAGGGCAAAGTAAAATCCGTCATATTGGAAAACGGAGAAGAGATTTTTGCCCGAAAGGTTATTATTGCAACAGGGGGCAAGTCCTACCCCCTAACCGGTTCAACGGGAGACGGTTATGACCTTGCAAGGCAGGTGGGGCATACCATAATTGACCCTGTTCCCTCCCTTGTACCCCTTGAAATTCATGAGGGATTTTGCTCCGAACTTATGGGGCTTTCTTTAAGAAATGTAAGTGTCAAAGTCCTTGATACACAAAAAAACAAGGAAATTTTTGAAGATTTCGGGGAAATGCTTTTCACCCATTTCGGAGTTTCCGGTCCCTTGATTTTGTCAGCCTCCGCCCATATGCGAGATTTGGACAAGGGCAAATACAAAGTGATAATTGATCTTAAACCTGCCCTGACAACGGAGCAGTTAGATGCAAGAATTTTAAGAGATTTTTCCGAAAATGCAAACAAAAATTTCATAAATTCCCTTGATGCCTTACTTCCTAAGAAACTTGTGCCCGTCATAGTGAAATTAAGCGGAATTCCTATGTCACTCAAGGTAAATCAGGTGACAAAGGAGCAAAGAACCGCCCTTGTGAATCTCCTGAAAAATCTCACTTTAACCGTTACGAGATTCAGACCAATTGAAGAGGCAATTATCACCAGCGGGGGAGTGAACACAAAGGAAATTAACCCCTCCACTATGGAGTCAAAACTTTGTGAAGGTCTATATTTTGCGGGTGAGGTTATAGATGTTGACGCCTACACAGGTGGATTTAATTTGCAAATTGCTTTTTCAACCGGACATTTAGCCGGTGAAAGCTGTTCATAAACTGAATTTTGGAGGAAAACAAAATGGCAATAAATGTTGCAATTGACGGGCCAGGCGGCTCGGGAAAAAGCACGGTTGCCCGTGCAGCGGCAAAGAAACTGGGTTTTATCTATGTTGATACAGGTGCCCTTTACAGAACGGTGGGTGTTTATGCTTTGAGAAAGGGCATTGATACCAAGGATGTCCAGGCTGTGGAAGCCACCCTTAGAGACATTACGGTTGAACTTAAATTTGAAAACGGGGAACAGCGAGTTCTTCTCAACGGTGAAGATGTTTCCGAAGAAATCAGAACACCTAAAGCCTCTATGGCGGCCTCAAATGTTTCCGCAATTCCCGCAGTTCGCAATTTTCTCTTTGACCTACAAAGAGATATAGCAAAGGTTAATAACTGTATTATGGACGGCAGAGACATCGGCACCGTTGTTTTACCCGATGCACAAGTTAAAATATTTTTCACTGCAAGTGCTGAAATTCGGGCAAAAAGGCGCTATGATGAGCTTATTGCAAAGGGAACGCAAGTAAACTATCAAGATGTTCTTGATGAGCTTATTGAAAGGGATTACAACGATGCTCACAGAGAGATTGCACCGCTAAGACCTGCCGAGGACAGCATTATGCTTGACACCGGCGGACTCAGTTTGCAAGAAAATATAGATGCAGTAGTTGAGATAATAAAGGATAAAGCATTATGAGTAAAGATTATGATTTTTCAAAACTTAGCGACAGTAAGGCATACACAATTTTAAGACCTCTCGGTAAAGCTCTCAGACCGCTGTTTTTTAAGGTGAAATACACAGGCGTTGAAAACATTCCTCAAGAAGGCGGATTTATTCTTGCTTCCAATCACATTCACGCCATTGACCCTATGATGATCGGTTTGGGTATTCCCAAAAGACAGCTTCACTTTATGGCAAAGAAGGAACTTTTTGACAATCCTTTCGTTGCTTGGGCTTTTACCACCGTTAACGGCTTCCCCATAACAAGAGGGGGAGCGGATTCCACCGCATTTAAGTATGCCGTAAGAATCCCCACGGAGGGCTATATTCTGGGAATTTTCCCTGAGGGTACCCGTTCAAAGACAGGAGTACCGGGTAAGCCGAAAAGAGGAGTTGCCACCATTGCCTCACAGGCAAAGTGCGGAATTCTTCCCGTGGCGATTTTCAACGATGAAGGTATCAAAAAGCGCTCAAAATACACGGTGAGATACGGAGAATTCATCCCTTATGAAAAATTGGGTCTTTCCGAAAATGCCACAAAGGAAGAGCAAATTGCCTGTGCGGATATGGTGATGGGAGAAATAATGAAACTTTGGGAGCAGGGACATTGCGAGTAATTCTTGCTAAAACCGCCGGTTTCTGTTTCGGTGTTGACAGGGCGGTAAATCTTGCTTATCAACTTGCCCAAAGGGGCGAAAAATGTTGCTGTCTCGGGCCCATAATTCACAACACCGCAGTGACAGATGACCTTGCACAAAAAGGTGTCAGAATAGTTGAAACACCCGAGGAAATTCAGCCGGGTGAGAGCGTAATTGTCAGAGCCCACGGTGTTTCTCCGGAAGTTTATGAGGCAACTCAAAAGATGGGTGCCAATGTGTGTGATGCCACCTGTCCATTCGTTAAAAAAATTCATCAAATCGTGCAGGAAAACTCCGCCGAAGATATTCCCACACTCATCGCGGGGGATCCGAATCATCCGGAAGTTATCGGAATCAGGGGATACTGCAAGGGAGAAAGTTTTGTTTTTTCTTCCTGTGAGGAACTTGAAGAAGTCTTAAAAAACAACCCTTCATTATGCGAAAATAGAATTATAATCGTTGCTCAAACGACATTTTTCGAAAATATATGGAAAAAAAGCACGGAATTATTTAATTTATACTGTACAAACGCAAAAATATTTGGTACAATATGTTGTGCGACGCGTAAAAGGCAGGAGGAAGCCGAAACGCTGAGTAAGGAGTGTGACGCTATGATTGTAATCGGTGGCAGACACTCTTCAAACACGGTAAAGCTAAAAAATATTTGTAGCGAAAACTGTGACACTTTTTTGGTGGAAACAGCCAATGAGCTGAAAAATATAGATTTTTCCACATACACCAAGGTTGGTGTAACGGCAGGGGCATCCACGCCCGCCGTAATTATTAAGGAGGTACTTTCAGCAATGTCCGAAATCATCAAAGAAACCGAAAATATCCAGGTAGAGGAGGTGCCTTCTGCAGCAGCCGACAGTTTTGAAGCCATGCTTGACGAGCCGTTTAACGATGGCAGTCTTGTTAAATGCACGGTTATGGGTATTACAAACACAGAAATTCAAGTTGACATTCCCAAAAACCATGTTCTTGGCGGTCTCACAGGCATTTTGACCTATGACGAGTACAGCAAAGACCCCGATGTTGATCCTCAAAAGGAACTTAAGGTTGGGGATACTCTTAATCTCGTCATTATGAAAAAGAATGACGCAGAAGGTACGGTTCTTCTTTCAAAGAAGCGTGCAGATGCACAAAAGTCATGGATAGAAATTCTTGAAGCAAAAGAGTCAGGAGAAATTCTTGAAGGCTCTGTTACCGAAATAGTAAAGGGTGGCGTTATTGTTGACTTTAAGGGCTGCAGAGTGTTTATTCCCGCATCTCAAGCAACAGAGCGCAGAGGAGATCCTTTAGAAGAACTCTTAAAGAAACATGTTAAGTTCCGCATTATCGACATTGACCAGCGCAGAAGAAGAACGGTGGGTTCCATTCGTGCCGTCTTAAGAGAGGTTCGTAAAGAAGCGGAAGACGCTTTCTGGAGCACCATCGAGGAAGGCCAGAAATTTACCGGTACGGTTAAGTCCCTTACAAACTACGGTGCCTTTGTAGACTTGGGCGGTGTTGACGGTATGGTTCATATTTCCGAAATGTCTTGGAAGAGGATTAAGCACCCCTCAGAGATATTCGAAGTTGGCCAGGAAGCGGAAGTTTATGTTAAATCCCTTGACCGGGAAAAGAGAAGAATTTCCCTTGGTTACAGGAAGGATGAGGATAACCCCTGGGTAATCCTTAAGAAAACATATAGCGAAGGCGATATTGTAGAGGGTACTATCGTTGGTCTTACAAGTTTTGGTGCCTTTGCAAACATCATTTCCCATATTGACGGATTTATTCACATCAGTCAAATCGCAAACCGTCATATTGACAGTCCCGCCTCAGTTCTCTCAATGGGCGAAAAGGTAACCTGCAAGATTACCGCCATTGATTATGACAAGAAGCGAGTTTCACTTTCAATTCGTGCTCTTCTTCCGTCGGTTGAAGAAACCGAAAAAGAAAAAACAGCCGAAACGGACGAAACCGAGGGCTATGAAAAGTATATAATCGGAACAGACGAAGATAAGTATGTAACCGAAGAAGAAATTGCACAGGAGCCTGCAGCCGAAGAAGTTGCAGAAGAACCTGCAGCTGAAGAAGCAGCAGAAGAACCCGCAGCCGAAGAAGCAGCAGAGGAACCCGCAGCCGAAGAAGTTGCAGAAGAACCTGCAGCTGAAGAAGCAGCAGAAGAACCCGCAGCCGAAGAAGCAGCAGAGGAACCCGCAGCCGAAGAAGTTGCAGAAGAACCTGCAGCTGAAGAAGCAGCAGAAGAAACCGTAGCCGAAGAAACAGCGGAAGAACCTGCAGCCGAGGAAGTTGCAGAAGAGCCCGCAGCCGAAGAAGCGGCGGAAGAACCCGTAGCTGAAGAAGTTGCAGAAGAACCTGCAGCCGAAGAAGTTGCAGAAGAAACCGTAGCCGAAGAAACAGCGGAAGAACCTGCAGATGCAGAGTAAAATTTAATCATTCAGGCGGGTGCAAAACACCCGCCTTTTGAGCATTTATAAGCATTTAAAACAGGATGTGTTTTTCATAAACCAGAAGAAATTTATTGGTCCTTTATGTTGTATTTTAGCAGCCCTTCTTTGGGGGCTTTCTTTTGTGGCACAAAAAAGCGGTGCCCACATCGGTACTTTTACTTTTAACGGAATTCGTACATTTCTCGGAGGACTGGCTCTTGTTCCGGCTGTGGCAATTTTTTATTACGGAAAAAACAAAGACTTACCGAAAGAGCAAAAGGGAAAACCGGATTTAAAAGCCGTTGTGTTCAGTGCCCTTCCCTGCGGTGTTGTTCTTTTTGTTGCAAGCACAGTTCAGCAGCACGCTTTCACTTTTGATATAGAAGCGGGCAAGGTTGCCTTTATCACCGCCCTTTACATGATTTTAGTACCATTAGCCGGCCTTTTTCTCGGTAAAAAAATTCATGCAAATATTTGGGTCGCAGTGGTGCTGGGTACTGTCGGACTTTACTTTATATGTATTAAAAAGGGAGACTTTTCCGTGGGCTACGGTGAACTTCTCTCTTTGATATGTGCCTTCTGTTTTACGGCACATATTTTGTGCATAGACTACTATGTGAAAAAGGTTGACACTCTTCCCTTTGCCTGCTGTCAATTTTTAGTTTCCGGCAGTCTTGGACTTATCGGTATGTTTCTCTTTGAAAAGCCGGTTTGGGCAGAAATCCTTGACCAAGCAATCCCCCTTCTCTATTCGGGACTCTGCTCCTGCTCCATTGCCTACACCTGCCAAATTTTCGGCCAAAAGTATTCCGAGCCGGCGGTGGCCGTTTTCGGTGCAATAGCGGGCTGGCTCATTTTACATGACCGCTTGGGCTCTCGGGCTATTTTCGGCTGTATAGTAATGTTTATCGGTGTAATTCTTACACAAGTGGAATACAAAAAGAAAACCGTGGTGAACTGATATGTCAAAACTTATTGCTTTGATGCTCTCCTTTTTTACCTTTGTCAGCGGTTTTAACATTGATTTTTTGGCTACGGCACTCGACAATGTTTTAAGCGTCATTACAGGGGTACCTTTTCTTGAAAATTCAATAAATGACGATTTTTTAGACTCTCTGTCACAGGAAAATATTAAACTCACCTCAAAAGACACCGCTTTTCGCAACAATTTGGTGATGTTTGTCACACAGGACGATGTTTCAATTTCGGAAAAACGAAGGGTTTTAAGGGAAAATAACTTAACCCTTTTAGGCTGGTGCTGTCAGGCGAATTTTTATGTTGCTTCCTGTTCCCCGAAAAGCTATTTGAGTCTAAAGAGTCTTTCTAACGGAATAACGGAAAACTACGATTTCATCATAAAGGCAATGCCTGTTGAACTTGCTAAAATTGAGCCCACCTATACCCCTAATGATGAAATGTGGGGTGGTGACGGTTACAATGCCTATGAGCAGGTAAAGGCACGAGAGGCTTGGAATTATTCCGAATACTTTAATCCCATTAAGGTGGGAGTTATTGACGACGGTTTTAACACCCAACATGAGGAATTGGCGGGAGATATTTCTTTTCCCGGTTGTCTTGCGGAAAAGAGAAACAGACCTTCAAAGCACGGTACCGCCGTCACATCGGTAATCACCGCAAAGCACAATAACTCCGTGGGACTTGCGGGAATATGTGATAAAGCCCAAATAATAGCCTATGATTGGCTCCCTCAAAAGGGACAAATCTGGAACGAAACCTTGAGTATTTTGTTTGGTTTTCTTCGTCTTGTAAAAAGCGGAGGAAAAGTGATAAATTTGTCACTGGGAATTTCTAACGCAATTAAAGAAAATCCCGATGAAGTGAGACTGTCTGCGGAATCAACCGGCATAATTTCCTCCCTCCTTATGAGTGTTATGCTCAGCAAGGGCTTTGATTTTGTGGTTGTTCAGTCTGCGGGAAACGGTGATTCCAAAGGGAGACCCGTAGATTCATTTTACAGCGGTTTCTTCTGCTCCATAAATCCCGACACAATTTACCTTCACAGAAAAGTCAGCGACATTGATATCTATAACAGAATCATAGTTGTCACCTCTTCAAATTTAGAGGGGAAAGGAAGCGCTTCCTTTGCAAATTACGGTAATACGGTGGATATAGCCGCCCCGGGAGAAGAAGTTTTTGTGGCGGATGAAAACCATTACTACATAGGGTACGGAACCTCATTTTCGGCGCCTTTGGTGGCAGGCACCGCCGCATTGATGTGGTCAATAAATCCCGACTTGACAGGGGCTCAAGTAAAGGAAATGCTGATTTCAAGTTCCACAGAGCAAATTACCCATGAAGTGAGCGGTGAGGGGTATCCTCTTTTAAACTGCAAAACGGCTGTTGAAAAAGCGGTTTCCTCTCTCGGTGCGGTTTCAAGAATAAAAGCGAGTTTTGATGAAGAGGAGCTTGCCCGAAAGGGAGACTTTATTACCGTTACCGTTGACGGAATTTCTAAAAAAGTTTCTGCGCCCAAGGGTGAATTGGACTTGATTTACTTAGGCTCAGGTGTTACAATAAAAGCTGATAGTGCCACCGACGAAAACGGCTATGAAGAAATCTATCAGCAGGCAACACCAAACGAAACCGTGGACCTTGGTTTAATTCCCCTTCCGCCCCCACAGGGAGAAGGAGGTAAAGGAACACAAAAGGATGAAGAAAATAATAATTCAGGAGGGTATTAACTATGGCAGAAATCAAAAAGCATTGGTACAAAGAAATGTCCGTTTACCAGATTTGGCCCCGTTCTTTTTGCGACGGCAACGGTGACGGAATAGGTGACCTTAAGGGTGTTTTGGAAAAACTTGACTACATCAAAAGCATTGGTGTAGATGCTATTTGGTTCTCACCTCTTTACAAATCACCGCAAAACGACTACGGCTACGACATTGCGGATTACAGAGACATTGCCCCGGAGTATGGCACACTTGAGGAATTTAAGACAGTGCTTGAGGAAGCCCATAAGAGAGGGCTCAAAGTAATTATGGACCTTATTATCAACCATACCTCCGACCAGCATTA
>CAYFRJ010000027.1:19458-19785 GCA_964345625.1 uncultured Clostridium sp. | reverse complement strand
GGCCACGCTCAACTCTGCCGGTTGCAACGGTACAACGACCTGTAATTGTGCGTCCCTCTTCAACGGGCATAAGGAAAGGAAGGTCTGCCTTACGCTCCGGTGTGGGAATGTACTCGTCAACAGCGTTCATAAGCTCAACAATGGGAGCAAGTTCGGGAGCATTGATGTCGTCACCTGCATATTCAAGTGCCACATGAGCAGAGCCCTTGATGATGGGGCAATCTTCGTCAAATTCGTACTCGGCAAGAGTTTCACGAATTTCCATTTCAACAAGTTCAAGAAGCTCGGGGTCATCAACAAGGTCTGTCTTGTTCATGAAAACAACGA
>CAYFRJ010000027.1:0-19448 GCA_964345625.1 uncultured Clostridium sp. | reverse complement strand
TGTTCTTTTGTCTGAGCCATGGGGCCGTCTGTGGAAGCAATTACGAGGATAGCGCCGTCCATCTGAGCAGCACCTGTAATCATGTTCTTAATGTAGTCGGCGTGACCCGGGCAGTCAACGTGAGCATAGTGACGATTTGCTGTCTCATACTCAACGTGGGAGGTATTGATTGTAATACCGCGCTCTCTCTCTTCGGGAGCCTTGTCGATGTTTGCATAGTCCATGAATGCTGCGCCGCCCTGAATTGCGAGGGTCTTTGTGATAGCAGCTGTAAGTGTGGTCTTACCGTGGTCAACGTGACCGATGGTACCAATATTTACGTGGGGTTTTGTACGCTCAAATTTTGCTTTTGCCATAATAATGTTCCTCCTAATATTTTTTAGAAACAAATTTTAATGCACACGCACGTGTGTATGATATCAGTTTTTGCTTGAAATATCAAGACTTTTTTGAAAATTATCAAAAAGATAATCAGTTTTTGTCGGAAAATATGCTTTCCGCAATGTTCTTGGGCACTTCTGCGTAGTGAGAGGGCTCCATAATATGCTGTCCACGACCCTGGGTACTTGAACGAAGGGATGTGGCGTAACCGAACATTTGTGAAAGCGGAACGAGAGCATCAATTTGCGCTGCACCCGGTCTTGATTCCTGACCTTGGATGAGACCACGACGGGCATTCAGTCCGCCGATAACATCTCCGATGTAGGCATCCGGAACGATAACCACTACTTTCATTATCGGCTCCATAAGTACCGGTGCCGCCTTCTTCATTGCATCTTTGAAAGCCATAGATGCGGCAATCTTAAATGCCATTTCCGAAGAGTCAACCTCGTGGTAAGAACCGTCGTAAAGTGTAACTTTAACATCTACCACATTGTAACCGGCAAGTGTACCGGAAAGCATTGCTCCCTGGATACCGGACTCAATGGCATTAAAGTATTCCTTGGGAATGGCACCGCCGACAATGTTGTTGACAAACTCGTAACCCTTTTCCGGGTTCGGCTCAATTTTAAGTTTAACATGACCGTATTGACCTTTACCGCCTGACTGACGAGCATATTTGGTGTCTGTGTCCGCAGCTTGGGTAATAGTTTCACGGTAAGCAACCTGGGGCTGACCGACATTTGCTTCAACTTTGAATTCACGAAGAAGTCTGTCAACGATAATTTCAAGGTGAAGTTCGCCCATACCGGCAATAATTGTCTGTCCGGTTTCTTCATCTGTGTAACATTTGAAAGTGGGGTCTTCTTCCGCCAGCTTTGCAAGGGCTATGCTCATTTTCTCTTGACCGGCCTTGGTTTTCGGCTCAATGGCTACTCTGATAACCGGATCGGGGAATTCCATACTTTCAAGAATTATCGGATGTCTTTGATCGCAAAGGGTGTCACCTGTTGTGGTTTGCTTAACTCCCACACATGCGGCAATGTCGCCTGCATAAACGGTGTTAATGTCTTCTCTGTGATTGGCGTGCATTTGAAGAATTCTTCCCATTCTTTCATTTACGCCCTTTGTAGAGTTGTAAACCTGTGCACCTTGGTCAATTGAACCCGAGTAAACTCTGAAGAAGCAGAGTTTTCCTACGAATGGGTCTGTTGTTATCTTAAATGCCAGAGCTGAAAATGGCTCTGTGTCTGAGGAATGTCTCAGTTCTTCCTTGTCTGTCTTGGGGTTAATCCCTTCAATTGCCGGAACATCCGTGGGAGCCGGCATATAGTCGATAACGGCATCAAGTAAAAGCTGAACACCCTTGTTTTTGTAAGAAGTACCGCAACAAACGGGAACCATTTCATTTGCTATGGTTGACTTGCGAATGCAGGTTTTAATTTCCTCAACGGTGAGTTCTTTTCCTTCAAAGAACTTTTCCATAAGAGTTTCGTCCTGTTCCGCAACATGTTCAATTAGTTCGCCGTGATATTTCTGTGCAAGTTCTCTGTATTCCTCGGGAATCTCTATTACCTCAACGTTTCTGCCAAGGTCATCGTTGTAGATGTATGCCTTCATAGTAACAAGGTCGATAATTCCTTTGAATTTGTCTTCTGCGCCTATGGGCAACTGAATGGGGACTGCATTACACTTTAAGCGGTCCTTCATCATGTCAATAACATTGTAGAAGTCTGCACCGGTGATATCCATCTTATTGATATACACCATTCTGGGAACCATATATTTGTCTGCTTGTCTCCAAACTGTTTCGCTTTGCGGCTCAACACCGCCTTTAGCGCACAGAACAGTTACACTGCCATCAAGAACTCTCAGTGAACGCTCTACCTCAACTGTGAAGTCAACATGACCGGGAGTGTCAATGATGTTGATACGGTGGTTCTTCCAAAAACAGGTTGTTGCAGCAGAACTGATGGTTATACCTCTTTCCTGCTCCTGTTTCATGAAATCCATCGTAGCAGCTCCATCATGTGTCTCACCAAGTTTGTGAGTTTTACCTGTATAAAACAGGATACGTTCAGTGGTGGTGGTTTTGCCGGCATCGATGTGTGCCATGATACCAATATTCCTGGTCATTTCAAGTGAAACCTGTCTCGGCATAATAACCTCCTATCTGTAACTTAGTAAATTAAAAAACGAATGAGTGATGGGATTACCATCTGAAATGTGCAAATGCTTTGTTGGACTCTGCCATCTTATGAGTGTCTTCACGCTTCTTGTATGCTGCACCGGTTTGGTTAACCGCATCCATAATTTCGTTTGCAAGACGCTCTTTCATGGTTCTCTCCGAACGAGTTCTTGAGTAAACAGTAATCCAACGCAGACCTAAAGTCTGTCTTCTTTCGGGGCGCACTTCTATAGGAACCTGGTAAGTTGCACCACCGACACGGCGGGCTTTAACTTCGAGTAACGGCATAACGTTCTCCATAGCCTCTTCAAAAACCTCAAGGGGTTCTCTGCCGGTTTTTTTGTTGATAATTTCAAAAGCATCGTAAACGATCTTTTGAGCTACACCCTTCTTGCCGTCTAACATAATGTTATTGATAAGACGAGTTACAAGGGTTGAGTTGTAAAGCGGATCCGGCAAAACCTCTCGTTTTGCTATACTGCCTCTTCTTGGCACTTCGCTTCCCTCCTTCATAATGATGATATCATAGGTACTCGAGTGACAAATTCTCGTGGCGCCAACGCAGAGACATATACATTATATATATACTGCATTGTGGGAGTTCTTTCACTCCTGCCTGCAAGAAGATTTGTCTGATTTTTTTGTGACACTTAACTCTTAGCTTTCGAACGCTTAACACCGTACTTTGAACGGGCTTGCATTCTGCCGCTAACTCCCTGAGTATCAAGGGTGCCACGAACAATGTGGTAACGAACACCGGGTAAGTCCTTAACACGACCACCACGAATAAGAACAACTGAGTGCTCCTGAAGATTGTGACCTACACCGGGAATGTAAGCTGAAACTTCAAGTCCGTTTGTCAAACGAACTCTTGCTATCTTACGAAGTGCAGAGTTGGGCTTCTTCGGAGTTGCTGTCTTTACCGCAGTACAAACGCCGCGCTTTTGTGGGGAGGCATATTCGGTAGCAACATTCTTTTTGCTGTTGAGGCCTCTTAAAAGTGCAGGTGCCTTGGGCTTCTTTTCAAGTGTTTGTCTTCCGTTACGAACAAGCTGGGAAAAGGTAGGCAAACTATTCTCTCCTTTCATAAAAAATTTTATATGTCAGGATTTTGCCCTTAAGGACAAAATCCATAACATCACAATTCAGTATTGTAACAAAATAAACTTATTTTGTCAACACTTTTCACAAATTTCAGCCTGCATTTTCGGCATTTATGACAGTGTCTTTTTCTCCGGGAACAATTTTTACATCTGAGTAACACTGCATACCTGTACCTGAAGGTAAGAGTTTACCGATGATAACATTTTCCTTAAGGCCTAAAAGGTTGTCAAGCTTGCCCTTGATGGCCGCCTCTGTGAGAACCTTGGTGGTTTCCTGGAAGGAGGCTGCAGACAAGAAACTTTTCGTTGCCAGAGATGCCTTGGTGATACCCAAAAGTGTGGGAACACATTTCGCCAAATTCGGCTCTTCACCCTTCGGTGTTTGCGCAACAATGCGCTCGTTTTCTCTTAAGAAATCTTGCTTATCAACGGTTGAATTCTGAAGGAACTTGGAATCTCCCGGCTCAACAACCTTAACCTCACGCATCATTTGACGAACGATAACCTCAATATGCTTGTCGTTGATGTCAACACCCTGTTGACGGTAGGTTCTCTGTACCTCTCTGATGAGGTAATCGTGAACCGCTTCAACGCCTAAAATTGCGAGAATATCGTGGGGATTCTGTGCGCCCTCCGTAAGTTGATCGCCCTTCTTAACCTGTGCACCTTCAAATACTTTCTTCTTGAAGCCGTAGGGAATAAGGTGGGCTTTTTGCGTGCCGTCTGCTCCGGTAACAACTATATGGTCGGAGTTTTTAATTTTTTCTATGCTTACAACACCGTCAATCTCACTCATAATGGCAAGAACCTTGGGCTTACGAGCCTCAAAGAGTTCTTCAACTCTGGGAAGACCGGATGTAATATCGCTTTGGTCGGCGGTACCACCGGTGTGGAAGGTTCTCATTGTAAGCTGTGTACCCGGCTCACCAATCGACTGGGCGGCAATAATACCTACCGCTTCGCCCACGGTTACGGGAATACCCGTTGCAAGGTTTTTACCGTAGCACTTAATACATACGCCATGGCGTGCGGCACAGGAAAGAAGTGAACGAATCTTAATTTGTGCTCTTGAATCTGCCGGGAGTTCTCCCTTTGCAACCTTTTCATCGTGGGTTCTCTGAACATACTCGGCAATAATGTTTGCCTTTTCGTCAGTTAACATTTCGTCCTTACTTGCAATGAGTTCGCCTGTCGCCTCATCTATGCAGTCTTCAAGAAGATATCTGCCCGTAAGACGCTCCTCAAGGGCAACAATTTTTCTGGAATCTTTCTTTTTCTCGTCATCAAATATGTCGTAAACATATATGCCGTCCTTACAGCCGCAGTCCTCCTCACGAACAATAACATCCTGTGAAACATCAACAAGACGGCGGGTGAGGTAACCTGAGTCCGCAGTACGAAGTGCGGTATCCGCAAGACCTTTACGGGCACCACGGGCGGAAATGTAATACTCAAGAATATTAAGACCTTCACGGTAGTTAGACCTGATGGGAATTTCAATAACCTTACCTGTGGTGTTGGCAACAAGTCCACGCATGCCCGCAAGCTGACGAAGCTGTGAGTCGGTACCACGGGCACCGGAGTCAAGCATAATGTTAATGGGGTTAAACTTGTTAAAGTTTTTCTTAAGCTCGGCTGAAACCTTTGCGGTACAGTTTTCCCAAGCTTTAATAATTTCCTTGCCCCTGGTTTCTTCGGAGTAGAAGCCACGCTCATAGAGGCGTCTGATTTCATCAACCCTTGCATCCGCTTCAGTGAGAAGTTCCCACTTTTTCGGGGGAATTTCGGCGTCGGCAACCGCAATGGTAATACCCGACTGAGTTGAATATTTGTAGCCCTGTTCTTTAATTCTGTCAAGAACTTCCGCAGAAACCGAGGTGCCGTGCACCTTGATACACCTGTCGATAATTTTACCGATAACACCCTTGGTAACAAGTTTGTCAATTTCAGGTGTAAAGAGGTTTTCCTCTTTCGTTCTGTCAACGAATCCCAAATCTTGAGGAATGGGCTCGTTAAAGATAATTTTACCCAGAGTTGTAACAACAAGACCTGTAATGGTGCTGCCGTTAAACTCTTTGCTCATACGAACACGAATGTGAACATGAAGTCCGATGTCCCCCTCTTCGTATGCCATCATTGCCTCATCCACCGAGGAAAAGGTCTTATAAATAAGTCTTACATTACCCTTTTCGTCAATCTTTTCAATGGGGGCACCCGGCTCGCAGGGATTTTCCGGATTGTAGTCTGAATTTGCGGGGTTATTGTCATTTACCATGGTGAGGTAATATGAACCCAATATCATATCCTGTGTGGGAACGGTAACTGGTTTACCGTCCGAGGGTTTCAAGAGGTTGTTGGCGGCAAGCATTAAAAACCTTGCCTCTGCCTGTGCCTCTGCGGAGAGAGGAACATGAACAGCCATCTGGTCACCGTCAAAGTCCGCATTAAATGCGGTACACACAAGGGGGTGCAGTTTTATGGCTCTGCCTTCCACAAGTACCGGCTCAAATGCCTGAATACCCAGTCTGTGAAGTGTGGGAGCACGGTTAAGCATAACCGGATGGTCCTTAATTACGATTTCAAGGGCATCCCAAACGGGAGTTTCCGACCTCTCAACCATTTTACGAGCCGCCTTAACATTGGCTACAACTTCCGTTTCCACAAGGCGTTTCATAATAAAGGGCTTAAACAGTTCAAGTGCCATTTCCTTGGGAAGACCGCACTGGTAAAGTTTAAGTTCGGGGCCTACAACGATAACGGAACGACCGGAATAGTCAACACGCTTACCCAAAAGATTCTGTCTGAAGCGTCCCTGCTTACCTTTAAGCATATCGGAAAGGGATTTAAGTGCTCTGTTTGAGGGGCCGGTAACCGGTCTGCCTCTTCTGCCGTTGTCAATAAGTGCGTCAACGGCTTCCTGGAGCATTCTCTTTTCGTTTTTTATGATAATGTCGGGAGAACCTAATTCAAGGAGTTTTGCAAGACGGTTGTTTCTGTTAATAACTCTCCTGTAAAGGTCATTAAGGTCACTTGTGGCAAAACGACCGCCGTCAAGTTGAACCATAGGTCTCAAATCAGGAGGAATTATGGGAATTACATCCAAAATCATCCACTCCGGTCTGTTACCGGAAAGTCTGAAGGATTCAACAACTTCAAGACGCTTGAGAAGTTTTTGCTTTTTGTGGCTGGTGGCTTCTTCAATTTCCGCCTTAAGCTGCTTCGAAAGAGCATCAAGGTCAATTTCAGCAAGAAGCTCTTTAATTGCCTCTGCACCGATGCCTGCTCTGAAGTCGTCTTCATATCTTAAGCGATACTCTTCAAGATATCTCTCATCAAGGGTTTGATATTTCATAAGAGGTGTATCGCCGGGGTCTATAACAATGTGATTTGCGAAATAGAGCACTCTCTCCAAATCCTTTGGAGTAATGTCAAGAATTAAACTCATTCTTGAGGGAATTCCCTTGAAATACCAGATGTGAGAAACGGGGGCTGCAAGTTCAATATGTCCCATTCTCTCACGGCGTACCTTTGCTCTGATAATTTCAACACCGCACTTTTCGCAAGTTTTGCCCTTAAATCTGACTTTTTTGTACTTACCGCAGTAACATTCCCAGTCCTTGGTGGGACCGAAAATCTTTTCACAAAAAAGGCCGTCCTTTTCGGGCTTGAGTGTTCTGTAATTTATGGTTTCAGGCTTCTTAACCTCACCGTATGACCAGTTTCTGATGGTATCCGGGGAAGCAAGGCCGATTTTAACGGAGTCAAATGTAATGTTATTGCTGCTATTTTCAATCTTTTCCATAAACGCTTTGCCCTTCCTTTATAGTAATTAGAGGTGTGTCAATCAATAAATGTCATCCTGTGAATCGTAGTCGGAACCGCTATAATCGTAGTCATCGCTTTCCATTTCTTCAATGGCTGCATAGCTGAAGCCGTCATCCTCTTCTTCCTCTTCATTATTGTCCGTGTCATAAATGTCGTGTTCCTTGCTTTCTTCATCAATGCCGTAGCCCCTTGCGGTTTCTGCATCATTTACGGCTACCATTTCCGAAGCACTGCTGTCCACAACAATACCGGGCTCGTTTTCAAAGGATGTGCGAAGGTCAATTTCTTCACCGTGTCTGTCAAACACCTTAATGTCAATTGCCAGGGACTGAAGTTCCTTAACAAGAACCTTGAATGCCTCCGGTGTACCCGGCTTTGGAATGTTTTTACCCTTAACAATTGCCTCGTAGGTTTCAACTCTTCCGATGGTGTCGTCGGACTTAACGGTAAGAATTTCCTGAAGGGTGTAGGCGGCGCCGTACGCCTCAAGTGCCCAAACTTCCATTTCACCGAAACGCTGACCGCCGAATTGAGCTTTACCGCCCAAGGGCTGCTGGGTAACGAGGGAGTAGGGACCTACGGAACGGGCATGAATTTTATCATCAACAAGGTGATGAAGTTTCAGGTAGTACATAACGCCCACGGTTACGGGGTTATCGAATTTCTTACCTGTACGGCCGTCATAGAGTGTTGTCTTACCTGTCATGTCAATGGTGAGTACCTTTGACTCGTCAAACTTGTACTTTTCCTCGTCAAACTCTTCACCGTTCTTTTCTGCCTGTGCCTTTGCCTGATCTGCCTTAAGTTCCGCTTGAAGACGGGCTTTCTTAATGGTCTGTTCATTGGCTAATTTGAAGGCGTCTATAATATCGTTTTCGTGAGCCCCGTCAAATACGGGAGTCATAAATTTCTCATTAAGTACCTTGGCGGCAAGTCCCAAGTGGACCTCAAGAACCTGACCGATATTCATACGGGAAGGAACGCCCAAGGGATTAAGAACGATATCAAGGGGTGTGCCGTCGGGAAGGAAGGGCATATCTTCCTGGGGAAGAATTCTCGAAACAACGCCCTTGTTACCGTGACGACCCGCCATTTTATCTCCAACTGAGAGTTTTCTCTTTTGTGCCACATAAACACGAACAACCTTGTTTACTCCGGGCTGAAGTTCGTCTCCGTCCTTCTTTGACTGAACATCCACCCTAACAACAACACCGTAAGCGCCGTGGGGAACACGAAGGGAGGTATCTCTGACTTCCTTTGCCTTTTCGCCGAAAATGGCGTGAAGCAATCTTTCCTCCGCAGTAAGCTCGGTTTCACCCTTGGGGGTAACCTTACCCACGAGAATGTCGCCTGAACGAACCTCTGCACCGATGCGAATAATACCCTGTGCGTCAAGGTCGGCAAGGGCTTCCTCGCCAGTGTTGGAAATGTCTCTGGTGATTTCTTCTTCACCAAGTTTTGTATCTCTTGCCTCCGTTTCATACTCTTCAATATGAATGGAAGTGTAAACATCGTCACGAACAAGTTTTTCGTTAATCAGAACGGCGTCCTCGTAGTTGTAACCCTCCCAGGTCATAAAGCCGACGAGAGCATTTTTACCCAGGGCGATTTCACCCATATCCGTGGCGGGGCCGTCTGCAATAACCTCCCCTGCCTCAACTCTTTGGCCTGCAACAACTATGGGCTTTTGGTTAATACAGGTTGCCTGGTTGGAACGCATAAACTTAATAAGTGTGTACTCTCTTACTTCGCCGCCGTCCTCAAGAATTACAATTTTGTCTGCGCTTACCTTGGTAACAACGCCCGCATTTGCGGCAAGCACGCAAACGCCGGAGTCAATGGCTGCCTTGTATTCCATACCGGTACCAACAAGGGGAGCAGATGTCTTGAGAAGGGGTACTGCCTGCTTCTGCATGTTGGAGCCCATAAGGGCACGGTTAGCGTCGTCGTTTTCAAGGAAGGGAATCATTGCAGTGGCAACGGAAACAACCATTTTTGGGGAAACATCCATATAGTCCGCCTGGCTTTGGTCTGTTTCAATGAAGCCCTCTCTGTAACGAGCGGTAATTCTCTTATTTAAGAAGTGACCGTTTGAGTCAAGGGGTTCGTTTGCCTGGGCAATAACGAAATCGTCCTCTGTATCCGCTGTCATGTAAACAACTTCATCAAGAACTTTAACCTTTGTCTCCCCGTTTTTGTCAACGGTCTTTTGTATTTTTCTGTAGGGTGCCTCGATGAAACCATATTCGTTTATCTTTGCAAAGGTTGCAAGGTAGGAAATAAGGCCGATGTTGGGACCTTCGGGAGTCTCAATGGGGCACATTCTGCCGTAATGGGTGTAGTGAACATCACGCACCTCGAAACCGGCACGGTCTCTTGAAAGACCACCGGGGCCAAGGGCGGAAATACGGCGCTTGTGGGTTAACTCTGCAAGGGGGTTTGCCTGGTCCATAAACTGTGAAAGGGGTGATGAACCGAAAAACTCACGGATTGCGGTTGTAACGGGACGAATGTTAATAAGAGTTTGAGGGGTAACCTTTTCGTCATCCTCCTCCTGTGCCTGAAGCGCCATTCTTTCCTTAACAACTCTTTCCATTCTTGAAAGACCAATCTTAAACTGGTTCTGAAGAAGTTCACCAACAGAACGAATTCTTCTGTTGCCCAAGTGGTCAATATCGTCAACATTGCCCACACCCTTTGTAAGACAGTTTACATAATTGACAGAGGCATAAATGTCGTCAACAATAATATGTTTGGGAATAAGATCATCGCAGCGAAGGCGCATTTCTTCAAGGAGTGCCTTTTTGTTTGTTCCGCACTTTTCCAAAACTTCCTGCATAACCTCAAATCTAACCTTTTCGTTGATTGAAATTTCCTCAAGGTCAGCTTTTTTGATGGTTTTGGGAAGCAGTGCCAAAGGCTCAACCATACGATTAGAAACAACGGTAAGGGAAACCGGCTCACCCATTTCGTCGGGCTCACAGGTAACAACCACTTTCCAAACACCGTGGTTTTCAAACTTAACCGCATCTTCTCTCGTAAGAACTTCTCCGGGCTCCGCAAGAATTTCACCGGTAATTTCGCTGATAACGGGCTGTGCCAGCACTTGACCGGGCAGACGGTTGAAAAGTGCAAGCTTTTTGTTGTATTTGTAACGACCGACCCTTGAAATATCGTATCTGTGGGGGTCAAAAAAGAGGTTATCAATGTTTTGCTGGGCACTTTCAAGGGTAACGGGCTCACCGGGACGCATCTTTTTGAACATTTCCATAAGTGCTTCTTCCGAGTTTCTCGTCTCATCCTTTGCAAGTGTTGCTTCAATTTTAATGTCCTGCCCAAAGAAGGCACGAATATCATCATTGGAGCTAAGACCTAATGCTCGTATGAAAGTGGTAACGGGCATTTTCTTGTTTTTGTCAATCTTAATGTAAAAAATGTCGTTAATGTCGGTTTCGTACTCAATCCAAGCACCTCTGTTGGGGTTAATGGTGCCGGTGTAAATTTCCTTACCCGTCTTGTCGTAACTCATACCGAAGTAAACACCGGGTGAGCGAACAAGTTGGGAAACAACAACTCTTTCTGCACCATTGATAACAAAAGTACCGCTCTCAGTCATAATGGGGAAATCACCCATAAACACATCTGACTCCTTAATGGTGCCGGTGTTCTTGTTTTGAAGTCGAACTGTGGCTCTCATGGGAGCAGCGTAGGTGGCATCCTTTTCCTTACACTGAGTAACGGTGTATTTAGGTTCATCTATCATTTTGTAGTCGATGAAGTTAAGAACAAGGTTACCTGAATAATCTGCGATTTCTGCCATATCGCTAAACGCTTCTTTTAAACCTGTGTTAATAAACCACTCGTAACTCGCTTTTTGGACTTCAATGAGGTTTGGCATATCCATAACCTCGTTGATTTTGCCGAAACTCATACGGGTGCAGCTTCCTGTGTTGACGGGCGTCACTTTGAGCATCTGATAATCCTCCACTTTAAAAATTCAAAACGGGATTGAGGCCTAATATATATAAAATCAAGTAAATAAAATAGGACACTCTATTCCATTTTAATGGTAAGTCAGAATTATACACTTTTAAAAAGTGAAAGTCAAGGAAAATTTCTTATAACATTAAAAAAAAGAGATTATTGGAACAAATGACAAAGGGACGAAGTAAATTCGTCCCAAGTTTGTGCAGTATTATATCGTTATAAATGTAAACTTTTTTTCTTCCCCGCAGGGCAAGGTTTTTTCTCTGCAAAGGGAGTAAATGTCCGTTGCGGTGATTTCAAGGTCAAATATCTTCTGTGCATTCCTCCCCCCTAAATCTTTGAAATCCGCCGTTTTTGACACCACGGGCAAGGTGGCGGTTTTCTTCAAAGCACAAGCGATTTCAAGCCCCTTTTCCGTTGCACCCAAAAGGCGAATGTAGGGCACTTTAAGGGCTATGTCCTCGGCGGTAATACCCAGAGCACTTTGTAAAACTATCCGCCTTATTCTCGCTTCGGGATACCTTTTTGTTTTGGCATTTTCGTAAAGTTCCTCAAGGGAATTTGACTCCTGCACCGCACTTAAAATTCGGTTTTCGATTCCCTCGGAAACATCTTGAATTTTTCTTAAATCTTCAAGGGTAACTGTTCGCATTTTATACAAAACAGCCGTGTCAAATTTAGTAGTATTGACTATATTTAATTCCTCTGTATCCGGGTATTTTACAGGCACAAGAGGGGCAAAATTTTCACCTTTTTTCACCATTTTTCTTATCTGTTTAGCACCCGCAAAATCACCGGAAATTTCCGTGGAATCGTGGGCAACGCCCTGCCTTTTTACCGTAACTAACTTGGGTAAAAAACGGATTTTCTTTGCCGCCGAAATGTATTCAACGGCTAAAATATTGTTGGGGTATTTCAGTATGTCGGCACTTTCTTGACTGAAAATTCTTACCGCATTTTCCCGAGCCACCGCATAGGTGAGCCCCTTTTCAAGTTCCACCTTTATGAGTGCATCAAGTTCTTTTTTTTCAAGAATTTCGGCGGCTTTTTCAAGGGGGGCAATTTCACCTCGTTCACTACCGAACGCCAGCATATCAACACAGCCCAGCCCTTTGAGTATTTCAAGGGCACCCCCGGCAAAGTCCTGAGCCCGTGCCACACTGCGGGTAACGGGTAGAGAAATTATTAAATCCACGCCCCCTTTCAATGCGGCTTCGGTGCGGGTTTTCACATCAAAGATTGCCGGTTCTCCCCGCTGAACGAAGTTTCCGCTCATCACCGCAACCACATGGGTTGCCCCCATTTCCCTCGCTTTTTGTACCAAATAGGCGTGGCCGTTGTGGAAGGGATTAAACTCTGCAACAATTCCGCAAATTTTCATAAGGGGACTCCTTTCTGTATATTTCACTTGAAAATTCTCTTAATTAGGTATATAATAAAGCAGTTGAAGGTTTTTTTCAAGTAATATTTTGTTTTGGAGTGATTAACCATGAAAATTCTTGTTATCAACTGCGGCAGTTCTTCCCTTAAGTATCAACTTATAGACATGGAAAACGAGCATCTTCTTGCCAAGGGTATATGTGAGCAAATCGGAGATTCCCACTCTTCCTTTACCCATAAAGTTCCCGCAGATGAGACTAAGAATATTAAGAAAAAGCAAACTCCCATTGAGGATCACGGTGTGGCAATTAAAATTGTTCTTGACCTGCTGGTGAGCAAAGAAAACGGCGTTATCTCCTCCACGGATGAAATCGGTGCGGTGGGTCACAGAGTACTTCACGGCGCAGAAAAATTCAGCGACTCCGTTCTTATTACCGAGGAGGTTAAAGCGGCTATCCGTGAGTGCATAAAATTCGGTCCCCTTCATAACCCCGCAAACCTTAAAGGAATCGAAGCATGTGAAAAGATTATGGATGTTCCCCAGGTTGCGGTTTTTGACACCGGATTTCACCAGACCATGCCGGACTACGCCTATATGTATGCCCTCCCCTACGAGTTTTATGAGAAAGACGGTATTCGCAGATACGGTTTCCACGGCACCTCACACCGTTTCGTTTCAGGTCGCTGTATTGAACTTTTGGGAGGCAAGGCAGAGGGTACGAAAATTGTAACCTGCCACCTGGGTAACGGCTCCTCAATTTCCGCCGTTAAAGACGGCAAGTGCTTTGACACCACAATGGGACTTACTCCCCTTGAGGGTATTCTCATGGGCACCCGCTGCGGTTCCATTGACCCTGCCATTGTTACAACTATTATGGCTGCCCATGGCTACTCGCCGAAAGAAATGGACTCCATTATGAATAAGAAAAGCGGTATGCTGGGCATTGCGGGCACAAGTGACAACCGTACAATTGAAAGTATGGCAAAGCAGGGGGACAAAAAAGCTCAACTTGTTGAGTCAATGCTCTGCCACCAGTTAGTTAAGTATATCGGCGGATTTGCCGCCGCCATGGGTGGACTTGATGCGGTTGTATTCACGGGAGGTATCGGTGAGAATAACCCACAGTACAGAACAAGAGTGGGCAAACTTCTTGAATTTTTAGGCACAGAAATCAACGAGGAAGCAAACAACACCAGAGGCAAAGAAATTGAAATTTCCGTTCCCGGCTCAAAGGTCAGACTGTTTGTAATCCCCACCAATGAAGAACTGCTTATCGCAAGAGATACAAGAGATATAGTTTTTAAGTGAGAAAAAGCACCCTGCGGGGTGCTTTTTAGTTTCAAGTTTTTGTTTTAGTCACTGTTGAGCAACAATTAGCCTCCCTTTGGAGGGAGGTTAAGAAATATGGCTGAATGACCTAAAACCGACAACTTGAAACGGGGAACGGGAAACTTGAAACTATTTACTTACCTATGTCTTGATTTCACAATTTCTGCATACTGATAACTGCAAAACCACCCCTACCTTTTTAAGGGCGGGGTGGTTGAATTTATTCCTCTATAGTATATGTTTTGGCAGTTGCTGCTGCCGAAGATTAGGGTTTGCTCCGGTTAGTCGTTGCCGTAGTGGTTGCCTCGGTAACCGTTTCTGCAGGAGAGTGGGGTTTACTTGTAACGGTGGTTCCGGAATTGTCTGCTATTGAACTTTTAAGATCGGCCATCTCCATTTTTTTAATTTCATCAAAGGTGATATTGTAACTGTTTTTCAGGAAATTGTTCACATTGTCTTTACCCACAAAGAAAACATACCTGTACCCTATGAGATTTGTGGCAATGTGGCCGTTCTCGTAAATGTAAAGAGCTTTGCTGTAAGTACCCAATTCGTCACAGGTAATGGTTATGGTAACCGGGAGTCCTTCGGGCTTTGTGTTTTGGTCATTTTTAGCATTTGTGTCGGAGAGTAAATATTTTTTAATATCCTTTGCATTTGAGGAGTTAACGGGGAAACTTTGGCCCTGATACAGGGTTATACCGCCGTAGGTGACTGAGTTATCGTAGTCCACCGCCTTCAAAAATTCTCCCAAAGTTTTGGGACTGTAACTTGTGTTCACATAGGTGTAAATTTTATTGCTTTCCTTAAACTTAATGCCTAAAGCAAGGTTTTTGTCAAAGCCCTCCAGTGTGAAAATGTCCGCCGTGGTGGTGTGCTTTGTTCCGTTTGGCTCATAGCCCTCTATGGTTTTACCGGAAACAATTTTAGTCCCTTTGCGTTTTGTTCCCCGTTCTTCCCTTAAGCTGAATGGGTAAACATATTCACGGTTTTCAAGGGTGAATGCACGGTATTTTCCCGGTGTGGTTCTATTCTCCCAATAAAGTTCTGTATAGTATTCATTGAAGGTGGTTGCCGCTGTTGTTGTTGCGGGATAGGGTGGCTTTGCCCAGGGAGGTAGAGTTTCACTTTCGGCTGCAGGAACAGTTACTTTATGCTTTGCCGTTGTGGTTTCACCCTGTCGGCGAGATGTTTTTTCGCCTATTGCCGAAATTGTTTCTTCACCAGTCGCCGAAATTGTTTCTTCACTTCCGGAAATTGTTTCAATTTCTCCCGTTTCCTGTGATGTGAAATTACCGCTTTGCTGTAATGCAGAGCCATCCGTTTGCAAGACATTGGGCTTTTGTCTGCTGTTTCGTCCCACTCCCACCGCTACGGCGGTAATGGCAACAAGGCAAAGGCAGGCGGCTATGGCAAGCTGTATATATTTTTTATTGTTCGGGAATTTGTTTTCATTCGTTTCCTTGCCTGCAAGGGCAACCTTTTCTTCATCCGCTTCCCCGATTATGTCAAATAATTCCTCTTTTTTCATAGGTCGTATCCCCTTTCTGTAAGATATTCCTTGAGTTTCTTTCTCATACGATTAAGATTAACGCTGACATTGTTTTCCGTCATTTTGAATTTCTTTGCTATCTGTGAAACCGGTAGGGCA
Organism: uncultured Clostridium sp.; assembly: GCA_964345625.1. GTDB lineage: Bacteria > Bacillota > Clostridia > Oscillospirales > Acutalibacteraceae > CAG-177. The sequence continues at coordinate 3,603 of CAYFRJ010000027.1, read as the reverse complement.
TACCAGTAACGGCAAAGGAAGATGTTGCATTTTTCCTGTGGGAGTGTGGCGAGAAAAGCGTTGATTTCCTTAACAAGCACCTGTTTGTCGTACTCATTTTCCACGCTGTCTTTTCCCGAGACACATTCCCCCAACTCGTCAAGGACAAGCTGCATTTCTCCCCCGCCTCTCTTTCCTGCCTTGTCGTACCTCAACTTGTCAAAGGAGAGGTTTCTTGTGATTTTGCCCAAGAAAGCGGAAAGTATTTTCGGGCGCTGAGGGGGAATGGAATTCCAAGCATTAAGGTAGGTGTCATTTACACATTCCTCTGCATCTTCATTATTGCCAAGTATATTTTTTGCAATTGTGTTGCAGTAGTTGCCGTATTTTAACGCCGTTTCCTTAATTGCATTTTCGTTTCTTTGCCAATAGAGCTCAATAATGGCATTGTCTTCCATAAGCATCCTCCTTTCACCCTTAAAGACGAAAATTAACCTTAAATCTTACAGAAAAATGGGAATTTTTATTTTTTTAATTATACAACGGAAATGTTAATATTTCAACTTTGCAATAGTTTCAAGTTCTCCGTTTTCTTTGACTAAAGTTATTATTGCCACAAGTTTGTCACCGTCATAAACAAGGTAGTCACGGAAATTTTGTCTCACCACAAAGGTTTCTCCCTGTGTTCCGTCATAACTCACATGGGAATAGCCCTTTTCTGAAATTTTCGGGGAAGTTATTGCAACTCCGCTTTGGGAAAGACTGCTGAAGATAGTTTCCTTATTCGCCTTAAAATATTCCTGTGCCTGCTCGTCCGTCAGTGCTTCACCCACTACCCTTTTACCCCAACATTTCCGTGGGCTGGGACAACAATGTGAGATTTCACGATTTCGTGCCGGGTGTTGTGGAGAACAATACCCCCGAAAATTTCAAAATCGCCTGCAAAAAGGTGAAAACCTTTGCAGACGACTCTATGAAAAAGGGCATAATGAAAGCCCCCTTTATCACCGTGAACAGTTGGAACGAATGGACTGAAACGAGTTACCTGCAACCGGACGACCTGTACGGCTACGGGTATTTGGAGGCAATAAAAGAGGCGTTTGGGGAATAAAATGTATTTTCCCCCTTGGTTTTTAAGTTATTAAAATATCAAGTTTTACTTTGAGCTCGGTAAACCTCAAACAGATTTTTCAAAATTTTTGAAGCGTTTTCCCTGACATCTCCGGGAAGTTCCTTTATGGCTTTGTGAATGACGGAAATCTGTTTAGGTCCTTCCGCAATAAGCTCGGGAAATGTTTTTGCTCCCCCGGCACTGAGGACTGTGAAAAGAGTGTCAATAAAGGTCTCTCTGTCCTCCTTACTGATTCCTTTAAGCCAGGTGGAGATTGACTTGTCTATATTTTTAGAGGCATTTGTAAGATCTTTGCCCTCCACAAATTCACCCTCTGCCACTTTCCAAGTGAAAGACGAGTGCTGCATAACGCTTATACTTGAACTTTTTACAATCTTAAAGTCCTTGTCCACCCCTCCCAAGAAAAGGCCAACGATTGAAGATTCCGGCAATATTCGTACCACTCTGTCAGAGATTTCGGAATATGTTTCTTCATATTTTTCCGGATTTTTGAAACCGGGGCCGTCCAAATCGTGAACGGAAATTATTCTGTCTCTCGTTTCTTTATCGCAATTCAAAGCCGCAAACATGGCAAGATTACCGCCCTTTGAATGACCGCAGATTCTTATGGAGCCCTCATATTTTTCCGCTTCTCTTTGTATATATGAAAGTGCTTCTTCCTGTGCGGGGATGCAGTCCATAAATGTCATATTAAAGTCTTCTTTCCACCCGGTAAAAGTTGAATCCGTTCCACGGAAAGCCACTAAAAAACCGTCATTCATCTTGAAAGTCATGGCGGAAAACTGCATTACCAAATCGCTGTCATATTTGTCCTCATAGTTGAGTATTCTTATGTCTCTGAATCTGGGACTTGCGGCAATCGCCGTAACAAGCTGAACATTCTTTTTGTATTCCAAAGTTTTGCTGTACATAAAGTCAAAGTTTTCGGCTCTGTACAAGTCCTTTATGAAAACGGGGTCGGCGGAAGGCGTAAAGGAATAATCTTCGTCCCGCAATTTCGTATAGGCAAGCTGTGCAAAAACCAAGGCATCCACATCAGAAAAGGGTTTTTCTTCAAATGTGGCAAACTCTGTGCCGACATAATCTACCATAAGCATCACAGTGGGCTTTGTTTCGGGTTTAGCGGGCAAATTTGAATTAGTTTGCGTAAAATCGGAGTGTTCATTCATTTTATGTCTTCCTCCTTAAAGTATTGAATGATTTTCTTAAAATAATTATATGGCAACCGAAGTGCTGTGTCAAGCGGTTTAGACTCCCCTTATAACACATTTTTCCCGTAGGGTTTCAAATCTCCACGGGGAAATCGCAGGCAATAAAAGAGGGGTTTGGGAAATAAAAGTGATTAAAGCAGTTGATTTTTTCGGGGATTTATAGTATCTTAACATCATAAGCATAAAGTTTGAGGGATGATTAGATGAAATTTTGTCCTTTTTGTGGTGTTAAACTGATTGAAAATGCCAAATTTTGCTCCGAGTGCGGAGCCTCTTTGAACTTAAAAACCGAAACCAAAACCCAGGAGCCGAAGCCCACGGAGAAACAGGCGGCGGGGTCACAGCCGATAAAGGAAAAACCAGGCGAACAAAAAGCACAGCAGGGTTCCCTTGCCTGCAAACAGCTTGTTGAAGCCCTTGAAAAAATTGTCCCCAAAAAGCCGGGTGACGGGGTTGCCGCAAGAGAGAAACTTAATTTAATTTCAAATTTTGTTGTTCCCGAGACTAAAACAGATATTTTGGAATTTCTTTCCCTTGCGGACTCAATGCTTAAGTCCTGTACCGACTTCGCTGATGTCTATACCTATAATTTTCAGGAAGCATGGCGGATAAAATATGAGGAGGCTTACACAAAAGCTAAGGCACTCCTTTGGGATGATGCGGACTTTCAGAAAATAAAAGAGGAAAGAAAGGCAAAAGAAGAAGCCATTTTGATGCAGCAGCGAGCCATTATCTTTGAAGAACAAACCAGAAACGAAAACGACTTGCCAATGCGTTGGACAAAAATTTTAACCAAAGCAATAGGAAAAAAAGAGGATAAATAGTTTACATATCTCAAAACACCCCCTGCTCAACGGCAGGGGGTGAAGTGTTTTCGCTCACATGATTTACATTTTAGACAATAATTCTGCTTTCTTGGTTTCAAATTCTTCTTGCGTTACTATACCTAAATCCATTAATTCCGCTAACTTTTTAAGTGTTTCAACTATATCTTCGGAACTTTTATCATTATTATCTTTGGAAGATTTTGCCTTATCAATCCAACCGGAAATGTTTTCCCCGATTTTCTTTCCGCCGTCAATTATTTTTGTTTTAAAACCTTGCTCTTCTTCCTCATCATCATCCACATCAGAGGTGTTTTCAATGATATCAATATCTTTTTCAAATTTTTGTGTGTTTATACTACAGAAACATTTTCAGTAATGCTATGGCGCCTAAGATGAAAGCGACGGGGATTTTTTCTGTCTTTTTTCCATTCGTTTCCAGCTGACAAAGCCGTAC
>CAYFRJ010000026.1:0-20402 GCA_964345625.1 uncultured Clostridium sp. | reverse complement strand
GAGCCATTCCCTCTCTGCCCTCATCTGTGGTTTCAACCGCACCACGAAGGGATTTTGCAATAATTTCAATAGCCTTAATGTGGAACATATCACTCATTTCCCAGGCACCCTTTGTAATGTAGCCCTCAATTGCATGGGTAAGGGCATCCATACCCGTCGCGGCGGTAAGTCCCTTAGGCATTGTTGCCATCATATCCGGATCAACAATAGCAATAACGGGAATGTCGTGCACATCAACACACACCATTTTTTTGTTATTTTGAGCATCTGTGATTACATAGTTAATTGTAACCTCTGCCGCAGTGCCGGCAGTTGTGGGTACTGCAATAATGGGGGTGCACTTGTTCTTTGTGGGTGCCACGCCCTCAAGGGAACGAACATCAGCAAACTCAGGGTTTTCGTTGATAATTCCGATTGCCTTTGCTGTGTCCATTGAAGAGCCACCGCCTATTGCAACAATGCAGTCCGCACCGCTTGCCTTAAAGGCCTCAACTCCACCCTGAACATTTTCAATAGTGGGGTTGGGCTTAATGTCACTATAAATCTCAAAAGGAATATTTGCCTTTTCAAGAAGATCCGTAACCTTCTGTACAACACCGAACTTAATAAGGTCCGGGTCAGAGCATACAAGTGCCTTTTTATATCCCCTTGCCTTCATTTCACCTGTAATTTCATTGATTGCGCCTTTACCGTGATAGCTTGTTTCATTAAGTATGAATCTGTTTGCCATAATTTACACTCCTTTTGTATTTTGTATTTTATTACTCAATTGTAATCTCAATAATTTTAACATCTTCAAGGGGTTTGTCATTTGCGTTTCTTTCAACATTTGCTATTGCGTCAACAACATCCATTCCCTCGAAAACTTGACCGAAAACCGTATGCCTGTAATCCAGCCAGGGTGTACCGCCCAGCTTTTTATAGTTTTCAACAACTTCAGGGGGGAAAGATTCCGGCATTTGCTCCATTTGCTGTGCAAAGTCCTCATTAAACTCATGAAGTTGAACGATGAAGAACTGGCTACCGTTTGTACCTGGGCCTGAATTTGCCATGGAAAGGGCACCGCAAAGGTTATGGTAGTCGGGATGAAACTCATCTTTGAAGGGTTTACCCCAAATGCTTTCTCCACCCCTTCCCGTACCTGTGGGATCTCCCCCTTGAATCATAAAATCGGGAATAACTCTGTGAAAAATAATTCCGTTGTAGTAGCCGCTGTTTGCAAGTGAAACAAAGTTTTCAACCGTCTTTGGTGCCGCCTCCGGAAAGAGAAGAACCTTTATATCTCCCATTGTGGTTTTAATTGTTGCCACTGTGTCCTCAATTTGAGGAAGTCTAATTTGATTTCCCATTAGTATATCTCCTTATGTAAGTTGTTTGTTAGTTTAATCTCGTCGCTACCGGAAAAGTTTGCTATAATTCCGTTATAGTCGTAGGTACCGTAAAATGGTATGCGAGCATACATAGTCAAGTTCCACGTTACATTTGGATAAACCTTGCCCTGCATATTTGTAACAATGGCAAGTTTCGGCTTAAGCACCTTTAGAAATGACATTGAACTTGAACCGTAGTAGCCGTGGTGACCGATTTTAAGTAAGTCACATTGACCTACTTCGTCCTTAATCTTCTCTTCAACTCCGCTGGGCCTTGTAATGTCTCCTGCAAGGAAAGCCGTGCTTTTGCCCTTGGTCACTTTAATTCCTATACAGGCACTGTTTTCTCCCTTACCGTAAAGATCCTCGTAAATACCCGTGTTATACAGGTCTAATCTGAAATCTCCGAAAGGTATTTCCTCAGGAATATCGTGCTGTATTCTAATTCCCCTTTGCTCAAGCATTGACATAAGATTGTTGTAACAATTTTGAAGCCCCCAACGCTCACTTTCATAATCTCTGGCAATTTTAGTGTTGAATTCTTTGAAATAAGCTGTATCAATCAATATGTTTTTGTCCTTAAAAATTGCTTCGTATCCCCCGGCGTGGTCATAGTGGTAGTGGGTGCAAAGAACAAAGTCAAGGTGAACTTTTCCGTTTTTGCTTGCCACCTTTTTGAGGTAACTGATTACCCTTTCTTCAAAGCCCTGATAGGGAGTGTGTCTTCTGAGGTTATTGTTCCCCTCCCCCGAATCAATAAGGGCAAAACGACCGTTGCTTTCAATTAAAATGCAATCGGAATTTGCGGTGTTCAAAAAATGAATTCTGTCGTCACCGAATCGCTTTGAATAGTCTTCTTCAATAAATGTGTATCTCTTTGAATAGTGGTTGCCGAGAATTACCGTAAAAATATCAAGCACAAAAATCAGTATCATAAAGGGAACAATAATCCAGGTGGCAACCTTTTTTATGCGGTTTTTGTCCATACTTCGCTCCATTTTAATATTATGGGTACAATTTTAACATATAAGAGCAAACATTGCCACACTTTTTTAAAAAATAACTTGTTAATTTCCTGTGAATGCTGTATTATATATTTTAGGAGGTGATACCTTTGTTAAAGAAAAGACTTTTGGTTTCTTCCGGAAATGCCGCATATAAATTTACACTTTTACTTCCCCTTGCGGTAAGCGTGGGGGCTGTTTGTCCCTTTGGTATGGGCACCGCCATTGCTGTTTCAATGGTGGCCGCTGTGGCTTATATTATTACACCCTCGGTTTCTTTGTTCCCGTTATACTTAAATTTAGTAATCAGTATGTACCTTTACAATATTGTGGGGCTTACCGGTGCTTTAATCTGTTTTAACCTTGTGGCTGTCATTTCATTTTTTACCCTTCGCAGCAAGTGGCTTATGGCACTTATGAATGCGCCCGAACTTAAAATTTCCTTGATGCTTTCCACCGCATTCACTATGACCACACTTTTTACTACAAATTATTTTGGAATAGGGGCTACGGGAAACACGGTAATTGAAATGATAAAAAGTTATATTTCTCTCGGCTTCCACGGAAACTGGAGAGGTGTTCTTTACGGTACAATCGTAATGGTTATTATGATAACCTACCCTCGCAGATTCAAACTGTTGTCAAAGAAAGTAAGCGCAACCTTTGTGGCTCTTTTCACGGTTTATATTCTAAATTTTGTGCTTATTCCCCCTAAGAGCATTTCGCCCATAGAACTTATTGTAAAGCAGGAGTTTACCATTGATTCCGCCTACACAACACGGGGACTTTTCACTTTTAAAAATGTGTTTGTGATGCTCCTTTGCATAATTGCTATGTCCTTAGTTGTTTGTATGACGGGAAAAAGAGACACAGCACAGCTTCAGGACAGCCTTTATGACACAAGTGCAATGATTCTTTGTGCAAGGCTGGGAGGAATTTTCACAGGTAAAGTTTCCTTACACCTTTGGGGTATATTGGAGGGTGTTGTTGTTGCGGGACTGCTTGCATTGGTTCTTATTCCCACGGGAGGACTTATGAGAATGCCTGTTGCCGCAACTGCGGTGGTACTGATAGTTGGCGGTTGGCAGAGTGTGGAATGGGGACTTGTCAGAAAGGCCTTGCGAAGCAGGCGCTCTATGTTAATCTTTGCCGCAACCATAATCTTCAGTTTGCTTTTCAACATGGCATTTGGTGTTATTGTCGGATCTGTACTGAATATTTTACTCAACTCGGTTAACCTAAAGAAAATATACAAGAAAAAAGTGGTTTAAGGTGACTTTCCCTGTTGATTTGAATATTTAATAACAAGTGAAATAAAAAAATTTTAAGCCTCACAAATTTAACTTTGTGAGGCTTTTGTTTTACTTCTTTTGTGCCTATTTAACAAAGCAGAGAGACAGTGCAATGATAAACTGGGCTATGTAGTAAGAGACATGGTTGACAACAACATCAACGGGTCTCTTTCTGTTTTTTACCGAAAAATATGTTTGATTTAATATGTAGTCGGAAATTTGAAAACAAACCGCCCCTGCCAAAAGCATATTGCAGGCGGTGAGTTTGAATCCGTTTTGAATTGCCAATGAAAGTGGAAATGTACCGATGGCAACAACTGAAATGGAGTAGAGAGCGATAATCTTCTTAAATACTCCGTAATTTGCCTTAAAGAGGTCTTCCGAAATATACATAAGCGGACCGAATGGAATTGCTGTTGCAATGGGAATAAGCAGATATTTAATGTCTCCGGGTTTGTAAAACTCAACCGCTGTGGCGACTATGTAGGCACCGTGACCTAACATAAAACAAATGATACCCACCCATGTATAGGGCTCGTCACTTTCCGGGTGAGTGTATTTAAGGTCAAGCCATATATCTCCGAAAGCTCCCATTACAAGTCCCGTTAGAATAAGAAAAGCGTAAGTATAATTTGACGAATCAAAGTCAGTGAAGAAAACTGCACTGAAACCTGTCAAAATAAAGCAAAAAGAACTTGCCGCTTTCAGCATTGTGGAAAAAGGAGTACACCCCTTTACTCGGCGACACAGAAAAGCGGTAACAAGAACACCACCTATTACGGTAAAAGCAATTGGCATAGTCATACTGTCACCTCATTAAATCTCGTTAACTGTAATTGTTTCTCCTAAAAATACGTTTGCGTTTTCTTGGACTAATTCAGCATTGCCACTGCTTGAGCCACTTCTTCATTGTCAAGGGAATTAAGAAGGTTTTCTCTTGTGGAGCCAGGCTTTGAAAGGTTTTTGTAGTTGTAGTCGTTTGTGTCTGCCACCACTTTTCCGTAGCAGGCCTGCTCGGAGTTAACAACCCCCTTGCCATAGGCGATGGAATCACCGAGAAGGAGATAATTTGGTTTCTTCGCCGCAAAACCGGCAACGGAGAAAATGTTAAATAATAGGATAAGCGCAATAATTAAGCTTGTAGCTTTTTTCTTAATTTGACCTGCGATTTTGTTCTTAAAATGATCATCATTTTCCTGTATTGTCTCAAATAAATCTTAAGAACAAGGCAGTAAGATAGTTAAAGATATTCAGTGAGTTTAAGCCTACCCAGTCAACACCCTCGTGGGTGACTTTTGGAGTGGTTGTATCTCCTAACCCAAGTTCTTTAAGAACCTCAAGGGTAAGTTTTGCAATTTCAAGGTTTCCCTTTGAGTTTGGGTGAATCATATCAACGGCAATACAGCCCCATTGCCCCTTAAAGCGATTTTCAACATCCACTATGTTAAAAGCGTCAGGGTTCTCTTCCAAATATGCTTTAATTGTACCGTTAATTCGGTCAACTCCATGCTGATATACTATGGACATTAACAGTTTTAATGGGTTGTAAAGTGTCTGCACCAATATGGTGGCATCCGGATTAAGTTCTTTAATTTTTTGAATAATTTGAGTGAAATTACTTTTAAAACCACTTTGAACTTCATCAAATACGGTCATATTTCCAAAGATACCGCTTAAAATAAGAACAGCCAAATTTGAGCGGAGAAAATCGTTTCCGCCTATGGAAATTTGAATAATATCCGCATTTTCCACTGCCTGAGCCACATAGTCAAGATCAAGGTAATTAAGAAGGTCGCTGCTTGTGTAGCCGTTAACAGCAAGGTTTTTGTAGTTGTAGTCATTTGTGTCCGCCACAATTTTCCCGTAGCAAGCCTGCTGTGCGTTTACAATCCCATCAGCATAGGCAATGGAATCCCCGAGAACAAGATAGTTGAGTTTTTCTTGAGCAAAACCCATTACCGAGAAAATGTTGATTACCAAGATAAGTGCAATAATTAAACTTGTGATTCTTTTCATATTTTTCCTCCGTTTTATTGGTAAGAAATCTGTGGGTAAACCACTTCTTCCTCGCTTGTTTTTTATTTTTTCTTTTAAGTGTCAACTAACTTGCGTACATTGCATACATTTTTGAGTATGCGCCGTCTTTGGCAATAAGTTCATCGTGGGAGCCCTGCTCGGCAATGCCCTCTTGCGTGAGCACAATAATTTCATCTGCGTTTTTGATTGTGGTTAATCTGTGGGCTATGGTTAAAGTGGTTCTGCCCTTTGCAAGAAGTTCAAGGGACTGCTGAACCAATTTTTCACTTTCGTTGTCCAAGGCACTTGTTGCCTCATCAAGTAAAAGGATGGGGGGATTTTTAAGGAAAATTCGTGCTATTGAAATTCTCTGCTTTTGTCCTCCCGAAAGTTTTACACCCCTTTCACCTGTGTGGGTGTCGTAGCCATTGGGGAGAGCCATAATAAACTCATGTGCCCCCGCCTTTTTGGCGGATTCAATTATTTCATCTAAGGAAGCACCCGGCTTTCCGTACTCAATGTTTTCACGAACGGTACCCGAAAAAAGATAGACATTTTGTGCCACAACGCCGATATTTGAACGAAGAGATTTAACTTTAATGTCCTTAACATTGTGACCGTCAAGTAAGATTTCTCCGCTTGTTATTTCATAAAATCTGGGAATAAGGTTGCAAAGGGTGGTTTTACCGCCTCCCGAAGGGCCCACAATTGCAAGATTTCTGCCTGCGGGAAGGTGAAGGTTCAAGTCCTTAATAACTTGATTTCCTTCTTCGGAATAACTGAAACAAACATCCTTAAACTCAATTTCGCCCTTAACATCTTTAATCTCTACAGCATTTTCACTGTCTTGGATTTCGGGAATTTCATCCATAATATGGGCAAATCTTTCAACACCTGTAATTCCCCTTGAGAACTGCTCGCTGAAGTCAACAATGGTTCGAATTGAGCCCAAAAGAGTACCGATGAGAAGTAGGCTTGCGGCAAAGTCACCCACTGTGGTAATACCGTAATAAAGCATCAGTGCACCTGCTCCCACAACAGCAATATACATAATTGCGTTAACAAGATTAACTGTGGAATGGAAAGATGCCATATATTTGTAGGTGAGTTTTTTAATTCTTATATATTCCCTGCACCGGTCTGAAAACTTCTTTTTTTCCGTTTCTTCATTTGCAAAGGAACGAACCACTCTCACCCCAAGTAAACTGTCTTCAAGTTCGGCATTGATTTCACCCACTTGATGACGACTTTCTCTAAAGGTTTGCCTCATTTTCGTACGAGTTTTCTTTGTGAAAATTATCATAAAGGGCATTAGGCATAAGACCATAAGAGCAAATCGGGGATCCATTTGAGCAAAGAGAGCAAAGCTTGCAACAAACTTAATAATTGTTGTAAATATCATTTCCGGAAAATGGTGTGACCACTCTGCCACATCAAAAAGGTCGCTTGTCAGTCGGCTCATAAGCTGACCCGTTTTGTTGTTGTCGTAGAATGAGAAGGAGAGTTTTTGCAGGTGATCAAACATATCTGCCCTCATTTTGTCTTCAATTTTAACACCCATTATATGTCCGTAATAGGTTGAAGTGTAATTACAGATTGTGTCCAATACTTTTAGGCCTGCATAAACGATACAGCAGGTAACTATTAACCTAATAGTAAGTTTTCCTCCCCCCGAAGTAGCTGCATCTGTAATTGTGCGCACGATAAGAGGCAAGTAAATTTCAATACCCGCAGAAACTGCGGTGCAAACAAGAACCATTCCAAGAGTGGGAAAATGCCTTTTTAGATATGGCAAAACTCTTTTTATTAGGTCAATATTTTCTTTCGTAGTCTTTTTGATTTTGATTTCTTCCTGTTCTTGTGGTGGCATATTAGGCACATCCTATCCCATTTTATCAATATATTATAACCTTTTTTACAAAATAAGTAAAGAGTTTCTGATAATTTTGAAAGAGGTAAATTTCAATATAAAGTAAAACGGTTGCCGAAGCAACCGTTTCGTCTTTTATAATCTGACTAACTCTATTGCACCAACGGGACAGAGCTTGGTACATTCCCCACAACCGGTACATTTTGAGTAGTCCACTTTAGCACAAAAGTTTTCAACCGTAATGGCTTGCTGAGGACATGCTTTAACACACCTCATACAGCCGATACAGCCCGCACTGCATTCTTTTCGGGTAACTGCACCCTTATCTTTGTTTTTACAAAGCACTGCTGCCATCGTTTGCTCAAGAGGAAGAAGTTCAATTAATTCTTTAGGGCAGGCTTCAATACATTTTTTACACGCCTTGCAGCTTACAGGGTCAATCCTTGCAACCCCTTCGCACATTTTAATGGCATCAAATTCACATACATTTTGGCAATCACCGAAACCGAGACAGCCATAAATACATTCTTTAGGTCCGCCGAATATTTGTGTAGCCATACGGCAGGACTGCACGCCCTGATATTCAAGCTTTTGTTTAGCCACACTGTTATGACCACGACATAACACCATTGCCGCCATGGGTTTTACGATACCTGCATCTACACCTAAAATTTTAGCGATGGCAATGCTTGCCTCATTTCCTCCCGGATTACAAAGAGCGGTGTCTGTAGTTTCGCCCTTTGAAAGGGCAGCGGCATAGCCTTTACAGCCGGAAAATCCGCAGGCACCACAGTTGGCTCCGGGGAGACATTCTGCAATTTCCTCTGCCCTTTCGTCAACGGGAACGGCAAAGATTTTTGAAGCAATTGAAAGAATTAAAGCGGAAACCGCACCGATTACAGATAAAATCGCAACGGCGATAACAATTAGTCTTGTGTCCATAATATACCGCCTTTCTTAACCGAAAATTCCGTCAACCACACCTACAAACCCTTGAAATGAAAGGGAAGTCAGGGCAGCTGCCATAAGTGTGATGGGAAGGCCGCGAAGTGCCTTGGGAATATTACAGCCCTCCATTCTTTCACGAACACCTGCAAACATAATCATTGCCACCATAAAGCCCACACCACCGCCGATGGAGTTAATCATGCTTGTGGCGAAGGAGTAATTGTTTTCAACATTGATAAGAACAACGCCTAAAACCGCGCAGTTAGTGGTAATAAGTGGCAAATATATTCCCAAAGCCTGATAGAGTGAGGGAATAAACTTTTTAAGAACAATTTCAACAAATTGAACCAGGGCGGCAATAACAAGAATAAATACAATGGTCTGTAAATATTCAAGACCGTTTGCCTCAAGTAAATATTTGTTAATCGGATAGGTGGCACCTGTTGCAAGTGCCATAACGAAGATAACCGCAACGCTCATTCCTATAGCGGTGTCAAGTTTCTTTGAAACACCTAAAAAGGGGCAAATTCCAAGGAATTGACAGAGAATAAAGTTTTCTGTTAAAACAGCTGTTAAAAATACTACCGTCAATGCTCTCATACTGCTTCACCCTCCTTATTTTCTTCGCTTTCACAGGAGCCCACAAGAGTGCAGCCCTTTGCCATAGGACAATCTGCACAGCCCTTAAGTTCCGCCTTGGGTTTACCCTTACCCTCGGCAATTTTGTTTGCAAGAGCCATAACAAGACCGAAAATAAAGAAACCTCCGGGAGCCATTGTGAGAATTGCAATGGGCTGTGAAAGAATATTATGAAATCCTTTAAAACTTGTTACTCCGAAGAGTACCGTAAGGGAATCAATGCCGTCAAGGAGAGTACCGCTTCCCAGCACCTCACGAATAACCGCCAAAACTATAAGAGCAAATGTAAAACCAACACCCATACCTACACCGTCAAGGAATGAGGCAAAAACGGAGTTTTTACCTGCGAATGCCTCTGCTCTGCCTAATATAATACAGTTAACAACTATCAGTGGCAGATAAACACCCAGAGCGGAGTCAAGGGCTGGAACGAATGCCTTAACTATCATTTGAACAATGGTAACAAAGGAGGCAATAACCACTATATAAGCGGGAATACGCACCTTTGAAGGAATAATCTTGCGAAGGGCTGAAATAACAACATTTGAGCCGATAAGAACAAGGGTTGCCGCAATTCCCATACCAATAGCGTTGGTAACGGAAACGGAAACCGCAAGGGCTGGGCAGGTACCTAAAACAAGGCGAAGAACGGGGTTTTCCTTAATAATGCCTTTGGTAAATTCGGAGCCCAGAGTTTTTTTCTCATTCATTTGTACCCACCTCCTTAATATTTTCGTAGCAAATCAGTGCGGTGTTTACCCCATCTGTTATGCCTTGAGAAGTTTTTGTGGCACCTGTAACCACATCCACCGTACCACCGTTATTTTTAAGTGCGGCAGAGCCGGAAAGTCCTAAAAACTGTGCTAAAAATTCATTGTTTGTTTTCAATTTCATGCCGATACTGGGAGTTTCATCCATTGCCAAAAAGTCGAACTTTGAAACCTTACCGTCAACACTTAAGCCAACCATAAGTTTAATGTCTCCGCTGTAACCGCCTTTACCCACGCAGGTAACTGCATAGCCGATAACATTTCCCTGTGCATCAAGTGCCTTTGCCCAGGTGCAGCCGGTGGCTTCATCCTTTTGGTTTTCGCCGAAATCAACTGCATCGGGAAGCACATTTTGCATAGCCTCTTGGGCGGCCTGTGCATCAATTTCCGCAATTTTCGGAGAAGTAACTTTGTTTGTAAGTGCAAGCAAGGTGCCCGCTACAAGGCAGATAAGACACAGGGTAATAGTGGGAACTAAATATTCTTTTAACTTTTTCATGCCTGCGCCTCCTTTGACTTTTTCTCTTTTTTAGGAGTACCGAAGGGCTTTGGCGTTGTTGCCTTTTCTATGAGGGGTGTAAGAATATTCATAAGAAGAATCGAATAAGATACACCCTCGGGAAGGGAACCGAAGAAACGAATGAGGCAAGTGATAATTCCACAGCCGATACCGAAAATGATTTTGCCCTTTGTGCAAATGGGGCTTGTTGAGTAATCCGTTGCCATAAATACGGCACCCAGTAACAAACCGCCGCTAATAAGTTGGTAAACCGCAAACTGAATATCGCCCTTACTGAAAAGTAAAGCGCCGATGAAAACAGTTCCGATAAATGCAAAGGGAATATGAGGTTTAATAACCTTTCTTGCAAGAAGGTAAATAAGACCTAAAAGAATTGCAAGCGTACTTGTTTCTCCAAGACATCCGCCACGAATACCTAAAAACATTTCAAAAAGTGAAGGAAGTTCTTCCTTTGCCGCTTCTAGGGGTGTAGCGCCTGTCAAGGCAACAGTACCGCCGGTTAAATTCATAATACCCGCAAGTGGCTGTGTCCATGAGGACATGGCACCCGCAAAGGAAAGAAGCATAACAATTCTGCCCCCAAGAGCCGGGTTAATGAAGTTTTGACCAATACCGCCAAAACACTGCTTTATAATGATTATAGCGAAGGCGGCACCGATAATAACCATCCAATAGGGAATGCTTGAGGGAAGATTAAATGCCAAAAGAAGACCTGTAACCACGGCACTCAAATCGCCGATTGTGCAGTGGATTTTAAGTATATACTTGCGAAATGCCCATTCAAATAATACACAGGCTGCAACGGAAACAAGGGACACCGCCAGGGAACGAAGACCGAAAATAACAACGGAAGCGATAAGAGAAGGACAAAGAGCAATAATAACATCAAGCATTATGCCTCTTGTTGTTGTTTTGGCATGCATATGTGGTGAAGCACTTACAACCATAAGTTTTTCTTTTTCCATTATTTCCCCGCCTCCTCTCTGAGAACCTGTTTTGCAAGACGCATATGCTGAACCAGGGGCATACCTGCAGGACAGGAAAAAGCACATGAACCGCATTCCATACATACATCTACGCCGATTTCCTTTAATGTTTTAACATCTCTCGCATTTGTTGCCCTTACGATATTGGTTGGAGAAAGTTTCAGCGGACAAGCCTGGGCACATCTGCCGCAACGAATACAGTCCGTTTCTTTCTTAAGAACCGCATCGTCTCTTGTAAATGCTAAAATCGCATTGTTTTGCTTTAATATGGGAACATCTGTATCAACCAGGGAAAGTCCCATCATAGGACCGCCGGAAATCAGTTTTGCCGGAGGCTCTTTGAATCCTCCGCAAAAGTCAATAACCTCTCCCACATTTATACCGATTGGAACTCTCACATTTTTCGGGTTATTGATTGCGGAGCCGTCAACGGTCAATGAACGGGAAACAAGGGGTTTACCGGATTTCAAATATCTTGAAATGAATGCAACGGTTGCCACATTCATAACTATGCAGCCCACATCCGCAGGGAATTTCCCGGGAGGCACTTTTTTGCCCGTAGCAGACTGAACCATCATCTTTTCGGCGCCCTGGGGGTACTTGGACTCAAGAACCATTAAACGAACTTCGTCGTTAACATCCATTTCGTGGTCCGCAATATCTTTAAGAACCTTAAATGCATCCGGCTTGTTGTCCTCTGCGGCTATGATAATCTTCTTAAAGCCCAACATATCTTTGAGGGTATAAACTGAGGTGAAAATGTCCCAGGAATTATCAAGACACTCACGGTGGTCAACGGTTATGTAGGGCTCACACTCCGCTGCGTTTATGACGAGTGTGTCAATGCCTTTGTCCGGCGGAAAATTAAGTTTGACATGGGTTGGGAAACCGGCACCGCCGAGACCTACAAGACCGGAGTCACGAATTGCTTTGATGAAATCTTCCCTTGTCTTGACTTCAGGGGGTTTAATTCCTTCGTAAAGACGCATTTCACCGTCGCTTTCAATGGTAACCGCCTTTGAAAGATTGCCGTTGGGCAGTTTAACATTGCCCACCTGCGTAACTACACCTGAAATTGAGGCATGAATCGGAGCGGAAACGAATTTGTCCGTATCACCGATAAGTTCCCCCACTGCCACCTCTTGCCCCAACTTTACCACGGGCTCACAGGGTGCGCCGATGTGCATTTGCATGGGAATTATAACCTTTTGGGGGGTTGGGATTCTCACCACCTCTAAACCTGCAGTGTTCTTTTGGTGGTCAACCGCAACACCACCCCTAACTTTTTTTACGGCGGTTAAAACGCCTTTAGGGATCTTTATCATATCAATCTCCTCCTATCGGATGAAATGGGATTTCTGTTTTTGTAGTGCCGGTAAAATTGCTTTGAAGATTAAACCTGTTAGAACTCCTGCAATGAGGGCAAAAAGCACCAAAGCAGGAGCATAATAAAATGTGGTTTCAGTTCCGGTGATAATTACACTCACCAGTAACTGTGCCGAATTATGAGCAAGGGCACCGAGAACACATACCCCCATAATTCCAAAGATTTTTTTGCCGTATTTCATTACAAAGTACATAACAAAACAGGAAAAAAGACCTCCCGAAAGGCTCATGGCTCCTGCTGTAACTCCCCTTGTAATAAAAACAAAAAACGCTTTAATCAGTGTTATAATCAAGCCCTGTGAAAGCCCTAAAGAGTCAAGGACAAAAAGGGTAATGATATTGGAAAGTCCAGGTTTTGCTCCCGGAGGGAGAAAGGTCAAGGAAGGTAAAAGACCCTCAACATAGTTTAGTGCCAATGCTTGAGCGCAGAGAACAGCGCTGAGGCACAGTTTATAAATAGTCTTTTTCATATCAGTAGGTTAACGCATCAATACTTGAGTCTTCAACGGTAATTACGGTTTTGTTGGGCAGGCAAATTGCTGTGCTTCCCCTTTTGGAAAGCTTGCCGCAATTCACGCAAAGTTTGTCCTTACAGTCCGACTCTTGAAACCAAATTTCACCGTTTTCGCACAGGATGGTAACATTTTCAGTGACGATTTTTAACGGTTCTTTCTGTTTTTCAAGATTTACTTTTTCAATTATTTCGCCCTTTACTCTCACAACTGCGGTAAGGTTTTCACCGCTGAAATAATTAAAAAGAACAAAACTTAAAACCGCAATCACTATTAAAACTATTAAGATGATGTCTGCTTTTCTTATAAGTTTCATACTAATTTATAACTTGAATCGGTTATTTCAAAGCCGTCTTCAAAATCACCCACGGTGTAAACTTCATTTTTATTGTTTATGAAAACTGCCTTTACCTCAAACAGTCGGGCAAGAGCCGTTCCCCTTTCCAAACCCAGCACAAAACAAGCGGTTGAAAGGGCATCTGAAAGAATTCCGCTTTCACAGATAACTGTTACACTTTTAAGGGAATTGTCGGCGGGCATACCGGTCTTTGGATTTAAGATGTGGTGATAGGTTTTACCCTTTTCCTCAAAACTTCTTTCATAACCCCCGGAGGTAGAAACACATTCGTTCTTTAACGACAAAATCGCCATGTAACCTTGGGTGTTTTCGGGAATTTTTATTCCCACATTAAAACTTTTGTCACCGTATGCCATAACGGAACCGCCCAGAACTATCAGGGCGTTTTTTATGTTAAATTTATCAAGAATAATTTTAGTTTCATCAAGACCTATTCCTTTACCCGCACCGCCGAAATCCAGCACAACACCTTCGGGGAAGGAGATTGCTTCTTTCGTTATTTCAATTTTAGTAAAACCGGTTTTTGCAAGGGTATCGGCAAGTTCGATTTCATCGGGAACTTTGGGAGAATCAGTAAAAGACCACAGGTCGGAAACCGCACCCAAAGTAAAATCGAAAGCGCCATAACTTTTTTCACTTACCTCAAGCAAAGTTTTTATGTAGTCATATATTTGACTTTCAGCGTTTACTGTCCTGATTTGGTTTGCGGCATAAATTAAAGAGTTTTTTTCAAAGCGGGAAATAACTTTTTTATCAAGTTCATCAATTACTTGTGTAATTTCGGTTATTGCTTTATCGGAATTTCTGCCAACAATTACCGCCGAGCAGTTTGTGTCCATGGCAAAAAAATCCTTTGCGCTTTTTCTGTTCTCAAGCCCGAAGGCAAGTAAAGAAAAGCACAAAAGCACTAAAAAAAATATGCCTAAATATTTGAA
Organism: uncultured Clostridium sp.; assembly: GCA_964345625.1. GTDB lineage: Bacteria > Bacillota > Clostridia > Oscillospirales > Acutalibacteraceae > CAG-177. The sequence goes on along the minus strand of CAYFRJ010000026.1, from coordinate 5,796 downwards.
AATTCTTTTCATACTTCACCACCGAGAAAATCTCAATAAATTATACACATACGATATGATTTTACAACATTATTCATAAAAATGCAATGATAACATTGATTTTTATTATAAATAGTTTATAATAACATTATATATGCATTTATTTCATAAAATTTTGTTTAGGAGAGAATGATATGAATTTTGATTTTTTTATGCCCACAAGAGTACTTTGGGGTGAAAATTCCGTTTTGGAAAATGCCGAAGTTTTCGGTGAGTACGGGAAAAAATGTTTAATTTTGACCGGTAAGAGCGGAGCAAAGAAATCCGGGGCTTTGGATGATGCAATTTCAGTTCTTAACGGTCAAGAAATTGAATATGTGATTTTTGATGAAATAGGGGAAAATCCCTTGATTTCCGCTTGTCATAAAGCGGGCAAAACCGCATTTGATTTTGATGCCGATTTTATTCTTGCCATCGGGGGTGGCTCGGTTTTGGATGCCTCCAAGGCGGTAGCAATTTATGCTGCTAATCAAAGCTTATTGCCTATTGACATTTACAAGAGAAAATACGACAACTCTCCCCTTCCCGTTTTGCTCATAGGCACCACGGCGGGAACAGGCAGTGAGGTAACCAGTGTGGGTGTATTAACCATTGACGAAACAAACATTAAAAAGAGTATAAAGGGTACGGACTGCTATGCCAAGGTGTCATTTTGCAGTCCTAAATATACTTACTCAATGCCTTACAGTGTAACGGTTTCAACGGCTTTAGATGCCTTTGCCCACGCAGTTGAGGGTTTCTTTACTCAAAAGTGCGAGGGAGTGCTTAAACTCTTCGCACAGCAGTGTATTCCCTCTATTTATTCCTGCCTTTGCAAACTTTCCGAGTCTGAAGAAGTGAGCAAGGAAATCCGTGACGAACTGTACTTCGGCTCCATAGTTGCGGGGCTTGTTATCAATAACTGCGGTACCGGTTTTCCCCACCCCTTGGGATATATTTTAACTGAAAATTTCGGAGTTCCCCACGGTATGGCCTGCGGAAAATTTTTCGGCAATTTTGTTGACCGCTGTGAAATTTTTGCTAAGGATAAATTTGACGAGTTTGTTGAAATGACTGATAATATTGAAACAGTAAAAGAAACAATCGCCTCACTTTGTGATGTGGGCGATACAAAAATTTCAAAGGAGGAGGCGGAGAAATTCAGCCAAAGATGGGTAGAGGTTCTGCCGGGGAACTTTCTCGCTTCCCCCGGTTCTCTCACTCGAGACGAGGCGGCAAAAATGCTTGTAATTGAATAGAGCAGTAAAAAAGCACCCTTAAAAAAAGGGTGCTGATTTTTTACCAAGTTACTAAGAATGTAAGGAATTTATCCCAGGCGTCATTGAAGAAATAGTTGAATTTTAAGGACGCTTCATAGAACTTGGTGGCAAGATAGTTATCGATAAGTGGTGTAAGTCTGATGTTAGCCTTCAAAACGAAGATGTAAAGCAAGGCCATAAAATCATTCTTCGGTTTGGAATTTGTGTCAATGGAAGCAATCAGTTTTGCACCACGAGCATCGGTTAAAATCTTTCCGTTTTCATCGGTTTCGTAGGTAATGCTCATTTCCGAAATATCCTTACCACCCTTATAAAGGTGGGCTGTGGCTCCAAAAACCTCATCGCTGTATTTTGTAAAATCGTATTTGCAGAAGAGTTCTTGGTGGTCACTGTTACTGTCTACACCGATAATGCGGTAAAACTCAAGTTCCGTGGGGGATGGAAGAACTGCTCTGCACTCTTCTCGATTGCATTTTCCGCCGTATCTTTGGTAGTGGGTATAAAAGTCCGTAGTTTCCATATATTTGCCACAGGTGGGGCAGGCAAAAGCATATCTTGCTGTAAGAAGAATTCCTTCAGCCTCAATAATCTCTGCGGGAATAGCATCGGTTAAGGGATAGGTTTCCGGTTCTTTTCCCTCTTCTACTTCCTTCTCCCACTCGGGAAGGTGACCCATAGCATAAACCTTTTTAGTGGTAATATGGAACATTGCCTGGGAAAGGGATCCGTAAAAAAAGTTACCGTCCGGATTTCCCATAGTATCTACGGTTTGCCAAAACGGATCGTGGTCATAGTAATAATCATCTTGAGCGAAAGCAGGTACAAATGTAACTGCAATCATCAAAAGAGCGAGTAATAAAGAAACTGTCCTTTTCATAGTCAATCACTTTCCTTTGTTTAGTCTAAACAAATAAATACGTATATGTAAGGTGTTAACCTGTTGTTTGCTTTTGTAACCCGCCCTACGGCGGGTTACTTTAATTTTTTTATCCCGCTGTGGGAGCACCCACGGGGCAAACGTCTGCACATGCACCGCAAGAAATGCACTTTTCGGCATCTATAACAAACTTGTCTTCGCCTTCCGAAATTGCTTCAACGGGGCAATCGGCAACACAAGCACCGCAAGAAATGCACTCGTCACTGATAATGTATGCCATTTATTTTTCCTCCTTCTTTGTTATTTATATTCATTTTCTCCAAACTACAGTTTTCCTGAAAGTAAACTTTGGAGAAGTCCCAGTATAGTCGGTATTAGTTTACCGATAAACATTGGGTCTGTAAATATTTCTTTACCGGTTTGGACAGCAGAGATTATGGGCAACTTCTTAATTTCACCGTTTTCAAACTCAGCCTCTTCCATTTGGAACTTCAGATATAATGTAAAGACGTTCTCCGGGTTGGGATTGAATACCGCCTCTGCCTTTGTGCAGGGCTTGTTATCTTTCCAGTAGTACATCTTGAAATCTTTGCCGAGAGCAGAATAAATTGTGCTGGTTCCGCTTTGGCCTATCAACTTACCGCCTGAAAACGCGCCTAAAATGTCGAGTTCTACCTTAGTTCCGTTATAGACACGGAAGAAGAAGTCTTTATCGCTCTTCCACTGAATTTGAAGAATCGGAGTGTTACGGGCACGAACTTCTTCGTTTAGGGAAATCTCGGTCCAGGTCGACTTTTCGGGAAGGTCGGCGAAACTTGCATAGTTGTCTCCCTCATTCTTAACTTCGTACATCTTATAACCCACAAATTCACAGTTGCGATAAGGTCTTTCTTTTGTATTGCCTTTTTCGTCCACATAGACAGGTTTCGTTTCGTCATAAACCGGCTTGTCGTAGTCGGGAATAGGTTTATCGTTTTCGTCAAGTATCGGATTACCTTCCGCATCGAGTTTGTCCTCATAAACATTTTCCATAAGAACCACGCCGTTGGCATCTGTTACGGGTTGACCGTCTTCTCCGATTACCGGTCTTTGAAGTTGTTCATATATATTGTTACCGTCGTTGTCCTTTTTTATTTCTCTAAGGGCATTGGAGGCGGGAGCAAATCTGTCCATATATGTGTTAAACGGGGGTTTCTTATCTTCCGGTGATTCCGGCTCCCAGTTTGGACGGTAAATCAAATCACCATATTTCAATGTGTCATATTTGGTGTGGGATGCAGCTTCTGCCGTAGATTGACCGTTGTTGTAGTCAACATAAGCATACCTGCGATCTTCCATATAAATGAGTTCGATTATTGTGGGGTTATCGGGATCGGAAGAATAACTGGAGGCAAAACAGTCTGTCGGCTTTAACTCACCGTCTATCATAAATATGTTGTAGTCACCGGGAACCCTGCCCTCCGGGTGATCTTGGGCAACCATTTCCCTAAGTTCTTGAGTAACGGAATCAAGAGTAACCCTGGCATTTCCCTGCAGAGTAAATTTTGTAAGGAATGTTGCCTCACTATCTGCATTTAAGTACCTAACCTCGAAGTGATAGTCTTGAATTTTCCAAACACTGTCAAAGAACAGAGCGGTTTCAGCTACATTTTCGGAGTTTTGTTTTGCTCGAACCTTCCAATTTTCATAACCCATTGCGTAAGAATTCAGTTCACTTGTATATTCAAATGAAGCGTTTTCGTCAGGTACGCCATCTACTACAAAGTCTGTTCTTTCGCCGGTTTTGGGGTTAACGAAATATAGGTCGGTGAGGTAGTAGCCCGGACTCTCTATTCTTGCACCGGAAACCATAAGTTCCTGAAGTGTTGCCTCTGTGTTAAATCCGCTTTTGGCATACTTACCTATGTCTTGAAGATCTGCATATGTTACTCTGTCACCGATTTTAAATGTGGCATCAAAAAACCGAAATTTAGGCTGGGAAATCGTTGCGTCAAGGGCGATATAAAATTTCTTGTTGGTTTCAACGGAGTAAACCACAATAACATTTCTTGTTGTAACGTCGGGATTCAAAATGTTTTTGGAAATCTCCGGGTTATTCGAAATGGTCGGATTACTGAGAGAACTTAATTTATATGACTGTTTTTCCGTTTCCGGTTTAAAGTCCGGATTTTCCAGATCCGCAAGGTTAATGACTCTTATGGGACTTGTGATCCTACCCTCTTTTCCCGACCTGTAATCAACACTGGTAACACCTTGAGTAAGAGTGTAGTGCTCGGGAAGAGTACCGTCGTTGGCAAGGGTGCCGTCCGGGTTTCTGTTGGGGTAGTAAACATCTGTCTCAAATTTAATTTCAGAAACTATGTAGAGGCCGGTAAGGTTATTTTCACCGGTATCGAGACTGTTTCCTGCACCGTACTTGAATTTACCAATTCCGTATCTGCCATTAGCATCGGAGAAATTGTCCATCTCACGGTGCCTAATCATTGGATAAGGAATACCGGTAGTGGCAGCGGCAGTGCTCAGGGTAATGTTTAAGCCACTGTCTGTATAACCAAGCTGCTGTGCAATTTCCGGGTCAATGTCATAGGGATCATCAGTTGCGGTATTGCTGACTAAATTGATGGCCTCAGTGAGTTTTGCTTCCGTGAGAACTTGACCTTTATCACCATAGGAAGTACCCACCTGAACCCAATAGTTTGTGCCGTCTACATAGTCAATCTTACCCGAAGTATTGAAGCCGGGGAATCTTGACATATAAATGGGAACTGCACCGTCAGCCCAGAAAGCCGTGAAGGTTTGGAACACTGCATTTTCAGCGGTAACCGTATAGGTGGCATCGGGTTCATAAAATTCACTGCCAACTTTCCAGCCCAGAAACTCAACGCCGTCTGCACGAGTGGGGGCTAATGTTCTGAGATTGATTACATTTCCTTCTTCAATAACTATTGAATAGTTTCCGTTGGCATCCACTTCAACGCCTGGGGCAAAAGTACCGCCGTTGGGGTTGAAAATGTACTTCGGAGTTGTAATGAAGGTTACCAAAGAATGCTCGGAAATGGTGGTTTTCGGTTCTGAATAGATTGCCGACCTGTTTATTGTGCCGGTTGTTGGTGAAATTCTTGCTTTTTGTGTGATCCAATCTGCACCTACCACACCGATTTTTCCTGCAATACCGAAGGGGGCATCTGCTTTGATATTGAATGAAACCGTGTCTGTTGAATCAAGATAAGGTACCCCATCTTCACCTTCATCTTCCCATAAATAAACTCTGTCATCAAGGGAAGTGCCGGGGTCAAGGATATAATGAAGGTGTTTTTTAGATGAATCTGAAGCTTCTAAATAAACGATTTCATAATCTTCCAAATTATCAACACCAAGCTCAGTCATAAAGCCCTGAGCCTGCTGAGAGGTATAGGTTTTTTCATTTTTTAGCCTATCAACCTGTTCCGATATATCGTCTGCATTTCCGGAATCGACTGCGGTGTCATAAGCTGCCTGAGCCTCGTCACTACACTGGGTTACCGGGTACATTGTGTAGGCTGTGCCTATTGACAGCCCCTCAAAAAGACTTTTGTGAAATGCGAGATAATAACAGTCAAAAACTTGCTCGGAATCAAGGGT
>CAYFRJ010000025.1:1482-21180 GCA_964345625.1 uncultured Clostridium sp. | reverse complement strand
GACAAATCATACCGTTTCCTGAAACTATTATACTGTCTTATTGGAACGCACCAGATGCAACCGTCTTTTTTATGCTATAAATTTACCATCTGTTTTCTACATATTCGCAGAAGGCATACATATCTTTGATTTCAAGTTTAGTGCCGTCATCAAGGGTAACCGTGCCGTTCCAAATACCGTGAACTTGGTGGGCATTCATTCTCATTACCAGAGCATTGGTGTCGCTGTGGTGGTCATAGAAGGGAGTCATTGTCATTTCAAATCTGCCGTCCTGTGAAACAAATTCCCATGGCTCCATATACCTGCCCTTGGGGAAATTCTTAACATCCACCGCACCGATTTTGTGTGCCTTGCCGTCATAGAAAAGGCAGGTTTCCGTTGCGTGTCTTTCGTCACCGATACCCCAGGTGATTTCAAAGCCGAAAATGTGCTTTTCGCCCTTTTCGTCTGTTATGTAGTGACTGCCGTTGCCCCAATACCAAACAAGGGCGTATGGAGTGCAAACTCTGCCCCAGTCAAGGAAAGCGAAAGAATTTTCTTTCTTAAGTTCCCAAGTTTGGTCGCCTTTTTTAATGGTTGCCTGACAGGGCATTGAGTTTTGTTTGGTGGTCATAAAGTAGCGGTCGGGGTAGCCCTCAAAAGGAATAACCGTGGTAATATTTTCAAGGCCGGGCATAATGTCCATTTGAACATGGCACTCCACATCGTCTTTCTTAAAGTGAATTGTTCGAGAGGTTTCTTCCGTGATAAATTCACCCGTTGCATTTCCTACAGTGTACTTAAAACTGTTGGGCACATCTCCCTTTGCGGGAAGAACATATTTGTCCTTTTGTCCCAAGAAAACTCCCATAGTGTCAAACAGAGTTTTTCCTTCCCTAATGTCCACAAGACAGGAAGAAAGGAAGCCGCCGAGAGAAATGTTGGCAATATTGATTTGAAGCATTAAGTTACCGTCTGAAAACTGGTAGAAATCCCACTCTTTACGGCGCATAGGCTTACTCACTTTGTACCTGTCATATTCAAATACATTGCGTCTTGCCCAGCCCTTTGCAAGCAGGGTGCCGTCATCTGCAAGGAGTTTTGTGGGTTCGGTGTACTCAGTCTGTTTGCTTACATAATCTGCCTCTTGCCAGCCGATATAAGTTTTTTCCATTTTTATTCCTCCTTTTGTGGTTTATTTTAGCACAGATAGACAAATTATTCAATATGTTTTATAAAATATAATTGACTTTTTAGGCGGTGTGCTTTATTATTGTTTAGAATATTGTTTGAAAGTGGTGACGGCTTGATTAAATCGCTAAAAAGCACAATTGCTAAACCAATTGACTTAGCTCTGGGTTTTCTGAATGAGCTTCGTATATATTGGCGACAACCGAGACCCGGTGAATATGTGCCTTACAGAGAGGTGGTTATGCTTTCTGTGGGTTGGATGGCCCTTCTTATTTCCGTTCAGTGGACCATCGGCTTCGGTGTTGGTAACCATTTTACCGGCATGACTCTTAAAATGAATAACACGGAACTTCTCATAATGAGCTATGTGTGTCAAGCCATCGGCTATATAATGACTCCGGTTAACGCTTGGATTGTGGATAACCTGCGTTCAAAAGACGGTAAATACAGGGTTTATATTAAACTCGCCATCCCCTCTACGATTCTCACCCTTATCTCCCTTTGGCTCCCCTACGAACAAATTCGTGACGGCTCAAAATATGGCAGATATATTATGATAGTTGTTCTTTTCTTCATAGGTCAGCTTCAGGGCACCGTTCAGTCTTGGGTTCGCACCGGTGTTGAAAATATGGTGCATGTTCTGACTCCCAACACCCAGGAAAGAACTAAAATAATGGCCATTACCAGTATTATTTACTCTGTGGGTTACACCATAAATAACATTTATCTTCCCCTGATGGTTGATGTGCTTTGTGAAAACGGTGACAAGTACAATATGCGTTATTTCAGAGGCACCTTTACACCTGTAGCCCTCTTTATGCCCTTCGTTTTATTTGCCTATTACGGCACAAAGGAAAGGTTGGTTCTTCCCAAGAGCAGAATTACGAAAATCAGTTTTGCAAATTCCATGAGAGCTGTTGCGGGCAATAAGATTTTCTGGATTAAATGTGCGGATGGTTGGAACAATTTCCTTGAGGATGCAAAGGGAAATATTTGGGACTGGATGGTTTACCGTGCCCATATTATGAAGAGTACAACCTACGGTATTTTGAACACTATTTCATATAACGCAAACTTTTGGGGAATGCTGTTTTCCCCGTGGTTAATAAAGAAATTCGGCAAGAAAAAAATAAAAATAGTTAAAAATATTATTCAGATATTTCTCATCGCCTCATATTTTCTGTTCTACAAAAAACCATGGGCAGCAGTGGGCTTTTTCATAGTTTACACAATAGACAGATTTGTTGACACCTACAATGTTATTGATGCCGCCATTGAAAGTGATATGAGAGATAACCAGCAATACCTTATCGGTGAAAGAATCGACGGTGCTTTCGGCTTCGTGCGGTCCTATGCCGGCTCTGTTATCGGCTCCGTTACAGGTCTTTTTATTCCCTATGTTTACAGAAGAAAGGGCTTTGACGGTAACGACTATTCCGTGCTGGATGTTTACAAAAATTATGACGAAAACCTCCCCTTAAGTGAGCAGGAAAAAAACGAAAACTGTGTGCTTTTCCCACTTATGGACACCCTTTTAACTATTTCCGTTGTAGGTGCTGCCGTTGACGTTTTACCCTGGTTTGCTTACGACATCAGCGAAACCGGTCAAAAGAGTATGATTCGTGTTATTCGTATTCGTACCATAGTTGAGGACTATGACTCCGGCAAGCTTGACGAGGCAAGTTACATTGAGGGCTGTGAGGCAATTATCAGAGCAAGAAAATATATTGATATGCCGACACTTGAATTTGACGGCAAAACCGCTTTAAGAAATGCAAGGACACTTCCCCGCACCACACCGGAAGAAATTGCAGAAAGGGAAGAAGCCATAGCCCAAGTAAAAGCTGACATTGAAAGAGTTAGAGCAACCAATGAAGAAATTGAAATTGCTCAATTTGTAATGCATGAGCTTAACAGATTTGACACGGAATTCGGCAAAAAACAATATGAGCTTTGCAGAATGATAGTTGACGGGGGAGAAAATAATTTTTATAAGAATGCCACCGAGATTATAAGTTTTGCAAATGCCCTGCCCACAACCTCCATTAAGGAAGAGAGAGTGTGGCGCAGACAGGAAATAAGAAATGCCCAAAGTTTACTCAGGTCTGCAAGACTTGCAGAAAAACACTACAAAGACGGTGTTATCACCTTTGACCCGAATAAAGTAGAAAATGCCTACAACCTGCCGGATGAAACCAAGGAACAGGCTAAGGCAAGGAGAAAAGCTATGCGTCAAGCAAACAGGGAGCAGAATGTTTATTCAAGCATAGCTGCCCCCTATCTCTCCGCAAAAAGAACTCTTGAACTTTATGAGGGCTACCAAGACTTAGACCGTTTAACCGCTGACTATGAAAAAGTTAAGACGGAAAGGGAGGAACGCCACGAAAAAGAGAGAGCACAGGCACAGGCCCTTGCTCTGGAAAGAAAAATGGATATTCAAAGAAAAAAGCAGGAGAAAAACCTGAGAAAGAGATAAACAAAACAACTGTCCGAAAAGTTTCGGACAGTTTCATTTTCCGGTGTCTTTCGTATTGCTTTAGGCACAAAATATTAAAAAAGGAATGTGCTGTTTTATACAGTTATTGTGTAAATAGTAAAAATATTCCGAATTTTGTATATTTACTTGACTTTTATGCAGTTTGATGTATAATATATGCATATTTTATAAAACTAATGAAAGTTTATGCATTTAGGTGATGAAATGAAAAAGATTTTTATTGACGGCTCTGCCGGTACCACGGGACTTAAAATAGTTCAGCGATTATCGGGTAGAGATGACATTGAACTTATAACTTTGACGCAGGAAAACCGTAAGGACATAGATGCACGCAAACAGGCGATTAACAGTTCCGATATAACCTTTTTGTGCCTGCCGGATGTGGCTGCCGTTGAGTCGGTGGGTTTGGTGGAAAATGAAAACACTGCTGTAATTGACACCTCAACTGCCCACAGGGTAAACCCGGAATGGGACTACGGTTTCCCCGAACTTACGGGTAAAAGGGAGAAAATCGCCTCTTCAAAGCGGGTTGCAAACCCCGGCTGTCACGCAACGGGATTCATTTCCCTTGTGGCTCCCCTTATTGAAAACGGCATCGTTTCAAAAGATGCTCTCCTTACCTGCTACTCCCTGACGGGCTATTCCGGTGGGGGCAAAAAGATGATAGCGGACTATGAAAATGAAGAAAGAAGTGAGCTTCTTGACTCCCCCGCTATGTACGGTTTAACTCAGAAACATAAGCATTTACCTGAAATGTCACAAATTTGCGGACTCAATAATCTACCGATTTTCTGCCCTGTTGTGGCACCCTATTTTTCCGGTATGGAGGTAACCGTTCCCCTTTTCGCCTCTCAAATTAAGGGAAATATAAAAGACATAAAAGAGATTTACAGGGAATATTATAACTCAAAAATTGTTAAATTTATTGAATATGAGGAGAGTTTTATTTACTCAAATAAGCTCAGCGGTTATGATGAAATGCACATCACCGTAAAGGGAAACGAGGAGAGAATTCTTTTGGTTTCAACCTTTGATAATTTAGGTAAGGGAGCAAGCGGAGCGGCAATTCAAAATATGAACATCTTGCTTGGAGTTCCCCAGGAGAAAGGACTTAATCTGTTATGAAACTAATAAATGGCGGTGTTTGTGCCGCAAAGGGATTTAAAGCCGGTGGAGTTCACTGCGGTATTCGAAAGAACAGAACAAAGAGAGACCTGTCTCTCATTTTCAGTGAAACACTCTGCACTGCGGCTTCGGTTTACACCACAAACTTAGTTAAGGGTGCTCCCCTTTTGGTAACGAAAGAGCATATAAAAGACGGTAAGGCACAGGCAATTATCTGTAACTCGGGCAACGCAAACACCTGCAACGCAAACGGAATTGAAATAGCCCGGCAGATGAGTGAAATTTGTGCCAATGCCCTTTCAATAAGCCCAAATGATGTTGTGGTTGCCTCCACGGGAGTTATCGGTCAAGTGCTGGACATTACTCCCATTCAAAATGGAATCGGTGATTTGGTTTCCTCCCTTTCCAATGATGGCTCCGAGCTTGCGGCACAGGGAATTATGACCACGGACACAATAAAAAAAGAGGTGGCTGTGGAGTTTGAAATAAAGGGCAAAACCTGTAAAATAGGAGGCATTGCAAAGGGTAGCGGTATGATTCACCCCAATATGGCGACAATGCTTGTGTTCATTACAACGGACATCGCAATTTCAAGTGAAATGCTTCAAAAGGCATTGAGCGGTGATGTTAAAGACACCTTTAATATGATTTCCATTGACGGGGACACCTCAACGAACGATATGGTGACGGTACTTGCTAACGGAATGGCGGGGAATAAGGAAATCACCCAAGAGGGCGAGGATTTTGCAACCTTTATGAAGGCACTTAATACTGTTACGGTAAACCTTTGCAGAATGATTGCCGGTGACGGCGAGGGTGCCACAAAACTTCTTGAGTGTAAGGTTTCAAATGCAAATTCACTTGAAAATGCCAAAATCGTTGCAAAAAGTGTTATTTGCTCTTCACTTCTTAAAGCGGCAATGTTCGGTGCGGATGCCAACTGGGGCAGAGTGCTTTGTGCCATCGGTTACTCGGGAGCAGATGTTGACATAAATAAAATTGATGTTTCTTTTAGGAGTAATGCGGGACAAATTGATGTTTGTCAAAAGGGTGCCGGAATTGCATTTTTAGAGGAACAGGCAAAGAAGGTACTTCTTGAAAAAGAAATTGAAATTCTCATAAACCTTAATGACGGTGAGTTTTCAAGCGTTGCTTGGGGCTGTGATTTAACATACGATTATGTTAAAATAAACGGAGATTATCGTACTTAATCAGGAGATGTATTATGAACAATTTTTCTAATTTAGAAAGGGCAAAGGTGCTTGTTCAAGCCCTCCCCTATATGAAAAAATATTCCAGCAAGGTAGTTGTTGTGAAATACGGCGGTAACGCTATGGTGAACGAAGAACTTAAACAGGAGGTTATGGAGGACATTGTTCTTCTTTGGCTTGTGGGAGTTAAAATCGTTCTTGTTCACGGCGGTGGTCCCGAGATAACTGATGTTATGGCAAAGCTGGGCAAGGAGCCGGTGTTCGTTGACGGTCTTCGTGTAACGGACAAGGAAACCGTTGACATAGTTCAAATGGTACTTGCGGGCAAAGTGAATAAGACTCTTGTTAACCTTCTTGAAATGAAGGGGGGTAAGGCAATAGGTCTTTCCGGAGTTGACGGCAGACTTATTGAGGCAAAAATTAAAGATGACCGCCTTGGTTATGTGGGTGAAATTGTTAAAATCAACATTAAGCCCGTTAACGACCTTCTTGAAAGCGGATATATTCCCGTGATTTCAACGGTGGGCTGTGACAAGCAGGGTAATTCCTATAACGTTAACGGTGACACAGCCGCCGCCCACATTGCAGGGGCTTTGAATGCGCAAAACCTTATTATGATGACCGATATTGCAGGTATTTTAAGAGATAAAGACGACCCGGATAGTTTGATAACAAACATTTCCCCTGAGCAGGCACAGCAGCTCAAGGAAGAAGGCATAATTTCAGGGGGTATGATTCCCAAGGTTGACTGCTGTTTGCAGGCAATTGAAATGGGTGTTAAAAATGTTGTTATTATGGACGGCAGAGTGCATCACTCAATTCTCATGGAACTTCTCACAGACGAGGGCGCAGGTACAATGTTTAACGGAGGCACAAAATGAGTTTTATTGAAACAGACCAAAAATATATTGCCGGCACTTATGCAAGATTTCCCGTTGAAATCGTAAGCGGTAAGGGCAGTATCTTAAAGGACATTAACGGCAAAGAATATATTGACATGGGTACGGGTATAGGAGTTAACTCCTTTGGAATTTCCGATGAGGAGTGGAAAAAGGCAATAATTTCTCAGCTTGACAAGGTTCAACACACCTCTAACCTTTACTACACCGAGCCGGGTATTTTGCTTGCAAAAATGCTCTGTGAAAGAACGGGTATGAGCAAGGTTTTCTTCTCAAATTCAGGTGCTGAGGCAAATGAATGTGCCATAAAATACGCAAGGAAATATGCTAGTGAGAAAAAAGGTGAAGATTATTTTACAATTATTACTCTCAACAACTCTTTCCACGGCAGGACTTTAACCACCCTTGCAGCCACGGGACAGGAGAGTTTTCATAAACTTTTTCAGCCCTTAACACCGGGATTTATAAGTGTGCCGGCAAATGATATTGACACATTAAAGCAGGTTGCCACGGAGCAAAAGGCGGCGGCGATTATGATGGAATGTGTTCAGGGCGAAGGGGGAGTTCTTCCCCTTGAAGAAGATTTTATAAAACAGGTCTTTAAATTTGCCGAAGAAAATGATATTATAACCATAATTGATGAGGTGCAAACCGGTAACGGCAGAAGCGGTATGCTTTATGCCTATATGAATTTCGGTGTTAAACCGGACATAGTTTCCACCGCAAAGGGACTTGCCGGAGGTCTTCCCCTGGGAGCAACCCTTGTCAACGAAAAATGTAAGGACATTCTTAAAGCGGGCGACCACGGCTCAACCTTCGGTGCAAACCCTGTTTGCTGTGCAGGTGCTTTAAGCATTCTCAAAAGAATTGATGACAAACTTCTTGCCGAGGTTAAGGCGAAAAGTGATTTCATTTTTAATTCTTTTAATGACCTTGAAGGTGTTGAAAGTGTCAGCGGAATGGGTCTTATGATTGGCATTAAAACCAAAAAAGAGGCAAAAGCCGTAGTAAACGAATGTTTGGAAAAGGGCGTGCTTTGCCTTACCGCAAAGGACAGAGTTCGACTTTTGCCCGCCTTAAATATTCCCTTTGATTTGCTCGCAAAGGCGGTTAACATAATAAAGGAATGTATTTCGGAGTAAGATAATGAAAGACATTTATTTCTCATCCCAGCCACAGGAGATTCCATTTGAGGATATCTATTCCGATTCTTCAATGACTCCTCAAAACGGCGAAGAGGAGCCGAAAAAGAAAAAAAGAAAAAAGCACCGCTTTTTGAAGTGGGTGCTTAAGGTACTTATATCTCTTTTTCTTATTTTTTCTATAATTATCAGCGGTATGGCTCTTGTAAGCGGGTACAGCAGAGTAAATCTTTCAAAAAATGAATATATTTCCAACAGCGAATTAAAATTCAGCCCCTTTGTTACCAACATTTTGCTCATAGGTGCAGACGCAAGTGACGGTGGAAATTCCCGCTCGGACTCTATGATTTTGGTATCCCTTGACTATGCACATTTCAAAATTAAACTCACCTCATTTTTGAGGGACTGTCAGGTAACATCTCCCGTTAGAAACAAGCAAATTAAACTCAATGCCGCCTACGCAAGGGGTGGTGCTCAAGAGTTGATTGATACCCTTGAATATAATTTCAGAGTTAACATTCATCATTTCATTAAGGTTGACTTTGATATGTTTACACAGCTTATTGACAAGCTGGGGGGCATTGACATTGAGGTGACGGAGAAGGAATCACGGTTTATAAACAGGACCACTCGCCACACCGTTTCAAGCGGCGACAGTGTTCACCTTGACGGTGCGAAGGCTTTGGTTTATGCAAGAATTCGTAAACTTGACTCGGACTATATGAGAACATTCAGGCAGAGAAAGGTAATTGCAGCAATTATTGACAAGGTAAAAAGCCAACCGATTTCGGAGGTTTTCAGAATTGTGACAAGTGTACTTCCCCTGCTTGAAACTGACCTTAACTGTTTTGAGGTAACGGGTCTTGCATACAAGGGCGGACTTGCCGCACTGCTTTTCAAAATTGAGTCTTTGAGAATCCCCGACGACGGAGATATGACCACGGGTTATTTGGGTAGCCAATGGGTTGTAAAACCGAATATGGAAGCGTGCAGAGAAAAAATAAAAGATTTCATATACTGAAACAAGCTCCTCGTTTGAGGAGCTTTCGTTTTTAATAACCGTTGATTTCTTTTTTTTGCATTGCGTGGAGAATTTTTTCTCTCACATCTCCGTATTTCTTTGCAAGACTTGTTAAAAGTTCATCAACCTCTTGCCTTTCCGTTTTTCCGTCTTGGGGACAGGGGGTTTTTATTATGGGAAGATTCTGCTTTTTCGCCACCCTTTTGCAGTCACTTTCCCTTGCAAAAATCATGGGTCTTATAACGGTTACATCCATTCTGTCAAGGTAGGTTACGGGCATAAAGCAGTCAAGGGTGCCTCCGTTAAAAAGGTTCATAATAAATGTTTCGGCAACATCGTCAAGGTGGTGCCCCAGGGCGACTTTATTGTAGCCCAGTTCCCTTGTTTCGGTATTCAGTGCTCCCCTTCTCATTTTTGAGCAAAGGGAACAAGGGTTACTCTCTTTTCTTATGTCAAAAATAACATGGGCAAGTTCTGTTCGTTTAATGTGAAAGTCAACATTTAACTTTTCGCAAAGTTCAGTAATTTTGCTGTAATCCGTTTCTGCTGAGTTAAAGCAAAGGTCAATTGCCACAGCGCCAAGTTCAAATTTTTCGGGGTAAAAATCACGAAGGCGAGCCATTGCTGTCAAAAGAGCAAGGGAATCCTTTCCTCCGCTTACTCCCACGGCAATTTTGTCACCTTCCGATATCATATTATACTTTTGTATTGCACTACGCATATAGCCAAGAAGCTTTTGCATAAATTACTCCAAAATTATCGGCTCAACACTTAGGCATTTGCCGGTTTTATTGTCAATTTCAAAAATGCAACCGTTAAGCATACATTCTCCCTCAGCGGTAGTAAACCTTGTGGGTATACCTGTTCTCAGTCTTTTAGTTGCCGATTCAATGTTGACACCTAAAACAGAATTTACAGGGCCCGTCATACCCAAATCTGTGATATAGCCGGTGCCTTCGGGTAAAACTGTGGCATCATTTGTCATTACATGGGTGTGGGTACCGAAAACCGCACTGACTTTTCCGTCAAGATAGCGTCCCATTGCAATTTTCTCCGCCGTTGCCTCCGCATGAAAATCTACAATTTTAATTTTGTTGGGAACTTTCTTCAATATTCTATCAACGGTATCAAAGGGGTTATCGCAGTTTTCCATATACACATTGCCCATAAGGTTTATAACGCAAATCTCGGTAAAACCCATATCCACAAGGGCATATCCCCTGCCAGGAGTTTCCCTGTGAAAGTTTGCGGGACGGAGAATAAACCTTTCATTATCAAAATATTCAAATATTTCCGGTTTTCTAAGGGCATGGTTACCCGTTGTGATAAAATCCACACCGCTGTCAAAGAGGTAGCGAGCGGAATGGGGAGTAATTCCATTGCCAACGGCGGAGTTTTCGCCGTTAGCTATGCAGAAATCTATTCCCTTAACTTTCTTAAATGCGGGGAGCTTTTCCCTTAAAAATTCACAGCCGATGTGGGATACAACATCGCCTACCGCAAAAATGACCATAAACTTGCCTTTCTATGAAAAATGGGGACGGAAGTCCGTCCCCACAGTTTTATTTTGCTACGCCGAAAGCTCTGGTTTCACGGATAAGGTTAACCTTAATTTCACCGGGATAATCCACTGAGTTTTCAATTTTTTCAGCAATTTCCTTTGCAAGAACAACCATTCTGTCATCGCTTATCATTTTCGGCTCAACTATGATACGAACCTCACGACCTGCCTGAATAGCGAAGGAACGCTCAACTCCTTTGAAGGAGGTTGCAATGTCTTCAAGGGTTTGAAGACGCTTAATGTAGTTTTGAAGGTCCTCACGCCTTGCACCCGGTCTTGCTGCGGAAATAGCATCTGCTGCCTGAACGAGAATTGCCACTGTGCTCTTTGGCTCCACATTGCCGTGGTGAGCTTCAATGGCATTGAGAATAATGTCATTCTCTCTGTACTTTCTTGCAAAATCCACACCGAGAGCCACATGGGTACCCTCCATTTCGTGGTCAATTGCCTTGCCTATATCGTGGAGAAGACCTGCACGCTTGGCACTCTTAACATCTGCGCCCAGTTCTGCTGCCATAAGTCCTGCTATGTAGGAAACTTCAAGTGAGTGGTTAAGAACATTTTGACCGTAACTTGTACGGTACTTAAGTTTGCCTAACAGTTTAACGATTTCACCGTGAACATTATTGACACCTGCATCAATAACCGCCTTATTGCCGGTTTGTTTAATTGTTTGTTCAACCTCACGCTTTGCCTTTTCGTAAAGTTCTTCAATGCGAGCGGGGTGAATTCTGCCGTCTTGAATAAGTTTTTCAATGGCAATTCTGGCAATTTCACGGCGAACGGGGTCAAATGAGGAAATTGTGATTACCTCCGGGGTGTCGTCAATAATTAAACTAACACCTGTAATCATTTCAAGGGCACGAACATTTCTGCCCTCACGGCCGATAATTCTACCCTTCATTTCGTCATTGGTAAGGGGAATTACGGATACTGTTGTTTCTGCGGAATGGTCAGCGGCACAGCGCTGAATTGCGGTGGAGATAATCTCCCTTGCAAGGCTGTCCGATTCATCAATTGTTTGACGCTCAAATTCTTGAATACGAAGTGCTTTTTCGTGGTCAAGTTTATCGTCAAGCTGTGAAATGATGTAACTTTTTGCCTGTTCCTGTGAGAAACCGGAAATTCTTTCCAAAATATCAAGCTGACTCTTTTTCATGCTTTCAATTTCTTCAAGCTTTTCGTCTGCCGTTTTAATTTTGTCTAAAAGAACTTCCTCTTTTTTCTCAAGTGTTTCTGTCTTTTTGTCTAAACTCTCTTCTTTTTGAGTAATTCGGCGTTCAAAACGCTGAACCTCGCTTCGTCTTTCACGAAGCTCTTTTTCGGTCTCTGTTCTCTGCTTGTGGATTTCGTCCTTAGCTTCGAGAATAGCTTCCCTTTTCTTTGCTTCGGCTACTGCCATGGCATCGCCTAAAATGCGTTTAGATTCTTTTTCTGCGGAACCTATGGCTGCCTCTGCTACCCTTTTCCTATGTGAACCGCCGACTATGAAGCCGACTATGCCGCCGACTACAATGCCTGCAACGATACCAATAAGAACTTTGATAAAATCCAATGTACCATCCTCCTTTTCTATGAAATGGTATGGTTTTCCACCTATACAGTTGGATTAGAAAAACAATATATGGTGTAGGGCACAATAATACACCATTATACACATACTATACTTTTTAACAGTAAATGTCAAGTTTTTTATGAATATTTGTACAAAAAAAATGTTGACTATCTCCAAATATAGTGATATATTATTAAGTAGTGTGAAAAACGGTGACGCAGAACCCTGTTACAACATTGATTTTCAGAGAGTCCCTCATTTGCTGTGAGAGGGGTAAATCATAGTGATAAGGGCACCACTGCCGAGTGTGAGCCGAAACAAGGCTTGCCGTATGACTGCGTTAAGGTCTTTGAGTGCCGACTTTTGTCGGAACAGCGGGTGGAACCGTGGGGAATTATACCTCACCCTGTTATTCAGGGTGGGGTTTTTTATTTATCAAATTTTGAAAGGATGATATATATGGTTAAAGTTTCCCTTAAGGGCGGTGTAATAAACGAGTATGCCAAGGGTATAACCGCTTTAGACATCGCAAAAAGCATAGGTATGGGCCTTTACAAGGCTGCCTGCGTGTGTAAAATTGACGGGGAGGTAAAGGATTTAAGAACTCCCATAAACCGGGACTGTGCTCTTGAAATTCTCACCTTCGATGACGAGGAGGGCAAACACGCTTACCGTCACACCGCTTCCCACATTCTTGCACAGGCGGTAAAAAGACTTTTTCCCGAGGCAAAACTGGCAATAGGTCCTTCAATTGAAAACGGGTTTTACTATGACTTTGATGTGCCCAGCCCCTTTACGGCGGATGACCTTGAAAAAATTGAAAAAGAGATGAAAAAAATCATCAAGGAAGACCTTTTCATTGAGCAGTTTGAGATGACTCCCGAAGACGCCATTAAGCATTACGAGGATTTAGGCGAAATCTACAAGGTTGAACTGATTAAAGAGCACGCCGATAAGGGTGAAAACATTTCATTTTACAAGCAGGGTGAATTTGTTGAACTCTGTGCAGGTCCTCACATTCCTTCAACGGGCAGGGTTAAGGCCTTTAAGCTCACCTCCTGCACCGGTGCATACTGGAGAGGCAGTGAGAAAAACAAGATGCTTCAAAGAATTTACGGTACCGCTTTCTCAAAAAAAGAGGATTTAGATGCCTACCTTGAAGCGGTTGAAGAGGCAAAGAAAAGAGACCATAACAAAATCGGTCGTGAGTTGGGTTTCTTCACCACTGTCGACTACATAGGTCAGGGCTTACCTATTCTTATGCCCAAAGGTGCAAGGGTTATTCAGCTTTTACAGCGCTGGGTTGAGGATGTTGAGCAAACAAAGGGTTATCTTCTTACAAAAACTCCTTTAATGGCAAAGAGAGAACTTTACAAAATTTCCGGTCACTGGGACCATTACCTTGACGGAATGTTTGTTTTAGGTGACCCACAGGACGAAGAAAAGGAATGTCTTGCACTTCGCCCCATGACCTGCCCCTTCCAATATCAAGTTTTCTTAAACCAAGCAAGAAGTTACAGAGATTTACCAATGCGTTTAGGTGAAACATCAACGCTTTTCAGAAATGAAGACAGCGGAGAGATGCACGGTCTTATTCGTGTTCGTCAGTTCACTATTTCGGAGGGACATCTTATTATTCGCCCCGACCAGCTTGAAGAGGAGTTTAAGGGCTGTCTTGACCTTTGTAAATATTTCCTCGGTACGGTGGGTATGCTTGAAAACTGCACCTTCCGTTTCTCCCAGTGGGATCCTGAAAACACCTCAAAGTATGAGGGTACACCGGAGCAGTGGAACGAGGCGCAAAATTCAATGAAGAAAATTCTTGACGATATCGGTCTTGAATATGAAATAGGTATTGATGAGGCGGCTTTCTACGGCCCGAAACTTGATGTTCAGTACAAAAATGTTTTCGGCAAGGAAGACACTATCGTTACAATTCAAATAGATATGATTCTTGCTGAAAAGTTCGATATGTACTACATAGATACAGACGGTCAAAAGAAACTTCCTTACATAATTCACAGAACTTCCCTGGGCTGCTACGAAAGAACTCTTGCATACCTTCTTGAAAACTTTGCGGGGGCTCTTCCCCTTTGGCTTGCCCCGGAACAAATTAAAATTCTTCCCATTGCAGACCGTCACCATGACTATGCATACGAACTTAACGAAAAATTTGCTCAAGCGGGCTTTAGGGCAAGTGTTGACGCAAGAAGTGAAAAAATCGGTTATAAGATTCGTGAAGCACAACTTCAAAAAACCCCCTACATGCTCCTTGTGGGTGACAACGAAATTGAGCAGGGCACCGTTTCCGTTCGTAAGCGTGGGGAAGGTGACCTCGGGGGCATGGCAGTTGATGAATTTATTGCAAGCGCCAAAGCGGATATTGAGTCAAAGAAGATTTGGTAATGTGCTATTTGTCACATAATTTTCATTTTTTACCCCTTTGATTTATAACCTTTTATCATTTACAAGGGGCATAAAAAGTGTTATAATTATTTTTGGTAATTTTTATATTTTTAGGAGGAATACACTATGGCAAGGAAAATGAAGACCATGGACGGTAACACCGCTGCTGCTCATGTCAGTTATGCGTTTACCGAGGTTGCCGGTATTTACCCGATTACACCGTCAAGCCCCATGGCAGATTATGTTGACATTCAGTCAGCAAAAGGATTAAAAAACATTTTTGGAACCACCGTAAATGTTGTGGAGATGCAGTCCGAGGCAGGTGCCGCAGGCACTGTTCACGGTTCATTGGCAGCAGGCGCTCTCACTACAACCTACACTGCTTCCCAGGGACTTCTTCTTATGATTCCCAATATGTACAAAATCGCCGGCGAACTTCTCCCCTGCGTATTTCATGTATCTGCTCGCTGTGTAGCATCCCACGCACTTAATATTTTCGGTGACCATTCCGACGTATATGCTTGTCGTCAAACCGGTTTTGCCATGTTGGCAGGTTCTAACCCCCAGGAAGTTATGGACCTTAGTGCGGTTGCACACCTTTCAACAATTAAGGGCAGAGTTCCCTTCCTTAACTTCTTTGACGGTTTCCGTACTTCTCACGAAGTTCAGAAAATCGCTGTTTGGGATTTTGACGATCTTAAAGAAATGTGTGATATGGACGCAGTTGAGGCCTTCCGCAAGAGAGCTCTTAACCCGGAAAGACCCGTTATGCGCGGTTCCCACGAAAACGGCGACATTTTCTTCCAACACAGAGAAGCTTGTAACTCTTACTACGATGCTCTTCCCGCAGTTGTTGAAGATTATATGGACAAAGTTAACGCAAAAATCGGTACAAACTACAAACTTTTCAACTACTACGGTGCTCCCGATGCAGAAAAGGTTATCATTGCAATGGGTTCATTCTGCGATGTGGCTGAAGAAGTTATTGATTACCTCACCGCCAAAGGTGAAAAGGTTGGTCTTGTTAAGGTTCGTCTTTACAGACCCTTCTCAGCGGAAAGACTTGCCCAGGCAATTCCCACAACCTGTAAGAAAATTGCTGTTCTTGACAGAACTAAGGAACCCGGCGCTCTCGGTGAGCCCCTTTACCTTGATGTTGTTGCAGCACTCAGCGCACAGGGCAGAACAGACATTAAAGTTGTTGGCGGTCGTTACGGTCTCGGTTCAAAGGATACTCCTCCTTCAAGCGTGTTCGCAGTATTTGACGAACTTGCAAAGGATGCTCCTTCACACAACTTTACCATCGGTATAAACGACGATGTTACAAACCTTTCACTTCCTGAAAAGGAATCCCCCAACACAGCTGCAGAAAGCACAATTGAGTGTAAATTCTGGGGTCTTGGCGGTGACGGTACCGTTGGCGCAAACAAGGACTCTATAAAGATAATCGGTGACCATACAGACAAGTATGTTCAGGCATATTTCCAGTATGACTCAAAGAAAACCGGCGGTATTACAATTTCTCACCTTCGTTTCGGTGATGAGCCAATCAGAAGCCCATATTACATTAACAAGGCAAACTTCGTTGCCTGTCACAACCCCTCCTATGTTGAAAAGGGTTATAAGATGGTTAACGATGTTAAGCCCGGCGGTGTATTTCTTATAAACTGCCAGTGGTCACCTGAAGAACTGGGCAACAAGCTTGATGCTCAGTCAAAGAGATATATTGCAAAGAATAACATTCAACTTTACACTGTAAATGCTATTGATCTTGCCGCAGAAATAGGTCTCGGTAAGCGTACAAATACAATTCTTCAGTCCGCATTCTTCTCCCTTTCAAAGGTTCTTCCCGAAAAAGAGGCAATTGACTACATGAAGGAAAAGGCACAGAAGTTCATGAGCAAGGGTAAAGAAATCGTTGAGATGAACGAAAAGGCCATTGATGCAGGCGCTAGTGCCTATGTAAAAATAGATGTTCCCGCCGACTGGGCAAATGCAGTTGACAACACAGTAGCCGAAGCATCCGAAGGTGCAGAAAAGCTGGTTAAGATGGTTGACAACATTATGAAGCCCGTTGGTCTCATGGAAGGTGACGCTCTTCCTGTTTCCGCCTTCGTTGACCACGCAGACGGTACCTTTGAGCAGGGCGCTTCAGCTTATGAAAAACGCGGTGTTGCGGTTATGGTTCCCGCTTGGAATGCAGAAAGCTGTGCACAGTGTAACAAGTGTGCCTATGTTTGTCCCCACGCAACCATAAGACCCTACGCACTCACAGCAGAGGAAGCAGCAAATGCTCCCGAAAATGCGGTTATTGTTGACAAGAAAGGCAAGGGCAAGGATTCTTATAAGTATTCACTTGCAGTTTCTCCCCTTGACTGTATGGGCTGCGGACTTTGTGTCGGCGTTTGTCCCACAAATTCACTTTCAATGGTTCCCAGAGAGAGCCAAGACGACCAGCAACCGGTATTTGATTACATGGTAGCTAATGTTACTGTTAAGGAAGACCTTGCTGACAACACCATAATCGGAAGTCAATACAAGACACCCCTTCTTGAGTTCTCCGGCTCCTGCGCAGGCTGTGCGGAAACCTCCTATGCTCGTCTTATCACTCAGCTCTTCGGTGACAGAATGTATATTTCAAATGCTACCGGCTGTTCATCAATTTGGGGTGGACCGGCATCAACCTCACCCTACACAACAAACAGTGAAGGTAAAGGCCCCGCATGGGCTAACTCCCTGTTTGAAGATAACGCTGAGCACGGCTTCGGTATGTTCTTGGGTCAAAATGCTATCCGTTCAAGACTGATTGAAAAGGTTAAGACAATTCTTGACGCTGACTTTGCAAGTGCAGAGACAAAGGCAGCTGTTCAAAACTACCTTGACACTCTCAACGACGGTGAGGCAAACGCAGCCGCTACATATACTCTTGTTAAGGCTATTGAAAAGGCTGATTGTGACACCTGCAAGGAAATTGTTAAGAATAAGGAATTCCTCAGCAAGAAGTCCGTATGGATATTCGGCGGTGACGGTTGGGCTTATGACATCGGTTTCGGCGGTGTTGACCATGTCCTCGCAAGTGGCGAGAATGTAAATATTATGGTATTTGATACCGAGGTTTACTCCAACACAGGCGGACAGGCATCAAAGGCATCTAACATAGGCCAAGTTGCACAGTTTGCAGCAGCAGGTAAGGAAACCGCTAAAAAGAGTCTTGCGGAAATCGCTATGACCTACGGCAATGTTTATGTTGCGCAAATCGCAATGGGTGCAGACCAGAACCAAACCATTAAGGCAATTTTAGAGGCTGAAGCTCATAACGGTCCTTCTCTCATTATCGCTTATGCTCCCTGTGAGATGCACTCAATTAAGGGCGGAATGGTTAATTGCCAGGCAGAAATGAAGAAGGCGGTTGACTGCGGTTACTGGAATATGTTCCGTTATAACCCGGCACTTAAGGCGGAGGGCAAGAACCCCTTCATTATCGACTCTAAGCCACCTGTAGCAAGCTATAGAGACTTCCTTATGAATGAGGCTCGTTACTCACAGCTTACCCGTTCATTCCCTGAGAGAGCAGAGGCACTCTTTGATTTGGCTGAAAAGACAAGTGTTAAGAGATATGCTCACCTTCTCAGGCTCAAAGAGCTTTATGCTCCCGAAGAGAACTGATAGCAAAGGATATAAAAATCGGCTCCGAAAATTCGGAGCCGATTAGTTTTTTACAGATTAAATTTAAACGATAATTTTATCAACCGCAAGCACTGCCCCTTCATAGTTTGTGAGCAGGGCATTTTCGAAGTTGTCAACAAAGTCCTGTGCTCCAAAGAGGGTAACCACATAATCCCCAATAACAAAGACAACAAAACGCTCAGGAATACCGCACATCCATTGATGTTTAAGGGCGGTTTCTTTTATGTCGTGGGCAAGATTAAAAGCCTCGTAGTCTTTTACATGAAAAGCTCCTGCGGTAAATGTGTTTGCATTCATTGCATGAACAAGGGAAGCGGCTTCGTCAATTTTAGAAATTTTATCTTCAGGGAAAACAAGTGTGGCACAGAGATTTTCATCTTTAATATTGTATGCGCCGGGAGCATCTTCTTTGGGATTTGACGTATCCCCTCCCATTGCGGCAAATTTTTCCCCGCTCCAACTGCTCCATGCCGTGGTTAAAATGGCAAGGGAACCAAGCTCGGCATTTTCACCGGGAAGTTCTTTTTCGGTTACCTTTGTTTCTTTTTCAGTTGTTATGGTTGTTTTTTCCTCAATGTTGTTTGACTTACAGGCGGCAAAGGTAAGAAGCATTGCCAAAACAAGTAATAATGCTAAAAATTTTTTCATGGATTTTCTCCTTTTGGTTTAATTATTGTTCCTTAATGATAATATCATAAATTTTTTCGGTGTCAATGATAATCGGTATTTTTTACCAAATTGTTTCAAAGTTATTCATATTTGCGGGGTTAGAAACAAAATAATGGTCTTAAATTCTTGACAAAGGGTAACAGTTGGTGTAAAATTATTGAATATTATATTATAGAAAACAGCAAAATGTTGCCTTAATGACCAATCTTTTAGCTATGGAATTGGAGGAATTGTCGTAATGACAAAAAATGTAGAAAAAATTATGTCCCTTATCAAGGAAAAGGGTATCAAAATGATTGACTTTAAGATTGTTGATATCAACGGTCAATTTCGTCATGTAACCATACCTGCAAGTCAATTTACTGAGCGTACCGTAACGGACGGCATCGGTTTTGACTCTTCCAACTACGGTTATGCCGTTGTTGAAAAGAGCGATATGGTGTTTGTTCCCGACCTTGATACAGCAACAGTTGACCCCTTTTGTGAAATTCCAACCCTTTCATTTATGGGTAACGCAATGATAATTGACCACCCGGAAAACAGACCCCATAACCAGTACCCGAGAAATATTACACTTGCTGCCGAAAAGTATCTTAAGGATACCGGAATTGCGGATACTATGCTCATTTTACCTGAGTTTGAGTTTTACCTTTTTAATGATGTGAGATGGTCGGTGCTTCCCAACAAAGTCAGCATGGAAATTGATGTTGATCAGGGACATTGGAACAGTGACTGTGAGGGCTTTGGCAGAGTAG
>CAYFRJ010000025.1:0-1472 GCA_964345625.1 uncultured Clostridium sp. | reverse complement strand
GTAGTGGAAAAGCAGAAGGGCTACCACATTGCAAAACCTTTAGACCGTTCATACGAAGCAAGAAGCGAAATGTGCCTTCTCTTAGAGGAAGCGGGAGTTTCCATTAAGTACCATCACCCGGAGGTTGGTGCTGCAGGCCAGTTTGAAATTGAGCCGAATTTAGGCAAGATGTCAACAATGGCAGATGCTTCAATGCTTATTAAATATTACATTCGCAACACCGCATTGAAGTATGGTATGACCGCAACCTTTATGCCAAAACCGGTTTACGGTGAGGCGGGCAGCGGAATGCATGTTCATATGCTTCTTCTCAAAGACGGTGAGCCGGTATTCTCAGATGATAACGGCTACTCAAATTTAAGTGAAACCGCACACTACTTTATGGGAGGACTTTTGAAACATATTGCTTCCCTTTGTGCAATTACCAACCCTTCAAGTAACTCCTTTAAGCGACTTATTCCCGGCTTTGAGGCACCCGTAACTGTTGGCTACGCAACCTCAAACCGTTCAGCGGTTATAAGAATTCCCGCCTATGCAAAGTCACCTAACCGCCGCAGGTTTGAACTTCGTAACCCTGACGCAACCTGTAACCCCTACTACTGCTATGCCGCAATTCTTATGGCAGGTATTGACGGAGTTATCAATAAGATAGACCCCAAGGCAAACAGCTGGGGACCCTTTGACATTAACCTTTATCATCTTCCCGAGGAGGAGAGGGCAAAACTTCAAAGCTTACCCACATCCCTCGAAGATGCCCTTGATGCCCTTGAAAAAGATAACGATTATCTCACCGCAGGGGGAGTTTTCCCCAAGGAACTTATTGACAGTTTCATTAAGGTGAAGAGAAAAGAACTTGCCAAGATGGCACAAATTCCCACCCCTGTCGAGTTTGAAAAATATTTTAACCTTTAATCAGAAAAAGGCACTTACCGATTTGGTAAGTGCCTTTTGATTTTTGCAATTACATAAGTGAAAGATAAAGCTCTTTAATTTCTGCAACACTTGTGTCTCTCGGATTACCGGGGCGACAAGCATCGTTAAAGGCAGACTGTGCGAGAAAGTCAATGTCCTTTGTGTCAACAATTTCTTTAAGGTCAGCGGGAATGCCCACATCTGCAGATAGCTTTCTAACTGCCTGTATTGCCGATTTTCTGGCATCCTCAAGTGTCATATCGTCCACACCTTCAACACCCATTGCCTTAGCAATATCTCTGTATTTTTCGCCTGTGGCAGGAGCATTGTATTCCATAACTGTTGGAAGAAGAATGGCATTTGCAACTCCGTGAGGGGTATCATAAACCGCACCTAAAGAGTGTGCCATTGAGTGAACAACGCCGAGTCCCACATTTGAAAAACCCATACCTGCAAGGTACTGGCCGAGAGCCATTCCCTCTCTGCCCTCATCTGTGGTTTCAACCGCACCACGAAGGGATTGTGCAAGAATTTCAATAGCCTGAATGTGGAACATAGCA
>CAYFRJ010000024.1:0-21713 GCA_964345625.1 uncultured Clostridium sp. | reverse complement strand
CCGAAAGGTACGGTAATAAACGAAGTGGGTAAACTGTTCCAAATAAACAAATATCGTATTAAAGTTTTTAATACAATAAACTTTAATAAGTCTATGCATTACAATCCTTTTGCATACATTCACAGTGAAAAAGATATTTTGAAATTAGTAACTACACTTATTGCAAACACCAAAGGAGAAGGCAAAAGCGGTGATGATTTTTGGGTAAAAGCGGAAACACTTCTCTATTGTGCTCTTATCGGATATATCTGGTATGAAGCACCGGAAGAGGAGCAAAACTTTACAACCCTTGTAACTTTTCTTAATTCTATGGAAGTGCGAGAAGAAGATGAAACTTTCAAAAATGCCGTAGATTTACTGTTTGATGAATTGACGATAAAAAGTCCGGATCATTTTGCAGTAAGGCAATATGAAAAATACAAATTAGCCGCAGGCAAAACAGCTAAGTCTGTGCTTATTTCCTGTGCTGCCCGACTTGCACCCTTTGATATTGCGGAGATTCGTGAAATTACGATGTATGATGAATTGGAACTTGATACACTCGGCGATAGAAAAACCGTTCTATTTTTAATTATGTCGGATACAGATGCAACATTTAATTTCCTTATTTCTATGATTTATACTCAACTTTTCAATTTACTTTGTGAAAAAGCAGACGATGTGTACGGAGGAAAACTGAAAGTTCATGTGCGGTGCTTAATTGACGAAGCGGCAAATATCGGTCAGATTCCAAACCTTGAAAAATTGATGGCAACGATTAGAAGCAGAGAGATTTCTGCTTGTCTTGTACTACAGGCACAAAGTCAGTTGAAAGCTTTATACAAGGAAAGTGCCGATACGATTATCGGCAACTGTGACAGCAGGATCTTTCTTGGTGGATCTGAACCTACTACACTAAAAGAGTTATCTGAAGCATTAGGTCAAGAAACGATTGATACATATAATACCGGAGAAAGCAGAGGCAGAGATATTTCGCATAGTTTAAATTATCAAAAACTTGGCAAAAAACTTTTGAGTGTTGATGAACTGGCGGTATTAGACGGCAGTAAATGTGTACTTCAATTAAGAGGAGTAAGACCATTTTTATCCGATAAGTATGATATTACAAAACATCCAAACTACAAATATCTTTCGGATTATGATAAGAAAAACGAGTTTGATGTTGAAAAATTTCTGTCAACTAAACTTAAAGTGAAAGCGGATGAAAAGTATGATGTTTATGAAATATCAGCATAATAATGAAAAAATAATGTAAAAATAGTGTAAAAATAGTGAAATTATAGTGGAAAATCTCTGCCATATATGATATAATATTGTCAGCAAAGGGGTGATCTTATGATAAAAGTGACACTGGATAATGCTATTCTTAACAGAATATCTGCTATAGATCAAAACAGATTTACTGTAAACGGAACGAAGCTTCCGATTTCAACGGCAAATAAACTTCGTAAGAATTCAAAGAAAAAGAGTTCTTATGCTTCAAACAAAATTGAGGGTAATCCTTTGACGGAAGCCCAAGCGGATGCCGTAATAGAAGCTGATGCGCATAAGCATTTTATTAAACCGGAACAGGAAATACGCAACTATTATCTGGCACTTGATTATCTGGATAAACAGATCAAGAAAAAAGTTCCTTTTTCAAAAGAATTGATTCTTAAAGTTCAGGCATTAGTTGAAAAAGGTGCAGCAAAGGAAAAAATCGGATTAAGAGGTCCTATGCCTCCGGGATATCTGTTTGCGGTTTACGATTCCGAAACTGGAAATCCGGACTATATTCCGCCTGAGTATACCGATGTTCCGGCACTTCTTGATGAACTTGTTGAATATGTCAATACAACAGACGATCACCCTTTAATTATTGCCGCAGTGGTTCATTATCAACTTGTTACTATTCATCCTTTTGAAGATGGTAACGGAAGAACTGCCCGGCTTATGTCCGGATATATTCTTGAACTGAACGGTTATGGATTTAACGGTATCGGTTCATTGGATGAATACTATGCGTATGACATTGATGAATATTACAATTCACTGCAAATGGGACTTCCGGCTTTGTATTATTCCGGAAGAGACAATCCTCCTCACCCGGAAATCTGGGTTGGATATTTTCTGAGAATGTTTGAACTGTATTCAGATAAAGTGCGTGAAATATCTCAATCGTTCAATACCGACAACATTTATGAAGGTCTTTCACATCTTAATACCAAAGAAAAAACTTTGCTTGCTTTTTTGATAGATAATCATTATTATGAATTTACACCTATTGATATAAGCAAAAAAGTCGGGGTTACCAATAAAACGATAATAAACAGGTGCACCGCACTGGCAGCTAATGGTTATGTTGTCCCGATAATCGTCAAAGAACGAATCCGTTCATATAAATTAAGTGATTTTACCATAGCAAATAAAGATGATATTTCGCAAATTCTCAAGGATATCTGATATTTACATAATACTTTAATTATGAAAGCCGTTGATTTATTTCAGCGGCTTCTTTGTTTATCATCCCGTTGGTGCACAGGCGGGATTTTTTATATATTATGACCGCAAAAACAATAAAATAAGAAAGGAGAAATCGATAGCCAAAGCGGTCTGAAAAGAAACGGCTTTCGGTAATAACAATATATGGAATTTTTTGAATCAGCAGTAGGAGTATTACAAACTCTTGTTATTGCACTTGGAGCAGGTCTTGGAATATGGGGTGCAATAAACCTTCTTGAAGGTTACGGAAATGATAATCCCGGAGCTAAGTCACAAGGTATGAAACAACTTATGGCAGGTGGAGGAGTAGCACTTATCGGAGTTATGCTTGTACCTTTACTTTCGGGTTTATTTGGATAAGAAAAAATACGAAGCGGAAGGTTCTTTAGAAGTTTCCGCTTCAAAGAAAGTGAAGTGATGAAAACTGGATAAAATTAAAGAAGCATTGGAAGAATGGTTACGGGAAATTCTCACAAGCGGAATCACTTCAAATTTGTCCGGATTATTTGATCAGGTAAACACAAAAGTCGGAGAAATTGCAGTAACAGTAGGTAAAACACCGCAAGGTTGGAATGCCGCAATATACAATATGGTAAAGGGACTGTCAGATAATGTGATGGTTCCCATTGCCGCAATGATTCTTGCTTTCGTGATGACTCTTGAATTGTTGCAGATGGTTATTGACAGAAACAACCTTAATGATGGTGATACATTTGCATTTTTTAAATGGGTATTTAAATCTTCCGCAGCATGTTTAATTGTTACCAACACATGGAATATTGTTATGGCAGTATTTGATGTCGGTCAACATATTGTTAATGAAGCGGCAGGTGTTGCCATTGGAAATGTCGCCATTGATTCGGCTCTTTTTATGGACGGATTAGATGGTAAACTTGCAGCAATGACATTAGGAGCATTACTTGGTCTGTGGGTACAGACAGGTGTTGTCAAACTCTGTATGGGTTTGTTACAAATCTGTATTCTTGTGGTTGTGTTTGGAAGAATGATTGAAATCTATCTGGTTACATCCGTTGCACCTGTACCTATGGCAACTATGATGAATAAAGAAAGCGGACAAATCGGACAAAATTATTTGAGAAATCTGATTGCCCTTGCTTTTCAGGCATTTCTCATAATAGTATGTGTGGCTGTTTATGCTGCACTCGTGGAAAATATTACCGTTACGGATGATATTTCCTATGCACTTTGGACTTGTATGGGATACACGGTATTATTGTGCTTTTCCCTATTCAAAACAGGATCCCTTGCAAAATCAATATTCAATGCTCATTAAGAAAGAGGTGTAAGGTTATGGCTTATGTGCCTGTACCAAAAGACTTAAATGCAGTAAAAACTAAAGTGATGTTTAATCTCACAAAAAGACAGTTAATTTGTTTCAGTTCCGGTGCAATAATCGGATTACCGCTATTCTTCCTAACAAAAGGACATATCGGTTCTTCTTCTGCCGCCATACTTATGGTTATGGCGGTTATTCCTTTTATGCTGCTTGCAATGTACGAAAAAAACGGCAGACCCTTTGAAAAAATAGCGAAAAATATGCTTAATGTTCTATTTTTTCGTCCGAAGCAGAGACCGTATAAAACAAAAAACTATTATTCTATGCTTGAAAAACAAGACAAATTTTGTAAGGAGGTGAGAATAATTGTATCAAACAACAAGCAAAGTAACCAAAGCTCAGCAAAAGCAAATCAATGAAGCAAGAGCACATATTTTGGGTAACAGCAAAAAGGAAGTATCTGCACAGGACAGTATTCCGTTTCAGAGAATGTTTAAAGATGGAATTTGTAAAGTAACCGATACTCTATACACAAAAAGTGTAGTATTCAATGACATAAATTATCAAATAAGCAGCAATGAGGATAAAAATGCTATATTTGATTCTTGGTGTGATTTTCTTAACTATTTCGATTCTTCCGTACATTTTCAGTTTAGTTTTACCAATATGACCGTGCAAACGGATAACACATCGGAAAGCATAAATATTCCCATAAGAGATGATGGTTTTGCAGAAATTGCCGATGAATACCAAACTTTTTTAAATAATCAACTTTCAAAAGGAAATAACGGGTTGGTTAAAACAAAATATTTAACCTTTGGTATTGAAGCAAACAGCATAAAAGATGCCAAACCCCGTCTTGAAAGAATTGAAACGGATATTATTCAAAACTTTAAGAAGATCGGTGTTTATGCAGAACCTATGAATGGGTATGATCGATTGAAGGTAATGCACGGAACGTTCCATATTGGAGAATCTGTACCATTTCGTTTTAACTGGGATTGGTTACCGCAAACCGGACTGTCACCGAAGGATTACATTGCTCCTTCATCCTTTGAATTTAAAAACGGTAAAGAATTCAGAATGGGTAAACAAATTGGTGCGGTATCATTTCTTCAGATTCTTGCACCTGAACTTAATGACAGACTGCTTGCGGATTTTTTAGATATGGAAAGCGATGTAATTGTTTCTATGCACATTCGATCTATGGACCAAGTAAAAGCAATTAAAGCCATTAAACGAAAAATAACGGATTTGCAGAAATCTAAAATAGAAGAACAAAAGAAAGCGGTTCGTTCCGGTTATGATATGGATATTATTCCAAGTGACCTTTCCACATATAACGAGGAAGCGGTAAAATTATTGCAAGATTTGCAAAGCAGGAATGAACGAATGTTTTTGATGACTTTTATTGTTCTGAATATCGCTAAAACAAAAAAGGAACTTTCAAATGATATATTTAGGGCATCAAGTATTGCACAACAACATAACTGTAATCTGGTGCGACTTGATTTTCAGCAGGAAGAAGGACTAATGAGTTGTTTGCCCCTTGGATATAATCAAATTGATATTCAGAGAGGATTAACAACCTCGTCTGCGGCGATTTTTATTCCGTTTACAACTCAGGAGTTATTTCAGACAAGTCAAGAAGCACTGTACTGTGGCTTAAATGCTCTTTCCAATAACATAATAATGGTTGACAGAAAACTACTGAAAAATCCCAATGGCTTGATTCTTGGCACTCCCGGTTCAGGTAAATCATTTTCTGCAAAAAGAGAAATATCCAATGTATTTCTTGTTACGGATGATGATATTATCATTTGTGATCCTGAAAGTGAATACGGGGCTTTGGTGGATCATCTCGGTGGTCAGGTGATAAAAATTTCACCTGTGTCACAGGACTACATCAATCCTATGGATTTGAATTTGAATTACAGCGAAGATGAAAACCCATTAACTTTGAAATCAGATTTTATACTTTCTCTTTGTGAACTGATTATCGGCGGAAAAGAGGGTCTAAAACCTGTAGAAAAAACTATTATTGACCGCTGTGTACGAATGGTTTACAGGGATTATCTTCAGGATCCGACACCGGAAAACATGCCGATTTTAGAAGACTTGTACAATGAACTTTTGAAACAAGACGAAAAGGAAGCAAAGTATTTGGCAACAGCACTTGAAATCTATGTTACAGGTTCTCTAAATGTGTTTAATCACAGAACGAATGTAAACATAAAAAGTCGAGTTGTAAGTTATGATATCAAAGAACTTGGTAAACAGTTAAAGAAAATCGGTATGCTTATTGTACAGGATCAGGTATGGAACAGAGTAACAGTAAATCGGGAAACAAACAAATCAACTCGATATTACATTGATGAAATGCACTTGTTGCTTAAAGAAGAACAAACGGCAGCATATACTGTTGAAATATGGAAGCGTTTTCGCAAATGGGGTGGTATTCCCACAGGCATAACACAAAATGTCAAAGACTTACTTTCTTCCCGTGAAATAGAAAATATCTTTGAAAACAGCGACTACATCTATATGCTGAATCAGGCAGCAGGTGACAGGCAGATTCTTGCAAAACAGTTAAACATTTCCCAATATCAGCTTTCTTATGTAACATCATCCGGTGAAGGCGAAGGATTGTTATTTTACGGTAGCACTATCATTCCTTTTGTTGATAGGTTCCCGAAAGATACAAGACTTTATAGTATTATGACCACCAAACCGCAGGAGCAACTACGGGAATGAAGAGTGGTGATGATAAGTGCCAAAAAAGAGAGAATTATATAATGCTGTCGCAAAAGAGGAATTTGAAGATCATAAGGAGAAAATTCTTGAAAAGTTTTACGAGTTACAAGAAGAAATTCTTTTATTTTACGGATTCTATTTTGATTTTGAGGATATATATTTAAGACATACAGATGAAATGGTAATTTCAATTTACTAAAACATAAAGCAG
The DNA here is from genome assembly GCA_964345625.1 of uncultured Clostridium sp. Classification (GTDB taxonomy): domain Bacteria; phylum Bacillota; class Clostridia; order Oscillospirales; family Acutalibacteraceae; genus CAG-177. The sequence continues at coordinate 14,970 of CAYFRJ010000024.1, read as the reverse complement.
TTCGTTTTTACGGACTGCTTTTTTATGCCTATAAAGGCAGAAAGGAGAAAATATGGAAAATAACAACATAATCAGAGCAGGTTATGACAGTGACAAGTACGGTTATCTTCGGATAGCATATCTGATTGACAAGAATATCATTTTTTATTGTGCAAAAGATGTGGCAAAGATGTTTGGTTTTCGGGATCCGTCACGAAGTGTGAGGGACAATTGTAAAACAGTCAAAAAGATATCACATTATACGCACGGCGGGTATCAGGTTCTCAATTTTATCAATGTATATGATGTGATTGATCTTGCGGCTCGTTCTAATAAGACTGATGTATATGAGGTCTTTAAACATATTACGGATGTTGGAGATGATTTCCGTGAAGAAGCACAAAAACTTAATGCAGGGGATTATGTGGAATTTCAACTGAAACAAACTTCCGCTAACCCTGTTTGTGATTGCAACAATGAACTAAAAGAGACCGATGAAAAGAATTGCACAAAAGAGGAAATATTTGAAATTCTCGGAGAAGATTTTATTCAAGGAGTACTTGATGTAATCGGTGCAATTGATTTCCTTGCAAGTGTTATTGAAATCCTTATGGAATACCCTGAATTACTGTTAAGAGCGTATATTATAATCACCAAGTTTAACGAAGAAAATCGCAATGCCGAAGCGAAAATATAAACTGAAATTTACGCAAGAGGAATTAAGTAGCAGGAAACCGGAAAAACTTGCCGAAGAAAAAGTAAAAACAAAACAAGGTAAGAAACCTAAAAAGCAGATGAAAGTCAAGAAAAAACTTGATTTTGAAGAAAACAAACCGAAACTCTCTGATAAATTGAGAGACAATAACGGTGAATATTTGAAAGAGTTATCGGGCAAAGCTGTGACAAATCACATTCGCCAAAAAACCCAATCAGATTCACAGGACAATGTTGCAGTTCAAGCGGTTAACGAAGGAACAAGGCAAATTGAAAACACGGTGAGAACTGTTAGGATTTATGAACGCAGACAAAACCGAAAAGTAGCGGAAAAATCTCATCAAAGACATCTTAACAGAGATAGGACAACAAAAAGACAAGAAAACCGTATTGACCGAGAAAATCCGAAAGAACAGAATTCTAAAGCAATTTCTAATCCGTATTCAAAATGGAAACAGAAACAGGAAATTAAAAAAGAGTATTATGCTGCAAGGGGTGGTTCTTCTACAACTGCTCCCGTTTCATCCTTTGGCAGTTCTGTCAAAAGGTCCGCTAAAAAAGCAACAGATGAAGTTCGAGAAAAGATTGTTACTTATGTTTCAAATCATAAAGGATTAGTAATCGTAGCTGTCGGTGTTGTTCTCGCTATCATAATTGGTGTAGGTATGCTTTCCTCCACAGGAACGGTACTTGCTCAAAGCACAACAGGAGGGATAACACTCAGCACTTATGCTTCGGAAGATGAAGATATGAAAAAAGCAGAGCAGGCGTATTGTCAACTTGAGGCTAATCTTCAAGCAACAATTGACAGTTATGAAAGTACCCACAGTTATAATGAATATCATTATGATCTTGATGAAATCGGACATGATCCCTATGTTCTCATATCAATGATTTCGGCATTATATGACGGTGAATTTACGGCTGATGAAGTAAATGGAGATTTACAGACAGCCTTTAGTAAGCAATATAGTTTATCTCAGAAAGTGATAACAGAAACAAGGTATCGTTATGAAATAAGATACCGTTATGTTACATATACGGATCAGGATGGCAATCCATATACTGTTACTGAATCTTATTGGGTACAAATACCATATAACTACTACATTTGCTATGTAACATTACGAAACAACAACCTTTCTCATATTCCCTCACAAATGCTGAATGAAGACAAGTTATCTCTTTATTCGATATATATGGCGACACTGGGTAACAGAGAGGATTTGTTTCCCAATTCAGAATATATCGGCAGATACAGCACTGAAACGGAACATTATGACATTCCGCCTGAATATATGGAAAATGAAAGGTTTGCAAAAATGATGAAGGAAGCGGACAAATATATTGGATATCCCTATGTATTTGGCGGTACATCACCTTATACATCTTTTGACTGCTCAGGTTATGTTTCGTGGGTAATAAATCATAGCGGTTGGAATGTGGGTACACTTACAGCAACTCAGCTTTACGGTATTTGCACACCTATTTCCAAGGCAACGGTAAAACCGGGAGATCTCATATTTTTTGCCGGCACATATAACAGTGGAACACTTTGTTCTCATGTGGGGATTATTGTTGACCCCGTAAACAAAATTATGGTAAATGCCGGAGATCCCATTAAATATGAATCATATGATACAGATTATTGGAATAGCCATTATTATTCTTGCGGAAGATTGCCATAAAAAACATTGCGAAAAATTCTAAAGAATTAAGGAGGACTTGATGAATCCAAAGAAAGAAAAACTCCTTGCAGAAATTGAAAACTTTGACCGGAAGATTCAATCAAACGAGGAAAAGATAAAAAATCTTAACGATAGAAATGAAGAATACAGAAAAAGAAAGCGTAAAGCAGCGGAAAAACTTCAGGATATTGAAAATAGTGAATATGGTATAATATGCCGAGAATTTAATGTCGCTCCCGAAAACCTTGTCGCTTTCCTTGAGTCACAATTAAACAAAAAGAAACAAAAGGAGGCTGAAAAAACAGAATGATAAAAAGAATATTCAGTTATGTAACCGCTGTCTTGCTGACTGCGGTTTTTTGCTTTCCGTCCTTTGCTTTGGATTATTATGCCAGTGATGAAAAGGGGAAAACGGATATACCGGAATATGTTGCTTCAATTACGATTTCACAAGAAGATGTTTCTGTTCCCAAAACCGGAGAAAAGAATACCTATCAATTGACACCGGACGGTAATTTAACTCTTGTGGACGATTATTCTCAACTTGAATCGGAAAACAGCTCAAAGGTACAACAAAAACAATTTTTAACGGTAACAACAAAATCGGGAAACACCTTCTATATTATTGTTGATCGTGATGGAAATACGGATAATGTTCACTTTTTGAATATGGTTGATGAAGCGGATTTGCTTGCCCTGTTAGGTGATGACATACAGGAAACAGAAACGACAACTGAAAGTACCACAAAAGAAGAATCTACTGTCGAAGCCGAAAAAGATCCGGAGAATAAAGAAAACTCCAAAGGTGGTCTTACATTAGTTATCTTACTTGTAATCGCAGGAGTAGGCTTTGCAGTTTATTGGTTTAGATTTAAGGACAATGGTTCAAAACCAAAACAGGCAACTGAAAATATTGATAGCTATGAAGATTATGAAGAAACCGAAGATGAGGATATGTATGACATTTACTCAGGAAGCGAAATAGAAGAAGGTGATGAAAATGTATAAACTGGTTATTGCCGAAAAGCCTTCAATGGCAGAGAGTATTGCAAAAGTTATAGGTTCAAATAAGAAAAATAAAGGTTATTGGGAAGGAAACGGATATATTGTTTCTTGGTGTATCGGTCATTTAGCGGAACTATGCTATCCTGAATCTTATGATGAAAAGTATGCAAAATGGAAAACCGAAGATTTACCGATAATTCCTAAGGAATGGAAATATGAAATTGATAAAAAGAAAAAAGAACAGTTTTATATTCTTAAATCTCTTATGTTCCGAGATGATGTAACTGAAGTTATCAATGCCTGTGATGCGGGCAGAGAAGGAGAACGGATATTCCGTACTGTATATAATTTAATTGGATGTCAAAAACCGATAAAACGCCTTTGGGTTTCTTCATTGGAAGACAGAGCAATAAAAGAAGGTTTTGAAAATCTAAAACCCGGTAAAGAATACGATAATCTCTATGCGGCATCAGAGTGTAGAGCGAAGGCAGACTGGCTTGTTGGTATGAATATATCAAGACTGTTATCAACTTCATATAGAGCAAAACTGCGTGCCGGAAGAGTGTTGTCACCAACACTTAATTTCATTGTGGAGCGGCAAAATGAAATAGAGAATTTTAAATCAGAACCATATTTCAATCTTGAACTTAAAAATGGAAATACGGTATTAGTATCGGACAAATTTAGTTCAAAAGAGGAAGCAGACAAGACAAAAGAATTTTGTCTGAAAAACCCCGTTCTTTTCAATTCATTGAAAACAGAAGAAAAGAAAGAAAAAGCCCCTTTACTTTATGACCTTACTTATCTTCAAAGAGAAGCTAATCGTATTTATGGCTTTACGGCACAGCAAACATTAGATTATGTTCAGTCACTATATGAAAAAAAGCTTTGTACTTACCCCAGAACTGACTCAAGATTTTTAACTGATGATATGGCTGAAGTTGCCGAGAAACTATTTCCAATGTGTACGAAACTGTTAAACAAAGAAGCTGAAAAATCAGATTCCATTAAACTCTGTAACAGTAAAAAGGTATCGGACCATCATGCTTTGATTCCCACAATGACAGTATCAAGTTATGATATAGAGTCTTTGCCGCAGGGTGAAAAGAAGATATTATTTCTCATTTCAAGGAGACTGCTTGAAGCCGCATCAAAGGAATATGTTAGCAAAACGAACACTTACATATTCACCTGCGGTGATTATGTCTTTAGTGTAAAACAAACTTCGGTTATACAACAGGGATGGAAAATCTACGGTAAACAGGAAAACAAAAAAGATACATTTAATTTTTCAGGTTTTAAACAAGGAGATGTTTACAAACTTGAATCTCTCAATATTAAAGAGGGTAAAACAAAACCAAAAGCCGCATACACGGAAGATACATTACTTTTTGCAATGGAAACAGCCGGGAAAGATGATATTCCCGAAGATGCGGAAAGACAAGGAATCGGTACACCTGCAACGAGAGCAGAGGTTATTGAACGGCTAATTAAAAGCGGATATGTGATGAGAGAAAAGAAAAACCTTATTCCTTATGATACAGGGAAAAACCTTGTTTCTGTATTGCCCGATTCGCTTAAATCGGTATTACTTACTGCCGAATGGGAACAAAAACTTAAACAGGTTGAAACCGGAACACTTTCGCCTGAGACATTTATAGAAGAAATTGAAACCTTTGTGACTGATATCATCAAGAATTATAAGGTAATTGAAAACTGTAAAGATTTCAGATATGAAAGAAAAACTGTTGGTAAATGTTTGAGATGCAATAGTGAAATTTATGAAAATCAGAAAGGATATTTCTGTAAGAATGAAAAGTGTTCATTTAAACTGTGGAAAGGAAGCAAATATCTTGAACCTAAAAATATTATGCTTAACACTAAAACAGTTGAAGTACTGCTCAAAAACGGGAAAGTTCATATCAATAAAATTCGGTCAGGGAAAACAGGAAAGTTCTATTCCGGTACACTTTACTTAATGGATGACGGAAAGCAGACGAGCTATAAAATCGAACCCGATTTCAAGAAAAGAAATCAAAAATGAAACCATTAGCTTGGATTTCAGTTATTCTTGCCGTTATTCTTGCGTTAATGGCGGTAAGAATTTACAAAGAAAAAGATACATCTCTTGATATTGACGAAAACATAAGATATGAACATACCGAGAAAAAGGGTTGGATTGAGCACTTTATAATTCATACCGAATTGGGAACTGAAAAAATTAATGAATAGGAGGTAAATTATGACCCAAGACACAAAAGATAACATTACAAATGAAAATGAACAGCAAATCCTACGGTCAAAACAAAAAACAAACAAAGAAAGATTAAAAGAGATAACCGACGGAATAGAACAGGGAATCAAAGAGGTTTTTGAATCAGACAGATACAAAAACTATCTTGAAACAATGTCAAGGTTTCATAACTATTCACTCAACAACACAATGCTTATCTATATGCAAAAACCGGATGCCACTTTGGTTGCAGGTTTTAATAAGTGGAAAGATAAGTTTGGAAGAACGGTAATGCAGGGTCAAAAAGGCATTAAAATTATTGCTCCGACACCATACAAAAAGAAGATTGAACAGGAAAAAATTGATCCCGAAACGAAGGCGGTTATTTGTGATGCAAACGGGGAACCCATAATGGAAACTAAAACAGTTAAGATTCCAATGTATAAGCCCGTTACCGTATTTGATGTATCACAAACTTTCGGTAAAGAATTACCGAAACTCGCCAAAACTCTTCACGGAAATGTTAAGGATTATGAACTGTTAAAAGAAGCTATTGTTGCATCGGCACCGGTACCTGTTGAATTTAAACCCCTTGCAGAAAACACAGACGGATTTTTTTCTCGCAGTAAACAGAGTATTGTAATTCGTGATGATATGAGTGAAGTGCAGACGGTATGTGCTTTGTTACACGAAACTGCCCATTCTGTTCTCCATAACTTTGAGGCGGAAGAAAAACCAAAGGTTGAAAAAACACAGGAATTGGAAGCGGAGAGTGTTGCTTATGCGGTCTCAAAATATTTTGGAATTGAAACAGATGAAAATTCCTTTGGCTATCTCGCTTCATGGACAAAGGACAAAGATGTATCTCAACTTAGGGAATGTCTTGAAACCATCAATGAAACAGCATCAAATTTGATAAATTCCATTGAAAAGAAGTACAGAGAACTGACAAAGGATATTGCAAAGGAAACTACTGTGGATTCTCGGACTCAGGCACAGGAGAAGAATTCACCTACCGAACCTGAAATTCAAAATATTAAGATGCCGGATCCTACGGTAACTGTAAAAGAGATGAACGAATTTGGTTACACTAATACGGATATGCTACCTCTTTCCAAAGACAGAGCAATAGAACTTATTGAAGCCGGATGCGAAGTGTTTCTTCTTTATGATGATGACACAGAGGGTTTGGCGATGGATAAAGATGATATTTTATTACATTACGGATATTCCGGAATTGAAAAAGAAGAATGGCAAAGAATGTCCGCTGTTGTCGGAGCATTGGATAATTCAAAAGACAAGGAAAAACAATTTTTAGAAAGTTCTAAACCTTGTTATGCGATATATATGCTTAAAAATATACCCGAAAACAAAGATATTCAATTTGAAGGTTCAGATGTACTTGAAAAACTGCACATTCCTGTTGACAAACAAAACTATGATTTTGTTTATATGGGAAATCTTGTGGGAAAAACCGGAAATACGGACGAGAAGTTGAGTTTAATTTTTGATGAACTTAATGTAAATAAACCACTTGATTATCAAAACCGCTCGTTGTCTGTTAGTGACATCGTTGCCATTAACACAGAAAGTAATGTATCATACTACTATGTTGATAGGGCGGGATTCAGAGACTTACCGGAATTTGGGAAAGATCTACTGAAAACTGCCGAACATTCAACGGAAATTAACCCTGTCACAAAAGATGGTGTTATTAAAAATATGGGAAAGGAGTCACTGAAAACCGAAGCGGTAGCAAAATCAGAAAAGAAGCCCTCGGTACTTGGAAAGCTAAATGCTCTTAAAGCAGAGATTGCTACAAACCCTACCGAAACAAAAGAAAGAAGTGAAAGGAGTTTTTAATTGAAAAAATTTACAGAAGATGAATTGCAACTTATTGCAATTTACAAAACAAACACTCGCCGGTCCACAATACAGGAGATTCGTGATATGACATCTTATCTTGAAGAAGATGAGCAAAAACTCATACAACTTTCAAAAGAAGTGTTGAATAAACTGGAAGGCATCTCCGATGATGAATTTGATGAACTTGATCTTTTTCCGGAAGACGGCAAAGAAAATTAGAAAGGAAGGTAATCTGAAATGAAGAAAATCTTAGCTTTGATTATTGCTTTTACTATGATTATGGTAATGTCCGCACCTGCCTGTGCACTTGTTATATACGACAGTTATACGACAGTGTATTACGGCAGAACAGCTCAACTCACAATTAACCAAGATTTGACAACCGATGATATTACATTCACCACATCCGATGAAAGTGTTGCATCTGTTGATGATAACGGCAAGATAATTTCAAACGGAATCGGAACTTGTGTAATTACCGCCCAAAACAATGAAACGGGAGAAACAAATGAATGTGAAGTCCGTGTTGAATTTCTTTGGTGGAAGATAATTAAGAATATCATCTATTTTTTCAAAACTATGAAAAAATAATGAGAAATTTACAAATATTTATATGCGAAGCCGTCTGTGAAAGCAGGCGGCTTCAACTTAATGTTTAATAACAGGAGGATATATTATGAATAACAGGAAATTTATTATTTTAACAGTATCTGTGATTATGGTTCTTATTTGTTCACTTACTGCTTTCGCACAGGAGACTACAAGTTCCACAAACATTGACTCTGCAACAACAGAGGAAACAACAGTTCAAACCACACAAGAGAGTAAAACTGATGTTACTATTCTTTATGAAGAAGTAACTCTTGCCGATACTGAACTTGCTGAAACGGAGATTGAAATTGAAACAAGTGATGTGGTAATAACTGAAAATGAACCGGAAACAGATATTGTTATTGATTATGTGAATACGCATACCGACATACCTAATACAGGTAGCAACGAAGTGATGGGTTTTTCTATACTTTCAGCTTTATGTGGTAGTGCGTTTACAGGGTTTGCCACAAGAAAAAGAAAGTGTAGTAGGTAAACTTAATAGAGCAAAAGAGGAAATAAGTCATAAAAGTCGAAATCAAAAAGCAAAAAATAAAAGTACTGAAATAGAATAATAATACAAGAAACTATAGCAAGCACCGCTCGTATATCGGGCGGTGTTAAATTTTATACAGAAGGAGGTGTGCAATGGAAAACAAATATGAATATTATTCAGTTTTGTCTGAACAAGCTACAAAAAATCTTAGTCGTTCATCTGAAAACTGGATGAGTTTTCTTGATATGGCAGGAAAGATATATAAATATCCCTTTGAAGATCAGGTAATGATTCATACACAAAGACCTGATGCAACGGCTTTGGCAGGTTATGATGTGTGGAATAAGACAATGCAAAGATATATTAAAAAAGGCAGTAAGGGTATCGTATTGATTGATAGTTCCGGTGAAAGGCAAAAACTAAAATATGTGTTTGATGTTTCAGATACTTCGCCCCGTGAAAACGCCAGACCTTTTATACCGTGGCAATTAACACAGGGAAATGAGAGAATAGTTTTAGATTCGCTTAAAAGTTATTCAAAAGAAAAAGCTGATGACATTGTATCGGCAATTATGATTGCTGCAAAAGAAACTGCTGAAGATTTCTGGAGTGCACACAATAAATACCTTAGTGACATTGTTGACGGTTCGTTAGTGGAAGAGTATGATGTAGCTGAACTTAAAAATGTTGTTTGTTCACTTGTATCTAATTCGACTTCTTATGCGGTTATGAAAAGATGCGGAATTGACGCAGAGATATATTATGACAGAGAAGACTTTGAACGGCTCTTTGATTTTAACACGGTAGAAAGTGTATCTTTACTGGGAAATGCTGTCAATGAGTGTAGTGAACGAATATTAAGGAATATTGAACTGACAATACGCAACTATGAAAGGAGTATTGAACATGAAAGAAATCAAGTACCTGAAGAACGGCGACTATCTGATCCCCAACTTGCAACTCAACAAGGAGGAACAGAAACCAATCGGGAAATACGGCAAAATGCGAAGGGATTATCTGAAGAAAAACAATCCGGTATTGTTCAGCAGTCTGAGTCTAAAGGGCAAACTGTGGAAACATCTTTTGGAGACAGACGACTTGGCAAACAAATACATGGAAGACCTGATGCAGAGTTTGAAAGAGAAGAACGGAGTGACAGAACAACTGAAAGCGAAAGATCCTCTGGAGTGGACACAGATAATGAACAATCTGAAATCACAGGCAGAGGAGATTATTCTCAAGGAGATAGTTTACAGTTAACTCTTTTTCCTACAGAAAAAGAACAAATACAAAGCATAGACGAAGCGGAAAGCAGTTACGGTTATGAATTGCTTTTCGCTCCTTCTTTTTCACAGGATGATGTTGATAACATTCTGCGTTTTGGAAGTAACAGCGACCATGCAAGAGAAAGAATTACAGACGAATTTTCAAAAGATAAATCATCGAATGAAAAAATTGCTTTTTTAAAGAAAATATATCACGGCGGTTATGGTATAAGTTCCGGTGGCAATGATATATCTGTTTGGCACGGTGAAGAAGGAATATATCTTGCAAACGGCAGTGCCGCAAGATATGTCAGAACAGCTAAACTCATTGAATGGAAAGATGTAGCTGACAGAATTGATGAACTGCTTAAAGAGGGAAACTTTGCCACGAATGTTGAAGTTACAGAAAGTGCAGGATATGTCCGTTCATTGCTGGCTGAAAATATCCTGTTTCTACAAAGAGATTTAACGGATGATTCTTATTTGCCATCAATAAAGAACCTTGAATTAAAAGGCGGTTTTCCGGATATGCAGGAAAGACTTGCAAAGGAACTGGGAAATATGGATTTTGTTCGAACCTTATCAAAGGAATTTGAGGTTTTTAATGAAGCATACTCTGCAAACAGAGGATTACTTCGTTTTCATTTTTATCGTCCCCACGAACTTGAACAGCAGTGTAAGGACTTGCTTATACCAAGGATTCAGTATCCCGAAGGCAGAGCAGAATTACCGGATATACATTCTTTTATAACGGAAGACGAAATAAGGGAAACCCTGTCACATGGTAGCGGATTTAGTGAAGGGAAAAAGAGAATATATGATTTCTTTATCGGTAATCAAAAAAACGATGAAAGAATTAATTTTTTAAAGAAAGAATATGGTGTCGGAGGTCGTTCTAACGCACTTTCACGGTCAAGCGGAAGTTTTGAAGATTACAGTGGCAAAGGAATCAGTCTTAGAAAAGGAAATTGTCAAAAAGTAGAATTATCGTGGGTAGCCGTTGCCAAAAGAATTGATTCTCTTATTAAGCAGGGAAAGTATATTGAAAAAGAACTTTTACCTGAACCGGAGAAAGAACAAGAAAAAGTTAAAAGCAATGCGAAACCTATAGTCGGGTTTTATCGTGAAATAAAAGAACAGTTTCCCGAAAATATTGTTTTGTTTCAAATCGGTGATTTCTTTGAAATACTTGGAGAGGATGCAAAAATAGTATCCGAAGAACTTGATTTAGTTTTAACTTCAAGAGAATTTCCCAAAACAGGCAGAGTAGCTATGTGTGGTTTTCCCGCATTTACTCTTGAGCAATATGTTGAAAGAATCAGGGAAAATCATAATGTTACGATTAGCGGAACTGTAGAAGGTCAAACAGAAAGAAACACATATACCTTACTTTCATATAAGGATGAAAAGAAAGAAACAAGTTTGATTTCTGACAGAAAAGAAGAACCGGCAGAGGATGATGTGGAATATGCAAGAGAATATATGATTCCCAATAAAACAACATTCACTAATAACGGCAGAGAATATATCATTGATTCAGTAAACTATGAAGAAGGTACGGTTAATTATCAAAATGTTGATGTTGATGTGAATTTGGATGAATGGTTGTTTCATACTGAACCGATTTCTGTTGTCAAAGAATACATGGAAACGGATAAAAAAGCAACTCTTAATCAAGTTTTTGAAACTATTGAAGAAGAACATCTGCCTTTTGGGGTTGGAGATACAGTATATCTTGAAGAGGGACAACCTTTTGTTATTGAAAAAGTCGGTATATTTGATGTCCATTTAAGGGATCCGTTCACCACATATCCTATTTCTCGTGCCGAAAGCAAAGAACGGTTTGCAAAACTTCTTGAACAGTATCCGCAGCCCGGATACACTACTGAACAGGAAGCTGTTTATTCGGCAGAAGAAACTGAATTATCACACGATATTATTGTTGAAACAATCCGCTTTGATGATCCTTCTCCGAAACCGGAAAACTTCAGAATAACAGATTATAATTTAGGTGAAGGCAGTCCTAAAGTTAAATTCAGAGCAAATATTGATGCAATAAATACACTTAAACAAATCGAATTTGAAGGAAGAACAGCCACTCCGGAAGAACAGGAAATATTATCAAAATATGTTGGTTGGGGTGGACTTTCTGATGCATTTGATGAAACAAAACAAAATTGGAGAAATGAGTTTATTGAACTGTATGAAGCCTTATCTCCGGAAGAATACGAAGCGGCAAGAGCATCGACTCTTAATGCTCATTATACAAGTCCTACCGTTATAAAATCAATCTATGATACTATTTCAAATTTAGGTTTTCAGAGTGGTAATATATTAGAACCGTCTATGGGTGTCGGCAATTTTTTTGGTATGTTACCTGAAGAAATGGGAAACAGTAAACTATATGGTGTTGAATTGGACAGCATTACGGGACGAATAGCAAAACAACTTTATCCAAATGCGAACATCACTGTAGCGGGTTTTGAAACAACAAACCGGAAAGACTTTTATGATGTTGCCATAGGAAATGTTCCTTTTGGTAACTACAAAGTTAATGATAGGGAATATAATAAACTGGGATTTTCAATCCATGATTACTTTTTTGCCAAAGCATTAGATCAAGTCAGACCCGGTGGAGTTGTTGCATTTGTTACAAGCAGATATACAATGGATGCTAAATCTCCGGCAGCAAGAAAATATCTTGCCGAAAGAGCTGATTTGCTTGGTGCAATAAGATTACCGAACAACGCATTTAAGGCAAATGCGGGAACACAGGTAGTTTCGGATATCATCTTTCTTCAAAAGAAGGAACAACCTGAAGTTTGCGATCCCGAATGGGTATATCTCGGTCAGAATGGTGACGGTTATACTATTAACCAATTCTTTATTGATAATCCGGAAATGATGCTTGGTGTTCCGACATCGGAAACCACACAGTACGGCAAGCAAGATTTTACCTTGAATCCTAATGAAAATATTGATTTATCGGAGCAGTTATCAGTTGCAATTCAAAATATTCACGGCAATTATTCACCGGCAGTAGTGACGGATTTAAATGAAGAAATTAAAGAGAATGTATTACCTGCAGATCCCGATGTGCGTAATTACAGTTATACCGTAGTAGATGGTGAAGTATATTATCGAGAGAACAGTATTATGGTTCAACCTGATCTTTCTCAGTCCAATAAGGATAGAATAAAGGAGATGGTTGAAATCCGTGACTGTATGAGAGAACTCATAGATTTACAAATGGATGATACTGCACACGATGATGAAATTATTTTTCTACAAAACAAATTAAATCTTCTTTATGATACTTTCGTTCGTAAATACGGACTTATTAACAGCAAACAGAATGCCAGAGCTTTCAGCGATGATAATGCCTATTATTTACTTTGTTCTCTTGAAATACTTGATGAGAACGATGAACTGGAAAGAAAATCAGATTTCTTTACCAAAAGAACAATACAGCCACCAAAAGCGGTAACAAGTGTAGATACTTCCGCAGAAGCACTTGCAGTATCCATATCTGAAAAAGCAAGGGTAGATATTGAATATATGTCTCAACTTACCGGAAAAAGTCCGGAAGAAATTGAACTTGAATTAACAGGTGTAATATTTCGTGATTTCGGCACTAATATTCAAAAGATACCGAGAACTGTAGAAGAACTTTCAGAATATCCTTTTGTAACTGCTGATGAATATCTATCAGGTAATGTGAGGAAAAAACTGGCAGTGATAAATGCTATTGCCGAACAGAGTGACGAAATGAGGTCTTTGGTGTTTTCAAATATACAGTCTCTTGAAAATGCACAACCAAAGGATTTAGATGCCGGTGAGATTGATGTACGGCTTGGTGCTACTTGGATAGACAAGGAATATATAAATGAGTTTATGTATGAAACATTCAATACTCCTCCATATTCAAGATACAGCACAAAAGTCAGTTTTGCGGAGTTTACCGCCGAATGGAACATTTCAAATAAAAGTTCATTTGGCACCTTTGATGTTTATGCTTCTTCGGTATTTGGAACTGAAAGAGTAAATGCATATAAAATTCTTGAAGATACTTTAAATCTCCGTGATGTTAGAGTACATGATACTGTTAAAGATTCCGGGGGTAAAGAACGCAGAGACTTGAATGTAAAGGAAACAACGCTTGCACAGCAAAAACAGCAGGCGATAAAAGATGCAATACGAGAAAAAATATGGAAAGATTCGGATAGACGGCATAACCTTGTGAGTGAATATAACGAGCGATTTAATTCTATAAGACCCCGTGATTATGACGGTAGCCATATATCTTTTGTGGGAATGAATCCCGAAATAAAACTTCGTGAGCATCAGCAGAATGCTGTTGCTCATATTTTATATGGTGGCAATACCTTACTTGCCCATGAAGTCGGTGCGGGAAAAACCTTTGAAATGATTGCTGCTGCAATGGAATCAAAGAGACTTGGTTTATGTCAAAAACCCTTATTTACCGTACCAAACCATTTAACCGAGCAATGGGGATCTGAATTTTTAAGGCTTTATCCTTCCGCAAATATCCTTGTTGCAACTAAAAAAGATTTTGAAACAAAAAACAGAAAGAAATTTTGTGCAAGAATTGCAACCGGAGATTATGATGCAATAATAATCGGTCACAGTCAATTTGAGAAAATACCTATATCTCAAGAACGGCAAGAACAGCAGTTAATGGATCAACTTGATGAAGTTGTAGAGGGTATTGCAAGACTCAAATATTCAAGGGGTGAAAGGTTTACAGTAAAACAACTTGAAAAGACAAAACGACAACTTGAAACTAAACTTGAAAAATTGCAATCTACTGAACGCAAAGATGATGTTGTTACTTTTGAACAGTTAGGTGTTGATCGTTTATTTGTTGATGAAGCTCATTCATATAAAAATCTTTATCTTTATACAAAAATGCGTAATATTGCAGGCATATCCACATCTGAAGCACAGAAATCCTCTGATATGTATATGAAGTGCAGATATATGGATGAAAAAACGGGTGGAAAAGGAGTGGTGTTCGCTACAGGTACTCCGGTATCAAACTCAATGACCGAACTTTATACTATGATGAGATATTTACAGCACGATACACTAAAAGAACACGGTTTATCACAT
>CAYFRJ010000023.1:0-21978 GCA_964345625.1 uncultured Clostridium sp. | reverse complement strand
TTTTAGCTCCTCACCGTCAAGCACAAGGGTACCGTTAATAAATACCTTTGAAATGCCGAAGGATTTTTCCTGATTTGGAACGGCGTTTTTAATTTCTTCCTCGTCAAATACCGTAAGGTCTGCAAAATACCCCGGCTTTATGTAAGCGTCCTAACTTGTTCTGCAAAGAAAAACAACTATAATTTTCACAAGATACAGAAAAATTTTTCACAAGCAAAATTAGTCACATTATTGATTTTCTCCTGCAAACATTCTATAATAAACTCAAATAATACCATGGGGGAATGCAAAATGAAAAAAGCAAAGAAAATCTTAACCATTGCCGGTGCAACCGTTTTAACCGCAACTGCGGTGCTGGGTGGCTGGCAAATTTATGTAAGGCAAGAGTCTAAAAAATATAACTTAATCACCCTTGACACCTCCCACTTACCTAAACCCATAGAGGAGCCGAAAGTTGACGATTTTGTTCAGCTCAGCGAAATGAAAATGCACTATCAGGTTTACGGAAAGGGTGAAAAGGCGTTCATTCTCCTTCACGGTAACGGTGGCAGTGTGAAGTCTCTCAAAGAGGCAGCCACCTACCTTGCAAATGACTATACTGTCTATCTCATTGAAAGCAGATGTCACGGGGAAAGCAGTGACCCCGGTGAAATTTCCTATGACCTTATGGCGAAAGATATAAAAGAATTTTGCGATGCTTTAGGCCTTGAAAAGCCCTACCTTATGGGGCATAGTGACGGGGGAATAAATGCCATTACCGTTGCCTACACCTACCCGGATTTGCTCGGCGGAATAATCTCCTGCGGTGCCAACTCAACGCCAAAAAGATTAAAACCCAATTTTCCCTTTGCGGTTTGGGTATCTAATCTCAGAAAACCGGACAAACTTAACGATATGATGTTGACTCTGCCCCAATTTAATGAGGAACTCCTTTCAAAAATCACTTGCCCCACCTATATAGTGGCAGGGGAATATGACATTATGTGGCTCTCCGACAGTGTGCGACTTCATAACTGGATACCCGGCAGCGAGATTGCCATTATTAAAGGTGCAAATCATTCCTCATATATGTCCCAAGACGGCAAGCAGGCATATATTTTGGCAAAAACATTTTTTGAAAATAAATAAATTTTCCCACACCCCAGCCGACACCCGACCCCAATTCCTGCCCTGTTGCACCCCAGCCGACACCCGCCCCGTATTGTCTACCCCTCAATCCCCGATAACCACCCACCCCACACCTGCCCTCAAATTTCTTGACCCAATAAAAAACTCCCCACCATTGAGAAATGCACAAAAAAATTTTCCCCACCCCCTTGACAAAATACCCAAGGGGGTGTATAATACATTTAACGATTAGGTTAAATGTTAATTAAGGAGGTATTTCGTGAGTTTACAAAAAACTTTGAAGGCACTTGCCGACCCCATTCGCCGTGAAATTTTGAATATGCTCAAGAAGGGGCGAATGCCGGCAGGGGAAATCACCGAGCACTTTCCCGTTACTGCGGCTTCCATTTCCCGCCATCTGTCGGTGCTGAAAGAGGCAGATTTGGTGCGGGACACACGGGAAGGTCAGTTCATTTTCTATGAGCTTAATGCCTCCGTTTTAGAGGAAATTATGCTCTGGGTTACCGACTTGAAAGGGGATGACAACAATGATTAAAAGAAACAAAGTAAAGCTTATACTCTCCTGCGTGGTAATACTTTTACCCATACTCTTCGGCATTATTTTTTGGAACAAACTTCCCGAACAAATGACCACCCATTGGGGCTTTGACGGAGTGGCTGACGGCAGCAGTTCCCGTGCTTTTGCCATATTCGGTTTGCCCGTTATTTTGCTTATCATTCAGTGGATTGGTGTTTTATTCACCTCAAAGGACCCAAAAAACAAAGACCAAAATCAAAAGGCCTTTGGAATGGTAATTTGGATTATTCCCCTATTATCACTTTTTGTAAACGCCTTAATGTATGCCGTTGCTTTCGGTAAAGAGATGAATTTATATTTTGCCGTTCCCTTTTTGTTGGGGCTTATGTTTGTGTTTGTCGGAAATTACCTGCCAAAGAGCAAGCAAAACTACACAATAGGAATTAAAATAAAGTGGACTTTGGAAAACGAAGAAAACTGGAACGCCACCCATCGTTTTGGCGGAAAAGTATGGGTTGCCGGTGGAATACTTGTTATGTTATGCTCCTTCCTTCCGGAAAAGCTTATGCCTTTTGTATTAACGGTTCCCATGACGGTGCTTGTGTTATTGCCTATATTTTATTCCTACCGGTACCACAAAAAACAGCTGAAAGAGGGCGACCCGGTAATCACTCCAATAGTAACCACCAAAAGGGAAAAAATATTTGTGGCAATTTCCATGATACTTGTAACCGCACTTTTGGTTGGTATAGGTATTGTAACTTTTACCGGAGATATAGATGTAAAATATGACGAAACTTCCTTCACGATTGTGGCAAGTTATTGGGATGACCTTACTGTGGACTACGATATTATTGACAATATTGAATACCGTGAAACCGATGATAAAGGAATGAGAACAAACGGTTTTGGCGGAGCTCGTTTGCAGGCAGGTGCCTTCCGCAACGGGGAATTCGGCAACTATACCCGCTATTCCTATGTGAACTGTGATGAATGCGTTGTCATAACCGTAGGGGAGAAAATCCTTGTCATAAACGGCGTCAATACCGAAAGCACCAAAGCAATTTACGAAAATTTAAAGACAAAAACAGAAAGATGAAAAAAAGCACCCCAAGGGGTGCTTTTAATCTTCCTCTATATTTTTCGTTGCGGTGGCGTTTAGTTCAAGAGTGGCAATGTTGCCGTTTAGATATTCGTAATACGCTTGAGCCCCCACCATTGCGGCATTGTCACCGCAGAATTTCAGCTCCGGCATATAAAGCTCGTAGCCTCGCTCTTTACACAGCGAGTTCATTGACTCACGAAGGCGTGAGTTTGCGCTGACTCCCCCCGCAAGCACGATTTTATTAAATTTGAAATCCTCCGCAGCCATTAGAACCGTATCCGTCAGGCATTTAGTAACAGCATTTATACAGCTTGCTCCAAGGTCGGGCACGGGAATTTCCTCTCCCTTTTGCTTGGCATTGTGAATGGTGTTAATTATTGCGGTTTTAAGCCCGGAAAAACTGAAATCATATTTGCTTCCCTCAACTCTGGGGTGAGGGAGTTTGTAGGCATCGGGATTACCGTTTTGACTTACTCTGTCAAGGTTTGCGCCTCCGGGGTAGTCAAGTCCCATTGCCCTTGCCGCCTTGTCCATACATTCCCCTGCAGCATCGTCACGGGTTTTGCCTATAACTTTGAATTTGGTGTAATCTTCCACCGCCACTATATGACTGTGACCACCTGAAACCACTAAACATAAAAATGGTGGCTCAAGATTTGGGTTTGTAATGTAATTTGCCGCTATGTGGGAGCGAAGGTGATGTACGGGAATTAAGGGCTTTCCGCTTGAATAGGCAAGTCCCTTCGCAAAGTTTACACCCACAAGCAGGGCACCGATAAGCCCCGGTGCATAGGTTACGGCTATGGCATCAATTTCATTAAGGGTAGTGTTTGCCTCTTTAAGGGCATTTTTCACCACAAAACTTATTGCTTCCGTGTGCATTCTTGAAGCGATTTCCGGCACCACACCCCCGAAAACTATATGATCATCAACTTGGGAGGCGATAACATTTGAAAGCACTGTTTTGCCCTTTTCAACAACCGCCGCCGCCGTTTCGTCACAGGAGGTTTCTATTGCTAAAATTTTCATTTTACTACCTCAAAATTTTCTTATAAATTATCGCATCATCTGTGGGGAGTGTGTAATAATCTTTCCTTTCCCCAACAGGCTCAAAGCCGAAAGATTCATAGAGATTTCTCGCAACTCTGTTGTTTTTTCTAACCTCTAAAAAGCAGACCTTACAGTTTCTTTCTTTGGCAAATTCAAGTCCCCTTGCAAGAAGTTCTTTTCCCAGTTGCTTTCCACGAAAGGAACTTAGAACTGCCATTCTGTTCACCTCGGCTTCGCCTAAAACCTCCTGCATTTCGATATAGCCCACAAGCTTATCTTCAAAAAGAACACCGAAAAGTTTTTTGTGCTTCTTATCATTCAGTGAAAATCTAATCTGTTCTCGCTGAAAGGGAACTGAAAAAACCGCATTTTCAATTTCAGAAATTGCCTGCTCGTATTCCCGTGTCAGTTCAATTATTTCAAAATTCATACTCAGTCCTTTGTGTCGTACCAGGTTTTACCGATACCCACATCCACCTGTAATTGTACTTTTAGTTTAGCCGCATTTTCCATTTCTCTTTTAAGAATGGAGACAACAATATCTGCCTGTTCTTCCGTGGCTTCGATAATAAGTTCATCATGAACCTGTAAAATCAGTCTTGCATCAAGTTTCATTTCGTCGAGGGCATTCCAAACACGCACCATTGCGATTTTAATTATATCTGCGGCGGTGCCCTGAATGGGCATATTCATTGCCATTCTTTCCCCTGAAGCACGCACATTGGCGTTGGAATGGGTAAGCTCGGGCAGGTACCTTCTTCTATTGTAAAGGGTTTCCACGAAGCCCTTTTCCTTTGCGTTTTCCACCACATTGTACATAAAGTCACGAACACCGCTGAAATGGTTTAAGTAGTCCTTAATGTAACTGCTCGCCTCTCTCACGGAAACGCCGATATTTTTTGAAAGTGAAAATGCCCCAATACCGTAAACTATACCGAAGTTTACCGCCTTCGCCCTGTTTCTCAAAACGGGAGTAATCATCATAGGTGGCAGGTCAAAAACTTGAGAGGCGGTTATGGTGTGAATGTCCTCTCCCGCATTAAAGGCATCTATCATATTTTTATCATTTGCCATGTGGGCAAGAACACGAAGTTCAATTTGTGAATAGTCCGCATCCACCAGCACAAAGCCCTCTTTTGCCTTGAAAAATCTTCTCATTTCCTTCCCCAGTTCACTTCTTACGGGAATATTTTGAAGGTTGGGCTCGGAGGAGGAAATTCTTCCCGTTCTCGTTTCCGTTTGATTAAGAGACGAATGTACTCTGCCGTCTTTGCCTATAACTTTTAAAAGTCCCTTACAGTAGGTGGATTTAAGTTTAGCAAGGGTGCGATATTCCAAAATTTTCTCCACAACGGGGTAATCCTCCGCAAGACTTTCTAAAACTTCCGCATTTGTGGAATAGCCCGTTTTTGTTTTTTTCTTTGGAGGAAGCCCCAGTTTTTCAAAAAGTGCCTCTCCCAGTTGTTTCGGGGAATTAAGATTAAACTCATAGCCCGTTTCTTCAAATATCTCTGCGGTGATTTGTTCTATTTGCTTTGCCAACTTTTCACCGAATTCCTCTATTCCCTCGGCATCTGCCAAAAAGCCCTCCCGCTCCATAGAGGCAAGAACTTTAGAAAGGGGAAGTTCTATTTTCTCTAAAAGCTCCCTTTGACCGTTTTCGTCTATATGTTTTTCAAGCACCTTAGTTGCCGTTTGCAGGTAGGCGGTAAGAAGGGGAGGGGCAGCGTCTTCACCGCTTATGAAGCCGGCATATTCCTCTATAATTCTCTTTAGCGTACTGTCACCGGAAGGGTTTACCAAGTAAGCGGAAAGCATGGCGTCTCCCGCAATTGAGTTTATGATAATATCATTACGGTAGTTATAGAAAAAGGAGTAGAGATGTTTCACATCATAGGTATATTTTTTAATCTCTTTGCAGAAAAGGAAATCTTCGCAAAACTTTATATAGCCCTCATTTTCGGGGTTAACGGTACCCACTCCGTTTGGGGTAACAAAATAGAAAAGCCCCTGCTCAAAGGTGAAATATGCCTCTCCCTGCTTGCGAAGAGTATTGAAAAATAGTTCTAAATTATCAATAATATATTCTTGAGTGTTCACCTTTTGGGTGGGAACATCTTCTTTTTTTATTGTAACCGGCTCAAGTTTAAGCCGTTCTATCATCTTGAACATTTCAAGTTTTGAAAGCAGACTTGTGAGAGTATAGGCGTCCGCTTTTTCGGGAATGTAGGCAGTGTAATTTGTTTCCACCGGGGCACTTGTGCTGATTGTGCCCAGCTGTCTTGAAAGGTATGCCATATCTTTGTCCGCAAGGAGTTTTTCATAAACTCCCTTTTTTATATCAAGGTTTTCAATGTTTTTATAAATTTCGTCTATCGTGCCGTAGTTTGAAACCAATTCTTTAGCGGTTTTTTCGCCTATTCCCTTAACACCGGGAATACAGTCCGAGGAATCCCCTTGAAGTGCTTTAATATCAATTAAAAGTTTCGGAGAAACCGAATAGTCCTCTTTAATTTTTTTTGTGTCATATTTAGTGCTTACCGCATTTCCCATTTTGGTACTTGCTAAAAGCACATTTACATTGTCATTAACAAGTTGAAGGGTGTCCCGGTCACCTGTGGCAATATAGCAAAAATCCTCATCTTTGCAGGCTGCCGCCAGTGTACCTAAAATGTCGTCCGCCTCCCAGCCGGGTGCCTCTAAAATCTTGTAGCCCATGGCGGTTAATATCTCTTTAAGTACGGGCATTTGTGATGCCAATTCCTCGGGCATACCCTTCCTGGTCGCCTTATAGCCCTCGTACATTTTATGCCTGAAAGTGGGCTGCTTAACATCAAAGGCGATGGCAACACTGTCGGGTTCCACATCTGCCGTAAGTTTTAAGAGAATACTTAAAAACCCGAAAATGGCATTTGTATGGTAAGAGCCGTCCTTTGTGGTCAAAAGTCTGATTCCGTAAAAAGCTCTGTTTGCAATGCTGTTTCCGTCTAAGGCAAGCAGTTTCATATCATCACATCCTATCCTCACAATTATACAATATTCTTACCGATATTGCAATAAAATTAAAGGCGTGGTAAAATGGAAATAAACAAAAAGTGAAGCGAGTAGATTTATGCAAATAGGTAAAGAAAAAATTAAAGGATTTGCTGCCCTCGCCCCCATGGCGGGAATTACGGACAGGGCATTCCGTGAGGTTTGTCTCGGTTTCGGTGCAAGTTATGTTGTCAGTGAAATGATAAGTTCAAAGGGACTGATACTGGGGGACAGGAAAAGCGACTTTCTTATGACTTTAGGTGAAAAGGAAGCCCCTGCAGTCGTGCAGATTTTCGGCTGTGAGCCGGAAACAATGGCGCTTGCCGCAAAGCAGGCACAGGAGAGGGGCTGTTTTGCCGTTGATATAAATATGGGCTGTCCCGCTCCCAAGGTTTCGGGGAACGGAGGTGGTGCCGCCCTTATGAAAAACCCGGAACTTGCCGCCGAAATAGTTGCGAAATGCGTGCAGGCGGTTGATATTCCCGTTACCTGTAAAATCAGAAGCGGCTGGGATGACAACAGCATAAATGGGGTCTATATGGCAATTTTACTTGAAAAGGCGGGGGCAAGTGCCATAACGGTACACGGCAGAACAAGAAAACAAATGTATGCTCCCCCCGTAAACTATGACATAATTAAGCAGGTGAAAAATGCCCTCTCCATTCCCGTTATCGGTAACGGTGATGTGAGTGACATTGAAAGTGCAAAATATATGTACGACTACACCGGCTGTGATTTTATTATGGTGGGCAGAGGCGCTTTGGGTGCCCCCTGGCTCTTTACTCAAATAAATGAATATTTCCAAAAGGGCATTATAATCCCCGAACCACCCATTGAAGAAAAAATGAAAATTATGATAAACCATATAACAAAACTTTGTGAATATAAAGGTGACTATGTGGGAATGAGAGAGGCAAGAAAGCACGCCGGCTGGTACATAAAGGGAATGAGGGGCGCCGCCTCTTTTCGCCGTGACATCGGCTCCCTTGAAAGTCTTGATGAGCTTAAATCTCTTGCGGAAAAAGTAATAAAAAGCTGTAATGAGGAGTAAAAAAAAGAGAGGCATTTGCCTCCCTTTTTTATTTTAACCTAAACTCAAACATCTTGTCCCAGTATTTGCCCGTGATATATACTTTACCTGTGCTTTTATCAAAGGCAATTCCGTTTAAGACATTGGCTTGTGCATTTCTCTGCTCTTCGGGGTAAAGCCCTGTAAAGTCCAAAGCTTTCTCAACGGCACCTGTATTTGGGTTAATAATTAAAACTAAGTCAGTCTGCCAAACATTTGCCCAAATTTTGCCGTTAATATATTCAAGTTCGTTTATTCGGTTAATCTCTGCTCCTTCATCTTTGACGATAATTCTCCTAAGGAAATTCAAATTTTCATCTAAAAAGAAAATTTCACTGCTGCCGTCACTTGCTATAAGGGAATTTCCGTCTGTGGTAAGTCCCCAGCCCTGTCTCGGGTAGGCAAGCTCCTCAATGGTTTCAAGGGTTTCCGAGTTAAGAATAAGCACCTTGTTTTCTCTCCAGGTGAGTACATACATTTTGCCGTTAGAAACAACACTGCCCTCCGCAAAGATTTCCGCAGGGAGATTGATTTCTTTTTCCGCCTCTCCCGTTAAAATGTCAACACCCTTTCGGGCAACACTTTTTCCGTACATTCCCCCTGTTTCATAGAGAATGCCGTTATGGAAGAAAAGACCCTGAGTGAATACCGAGGTTTTATGGGGATGTTCCCCTATAAGTTCAACAGTGTCATCCCAGGCATAGTGCACCTGCTGTGTTTGCGTAACACTTGTAGTTTCAACACCGGTTTCAACACTCGTTGTTTCCTCGGGAGGAGGAGTTGGGAAAAACATATCTCTGAAGAAACCGAAAAGGAAAACAATAATTGCAAAAATAAAAGCAAATATCTTTTTCATATCAGTATAAAATTCTCTTTAAGTCATCCGCATAGGCAGTGGAGTCAATCTTTTTAAGCACATGGGCATCCGTACCCAAGGTGAAGAAAACTCCCGCTTCCTTGCCGATTTGAAAATATCTGTGGTGAAATTCCGGGTCCGACATAATTGCCGGGAGGTTTAGTTCCCAGGCAATTTCCTTTTCGTAGCCCTTTTTCATAATTTCATAAAGCTCCTCATCCTTGTAGGCACGGGTAACCAGTTTTTTGTTGTCAAAAGCATCAATGTAGTTTGCCATAAAGGGGTGGGCAAAGCAGTCCGCCCTTCCGCTTTCAATTACACTTTCACAAATTGCCAGCATGTGCTTTGCATAGCCCCTGGGTGTTTTGTCTTTGGGCTGCTTCCAATACTCCTGATGGAAGTGGTTGGTGGTGTAAAGGCGAAAATCCATTGCCTTGTCGCACTTAATACTGTCTGCAAATTTTCCAACACCGTAGGCGGAAAGTTCTCCGCCTATAAGCACGGTTACATTTGTTTCAAGGTTTTTAAGTTGTTTTTTAAGTTCTAATCTTTGGGCTATAAGGGCATTCTTTTTTTTCTTGTAGTTATGGTCGGTGATTGCCAGCATTTTAAGTCCTGCCCTCTGTGCCTCTTTAACCATTGCTACCGCAGTCATTTCCGGCTTTGCACAGGTTGAAAAGGTTGAGTGTGTGTGCATATTGTAAAGAGCAAGTTCGTCAATATCGTAGGTTTTTTTGTAGAAAAACATATTTTAAGTCCTTTAGATTCTGAAAAGTTCCAATGCGTTCTGTTTTGTAAGTTCAAGAATTTCTTCTTCACTGCAGTTTCTCACACCTGCAAGCACCCTTGCGGTGTAGGGGATTAAAGTTGAGTCGTTTCTTTGACCTCTGAAGGGTACCGGTGTCATATAGGGGCAGTCCGTTTCAATCAGCAGTTTATCCCGGGGAACAACCGCCGCCACCTCAAGGGGACGCCTTGCGTTCTTAAAGGTTACCGCACCGCCCAGACCTATATACATTCCTAAATTAACTACCAGCCTTGCCATTTCCGCAGAACCGGAAAAGCAGTGTAAAACTCCACGGGGTCTGTATTTTTCAATTAAGTTCATTGTGTCCTCGTGGGCTTCTCTATCGTGAATTACAACGGGCAAATCCAATTCCTTTGCAAGAATCAGCTGCTCCTCAAAGACTTTTTTTTGAACATCTCTCGGTGAAAAATCATAATGATAGTCAAGACCGATTTCCCCAACGGCTACACATTTTTCTTCCTTACACATATTGGCAAGAGTTTCAAGGTAACTCTTTTTAACATTACCTGCCTCATGGGGGTGTACCCCGCAGGCGGCATAAATATAGTCATATTTCCGTGTAAGTTCAAGGGAATTTAGGCTTGAAACCACATCACTTCCGCAGTTTAGAACTGCGAAAATACCCTTCTCCGGAAGTGACTCTAAAAGTTCGGCTCTGTCCTCATCAAAAGCGTCGCTGTCATAGTGGGCGTGGGAATCAAAAATATTTGCCATTATCTTACCTTACTTCCCACGGGAATACCCTCAACGAAGATAACCTTAACATCGTTTTCATTTACATCTGCGGCAAGAATCATACCCTGACTCTCCACACCGCAAAGGGTGGCTGCCTTAAGGTTAGAAACAAGAATAACTTTTTTGCCCACCAAATCCTCGGGGCTGTACCAAAGGGCAATACCGCTTACAACTGTTCTGTCCTCACCGGTACCGTCATCAAGGGTGAGTTTAAGAAGTTTTTTCGCCTTCTTAATGGGCTCACATGCTTTAACTTCGGCAACACGAAGGTCCACCTTGGCAAAGTCCTCAATGTCAATCTTTGCAACACCCTGAATTTCCGCTTTGAGGGGATTTTCAGTTTGAGGCATTACCTTTTCAAGTTCTTCAAGTTCCTTTTCAAGGTCTATTCTCGGGAAAATAATTTCACCCTTTTGAACCGTGTAGGTGTCACATTTGCCGAACTCTCCGCTTTCGTCCCAGTTTTCCGCTTTACCGAGACCTAACTGTGTACGAATTTTCACACTTGTTTCCGGCATAAAGGGGGCAATGAAAACAGAAATAATTCTGATACTTTCGCAAAGGTTATACATAACTTGAGCAAGGCGTGCCTTGTTGCTTTCGTCTTTTGCAAGTATCCAGGGGGTGGTTTCGTCAATATATTTGTTTGTTCTTGAGATAAATTTCCAGATTGCAATAAGTGCTTCGGAGTAGTCGATAGCGTCAAGATACTTTTCCGCCTCCGCCTTTGTTTTTTGAGAAAATGCGATTAAATCCTCGTCAAAATCTCCCGTCTGTCTTTCGGTGGGAATTGTACCTCCGAAGTATTTTTCAACCATGGCAACCGTTCTTGAAACAAGGTTACCCAGGTCATTCGCAAGGTCGGAGTTAATTCTGTTAATAAGGTTTTCATTTGAGAAAACACCGTCACAGCCGAAGGCGATTTCACGAAGAAGATAATATCTCAAAGAATCCACACCGTATCTTTTTGCAAGAATAACAGGGTCAACAACATTGCCCTTGGATTTACTCATTTTGCCTCCCTCAAGCAGTACCCAGCCGTGGCAATATACCTTTTGGGGCAGGGGAATGTCAAGGGACATTAAGAAGGCGGGCCAGTAAATTGTGTGAAATCTGGTAATATCTTTACCTATGAGATGTACACAACTTTTCCAGTATTTATTGTAAAGGGTTTCGTCCTCACTTGTAAAACCGAGAGCGGTGATATAGTTGGTAAGAGCATCAAGCCAAACATAAATTACATGGTCGGGGTTTATGGGTACGGGAATTCCCCACTTGAAAGAGGAACGGGAAACGCATAAATCCTGAAGACCGGGCTTAATGAAATTGTTAATCATTTCCTTTTGACGACTCACCGGCTCAATAAATCCCGGGTGTGACTCGTAGTATTCAACCAGTCTGTCCGCATATTTTGACAGTCTGAAAAAATATGCCTCTTCACTGGCTTCAACAACAGGTCTGCCGCAGTCGGGGCACTTGCCGTCAACCGCCTGGGTTTCCGTCCAAAAAGACTCACAGGGCTTACAGTAATGTCCCTCGTATGCACCCTTGTAAATATCACCGTTTTCATACATTCTGGTGAAAATCTTCTGAACCGCTTTTTCGTGGTATTCGTCTGTCGTTCTTATAAATTTGTCATTGCTTATGTTCATAAGTTTCCAAAGGTCTTTAATGCCGGCAACGATTTTGTCAACATATTCCTTCGGGGAAACCCCTGCTTCCTTTGCCTTGTCCTCTATCTTTTGACCGTGTTCATCCGTACCGGTTAAAAAGAAGGTGTCAAAGCCCTGTAATCTTTTGTAGCGAGCCAATGCGTCTGCCGCTACGGTTGAATATGTATGGCCGATATGAAGCTTGTCTGAGGGGTAATATATCGGTGTAGTTACATAAAAGGTTTTTTTGTCCATTGTAGTATATCTCCCTATTCTAAAAGTGCTGCGGCTGCCTCGTCGAGTAATATAATTGCATCTTTGTGCTGCTGAAGAATCGAAGCGGGGCACTGGGGAGTAACCTCTCCCTCAATCATGTCCTTAACCGCTTCGGCCTTTGATGTGCCTGTTGCAATAAGAATAATTTTATCACTTCTCATAATCGAGCCGATACCCATTGTAATTGCATAGCGGGGCATGGGAATATCATCAAAATAAATTGAGTTTGCATCAATGGTTGACTGGGAAAGGGTAACCTTCCATGCCTCGTCGGTGAACGCATTACCCGGCTCATTAAAAGCAATGTGGCCGTTTCTGCCGATACCTAAAATCTGAATGTCAATACCGCCCTTGTCCTTAATTGACTTGGCATATCTTGCACTTTCTTCCTTTTCCTCTGCGTTGCCGTCAAGAAAGTCAATATTGTCCGGGTTTATGTCAACCTTTGAAAACAGATTTTCCTGCATAAAAGCATAGTAACTGTTCTTATGGTTTTTTGGAAGGTCGCAGTATTCGTCGAGGTTAAAGGTGGAAACATCCTTAAAGGAAACCTTGCCCTCATTGTACTGCTCAATTATGTAGTTGTAGGTGGGAATGGGGGAAGCACCGGTGGCAAGACCTAAAACCGCCGTAGGTTTTTCATTTACGAAATCACAAATAATTTGACCTGCTGCCGCACCGATTTCTATGTCATTCTTAAAAACTTTAATTTCCAATTTTATCTCTCCTTAATTGATTGTAACCTCTTTGCGTGCATCCGAAGAATCATAAATTGCCTGCATTATCTTTGAGGTAAGAACGGCATTGTCTATATCCTGTCTGTTTTTTGTGCAGTTCATAACGCACTTAACAAAATCTTTTATTTCTTCTTCATACATATTAGTGGTTCTGCTCTCCACCACGGTTTCTGTGAGCATACCGTCTTTAACGGTGTAAAGAGTGAAATTACCGCCGTAGGTAAGACGAATACCCCCCTTGTCACCCATAAAGTCAATGTATGTTTCGCTTATGCCTATGTTCTGCGCCCAGGCACCGTTAAAGGAAATTGTGGGGCCCTGGGTTCTTATAATGCCCGTTACGGAGTCGTCAACATCATAGGTGCCGTTTAAGTTTTTGGTTTCCTCTGCCCACATACTTGTGTAAACATAGTCCGCCATATTTACACCCAGTTTTGAAAAAGCTTCACCTGAAGCGGTAAGGGGCTTCGGGTCGGAACAGGCGTACATAATAAGGTCAATGTAGTGAACTCCCCAGTCAATTAAAGCGCCACCGCCGGAGCAGGCCTTTTTGGTGAAATCTCCACCGAGACCGGGAATTGAACGATGGGCACGGAAGGAGGCATAAACATGGAAAATCTCTCCCAACTCACCGGAGTCAATAATGTCCTTAATCTTATTCACATAGGTATTAAATCTGTTGCAAACGCCTATGTTTAAGATTTTCCCTGTTTCGTGGGCGGTTTTCTGCATTTCAAGAGCTTCCGAAAGAATTCTTGCGGCGGGCTTTTCACAAAGCACATTTTTGCCTGCTTTTAAGAAATCAATTGAAATAATTGAGTGAAAATCGTTATGTGTGCAAACGGAAACCGCATCAAGTTCAGGGTCATTCAAAAAGTCATGATAGTCAAGCACTGCAGTACCACAGCCGTATTTTTCAACACAGTGCTGTGCCTTTTCAAGGATAATATCGCAGAAATATTTAATCTCCACATTTTCGTTTTTCATATATGCGGGAATGTGGGCGTGGTTGGCGATTGCACCGCAACCGATAACTGCAACTTTTACTTTAGACATAGACATACCTCCGAAAAATAAATATTCATCTTATGATAAACCATTTTATAAAAAAAGTAAAGGCAAAACCGAAAAAGATTGGAAAAAACCTTGAATAATGTGATAATGTTTGATAGAATGAGCAAAAGATAAAACTAAAGGAGTGTTATTATGGCAAGATTTAAAATCGGTGTTATCACAGACTCATTCAGGTGCGATACGGTAACAAACGTTAAAAAGGCGGCTGCCGTTGGTGCCGAGGGTATTCAGGTTTATGCCACAAAGGGAGAAATGGCTCCGGAAAATATGACTCCCGCCAAAATTGCGGATTTTAAGAAATTAGTTGCGGACAACGGCCTTGTTGTCTCCGCCCTTTGCGGTGATTTGGGCGGTGGTTTCGGCCATAAGGAAGAAAACCCCGCAAGGGTTGAAAAATCAAAGAGAATTCTTGATTTGGCAAAGGAAATCGGCACAGATATAGTAACCACTCATATAGGTGTTGTTCCCACAGATGAAAACCACGACAGGTATAAAATTATGCAGGAGGCTTGCTACGAACTTGCAATGTATGCCGACAGTATCAATGCCCATTTTGCCGTTGAAACAGGTCCTGAAACCTCACTTGTGTTAAAGAACTTTTTAGACAAATTAAACTCCACCGGCGTTGCGGTAAATTTAGACCCGGCAAACCTTGTAATGGTTACCGGAGATGACCCGGTTCAGGCGGTACACAATCTAAGCAAATACATAGTTCACACCCACGCAAAGGACGGCAAACAGCTTTTCTATAAGGACCCGGAAATCGTTTACGGTGTTACCAAAGACCCCATTGTTACCGGCCCCAGTTTCCTTGAGGTTCCCCTGGGTGAAGGCAGTGTTAATTGGAAAGAATATCTTGACGCACTGGAGTCAATCGGCTTCAGCGGCTTCTTGACCATCGAAAGAGAAGTGGGAGACGACCCGGAAAAAGATATTCGTGCGGCAGTGGAGTTTTTAAGGGAGAGAATTTAGCATGAAAATCGGTGTCAGCAGTTATTCTTTTTCACAGCTTATTTCAAGCGGAAAAGAAACCCAGAAAAGCATTATTAAAATCGCAAAGGAAATGGGCTTTGAGGGCATAGAATTTACCGACCTTGATGTTCCCGAGGGAATGAGTGAAGAGGACTATGCAAGGGAAATTAAAGCACAGTGTGATGCAGTGGGTCTTCCCGTAATCAGTTACACAATCGGTGCCAACCTTTGTAAACTTTCGGAAATGCGAAACGAAGAAGAGGTGGAAAGGGTTTGCAGAAAACTTGATGTTGCCAAAATTTTAGGTGCCCCCACCCTTCGTCACGATGCCGCTTGGGATGTTCCGGAAAATCAAAAGGGTTTTGGCGGTTTTGAAAATGTTCTTCCTCTTTTGGTTGAGGGTTGCCGAAAAATTACCGAATACGGTGCTTCTTTGGGAATAGTTACCATGATAGAAAATCACGGCTTTTTCTGCCAGGATTCCGACAGGGTTTTAAGAATAGTAAACGGTGTTTGCCACCCCAATTTCGGTGTACTTTGTGATATCGGAAATTTCTGCTGTGCAGATGAAGATTCCCGAGTTGCAGTGGGAAAACTCCTTCCCTACATTAAGCATGTTCACGCAAAGGATTTCCACATTAAGAGGGCAAACGGCACAGACCCCGGCGAGGGCTTTTTCCGCTCAAGAGGGGGCAATTTCCTTCGCGGCTCCATTATCGGTCACGGAGACATTCCCGTTTACCAATGCCTTGACAACATAAAAAGAAGTGGTTATGAGGGCTTCGTCAGTGTTGAATTTGAAGGTATGGAGGACTGTCTTAAGGGAATTAAAATCGGTCTTGAGAACCTAAAAGGCTATCTGAAATAATTAAAAACAGAGGGTTTTGACACTTTTGATGTTAAAACTTGCAAAAATCCCCCAAATTTTGGGGGATTTTTATTATTTTTCACGAAAAATGAATTTTTTGAAAATAATTCTTGCATTTTTCACGGATATAGTGTAATATAGGGACATAATTTTTTTAGAATTGAGTTTTCTTTTTCGATTTTGAGGAGTGGTACAATGAGTTATGTAAAAAGAATAATCAAAGAAGTTTCCGAAAGGAATGCAAGCGAGCCGGAGTTCGTACAAGCGGTAAAAGAGGTTTTAACCTCCCTTGAGCCGGTTGTTGCACAGCACCCGGAGTATGAGCAGGCAGCCCTTCTTGAAAGAATAGTTGAGCCTGAAAGACAGATTGTTTTCAGAGTTACCTGGCAGGATGACAACTACAATGTTCATGTGAATCGTGGTTACAGAATTCAGTTTAACTCCGCTATAGGTCCCTACAAGGGTGGTCTTCGTTTTCATCCCTCGGTTTATATCGGAATTATGAAATTCCTTGCCTTTGAGCAGACATTTAAAAACTCCCTTACGGGACTTCCTCTGGGAAGTGCAAAGGGTGGTTCCGACTTTGACCCCAGAGGCAAGAGTGATGCGGAAATTATGAGATTTTGCCATGCCTTTATGTCGGAACTTTACAGACACATCGGCCCGGACCTTGACATTCCCGCAGGAGATATCGGCGTGGGTGCAAGGGAAATCGGCTACCTTTACGGTCAGTACAAGAAAATAAGAAACTACTTCGCAAACGGAGTTATCACAGGTAAAGGACTTTCCTACGGAGGCTCTTTAATAAGACCGGAGGCGGCGGGTTACGGTGCGGTTTACTATGCACAGGAAGTTTTGAAACATTTTAATGACAAAATCGAAGGTAAGACAGTTGCGGTGTCCGGCTTTGGTAATGTTGCCTGGGGCGTAATTAAAAAACTAACTCAGCTTGGAGCAAAGCCCGTTACCATTTCAGGTCCCGACGGCTGTGTTTATGATAAAGACGGTATTATCACAGAAGAAAAAATTGCCTATTTGCTTGAAATGAGAGCAAGCGGCAGAGATATGGCAAAGGATTATGCCGATAAATTCGGTGCCGAGTATTTCCCCGGCAAAAAGCCTTGGTTCATAAAAACAGATATCGTTATGCCCTGTGCCACACAAAACGAAGTTCTTATGCAGGACGCAAAGCAAATTGCAGAAAACGGCGTGGATTACTACTTTGAGGTTTCAAATATGCCCACCACCAATGAAGCCCTTGCATTCTTAAAAGAAAATGTTAAGGCTGTGGGACCCTCAAAGGCGGTTAATGCCGGCGGTGTTGCCACATCCGGCCTTGAAATGAGCCAAAACGCCATGAGAATCAACTGGACAGAAGAAGAGGTTGACTCAAAACTTCATGCCATTATGGTTAACATTCACGACGAAAGTGCAAAGGCGGCAGAGGCATACGGCTTTGGCTACGACCTTGTTACAGGCGCAAATATTGCCGGTTTCCTTAAGGTTGCCGAGGCAACCATATCACAGGGACTCATCTAATTTTTTAAGGATTTCGGCAGTCTGAAGGCTGCCGATTTTTACTAAACATAAACATTCTCACTTTGTATTGCATTTTTACTTTTTTTGTGGTATAATTACAATGGGTGAAATTGGGGACGATATTAAATAAACTGCGATTTACCCTAAAATACTTTAGAATTCTCACCGAAAGGAGATTATATATATGGAAAAAAAGACAACAAACAAAACGGTTATTTCTTGGATTCAAGATATGATTGATTTGGTTTCCCCGGACAACATTGTTTGGATTGACGGAAGCAAGGAGCAAATCGAGGAGTTAAGAGCCCAGGCGTGCTCCACAGGGGAAATGTATAAGCTTAATCAGGAACTACTTCCCGAGTGCTACCTCCACCGCACAGCGGTAAACGATGTGGCAAGGGTTGAGGGTAAAACTTTTATATGTGCACCCACAAAGGACGAGGCAGGTCCCACCAACAACTGGATGGCACCTGACGAAGCCTACAAAATGCTTTACGATATTGCAAGGGACGGCTACAAGGGCAGGACCATGTATGTAATTCCCTACTCTATGGGTCCCGTCGGCTCACCCTTTTCAAAAATCGGCATAGAACTTACGGACTCCATTTATGTTGTTCTCAATATGGTTATTATGACCAGAACAGGGGACGAGGTTATAAAAGCTCTTGGGGACAGTAACGACTGGGTTCGTGGTCTTCACTGCAAATGTCAAATTAACGAGGAAAAGAGATATATTTGCCATTTCCCGCAGGATAATACCATTATTTCCGTAAACTCCGGCTACGGCGGAAATGTTCTTTTAGGTAAAAAGTGTTTTGCTTTAAGAATTGCATCCTATCAGGGCAAAAATGAGGGCTGGATGGCGGAGCATATGCTCATTCTCGGTGTTGAAAAGCCAAACGGCGAAATTAAATACATTACAGCAGCGTTCCCTTCCGCCTGCGGAAAAACAAACCTTGCCATGCTTATTCCACCCGAGGGATATTACAAGAAGGGTTACCGTGTATGGTGTGTGGGCGATGATATTGCTTGGATAAGAAAAGGCCCCGACGGTCGCCTCTATGCCATTAACCCGGAAAACGGCTTTTTTGGTGTTGCCCCGGGTACAAACGAAAAGTCAAATCCCAACGCCCTTGCCTCCACAAAGCAGGGTACCATTTTTACAAATGTTGTTCATAACCTTGAAAACAACACGGTTTGGTGGGAAGGTCTTGACAAAAATCCCCCCACAAATGCCATAGACTGGAAGGGCAACCCCTGGAACGGTAAAGAGAGCGAAGAAAAAGGCGCAAATCCCAACAGCCGTTTCACAGCTCCTGCAGTAAATTGCCCCAGTATCAGTTCCGAGTTTGAAAACCCGGCAGGTGTTCCCATTTCAGCCATCGTGTTCGGCGGAAGAAGAGCAAAGCTTGCTCCTCTTGTATATCAGTCAACAGACTGGAACAACGGTGTGTTTGTGGGCTCAATTATGGCAAGTGAAACCACAGCCGCTGCAGCAGGTGCGGTGGGTGTTGTAAGAAGAGACCCCATGGCAATGCTTCCCTTCTGCGGTTACAATATGGCAGATTACTGGCAGCATTGGATTGACATCGGCAAAACCCTTGACCCGGAAAAGGCACCGAAAATCTTTAATGTTAACTGGTTCCGTAAGAATGACGAGGACAAATTTATTTGGCCCGGCTTCGGCGAAAATCTCAGAGTTCTTGACTGGATTATTGACCGCTGTGAAGGTGAAATTGATGCGGTTGAAACCCCCATCGGCTTTGTTCCCCATGCAAAAGATATTAACCTTGAGGGCATTGAAGATGAAATCACCTTTGAGGAGCTTGAAAAAATTCTTGAGGTTGATAAAGACCTTTGGAAAGAAGAAGTTGCGGGCATTGAAGAGTTTTACTCAAAGTTTGACCGCCTTCCCGCAGCCCTTAAAGCAGAGCTTGATACACTGAAAGAAAATATCGGCTAAACTGTAAAGGAATTTTTGCAGACAAAGAAACAGGTGTAAACTATCTCTATGTTTATGACAGTTATATAGGTTCAGTTACCCCGCTTCTTGACAAAGACGGAAAACCCGTTGTCTCAAGCACCTCCGAACTGGAAGATTAAATAAGTTAAATGAATAACAAGAAAGACGATTGCCCCGCAATCGTCTTTTTATACCCCAAATTCAACAAAATATTATTTTTATATTGATAGTTCTGCGATTTTAGTGTAATATACATAATAATATTTTTAGGTATGAAGTCATAAACGAGAAAAATGTATTTCTTGTTAAGGTGTAAAGGTTAGCTGATGAGGGATTGGTATGCTTAAAATAAAGGTGAACGGTGAGATTCTTACCGCCTCAAAGGGTGAAATACTTTCAGCCGTTTTAGCGAAAAACGGAATATTTGTGCCCCACCCTTGTGGCGGAAAAGGTGTATGTAAAAAATGCACCGTAAATGTGAACGGTGAAGAAGTGCTTTCCTGTCAGTTTGTTTTAGACTCCGATTGCACCGTCACCCTTCCCCAATATGACGAAATTTCACAAAGGGTGAACACTCAAAACGAAATAGTGGGAGAAAACCTGTGCCTTGTTCTTGACATAGGCACCACCACTTTGGCTTTAGCTTCGGTTTCCCTTGAAAATGGCAATATTTCTAAAGCGATAACCGTTTCAAATCCTCAAGTGCAGTTCGGTGCGGATGTTATGAGCCGAATTGAGCATTGCCAAAAAAACGGTGTTTTAATGCTTCAAAAGGTGCTTATATCCAAAATCAACGAAATGATTGTCGAGTTTGAAATAAAAGAAAAAACAGACCTTTTTGTCAGCGGTAACACCACAATGCTTCACACCCTTTTCGGTGCGGACTGCTCCGCCATGGGGGTTGCCCCCTACACACCCGCCTTTCTTGACACGCAGGAAAAAACCGGAAAAGAGCTGGGACTTGAAAAGGTGAAGAAAGTCATCTCCACCCCCTGCATTTCATCCTTCATCGGTGGCGACATTGTGGCAGGTCTCCTTGCCACGGAAAGCCCCAAGGAAAATTACAATTTACTTGTTGACCTTGGCACAAATGCGGAAATCGTTCTCTTTTCCCGTGACAAATATATTTGCACCTCTGCGGCGGCGGGACCCTGCCTTGAGGGAGCCACCATTTCCTGTGGTATGCCCGCCACAAGGGGAGCGATTTGTTCCTTCAAAGAGGGAAAATTTGAAACCATAAACGGTGAAGAGCCAAAAGGAATTT
Organism: uncultured Clostridium sp.; assembly: GCA_964345625.1. Classification (GTDB taxonomy): domain Bacteria; phylum Bacillota; class Clostridia; order Oscillospirales; family Acutalibacteraceae; genus CAG-177. The sequence continues at coordinate 1,332 of CAYFRJ010000023.1, read as the reverse complement.
GCGGCAGCGGACTTGTGGATATAATAACGCAGCTTGTTCTTGCCGGTGTGATTGACGAAAACGGCTATATGCCTGTGGGGATTTTTAAAATTGCCCCCGGTATTTCAATCACTCAGCAAGATGTTCGACAGTTTCAACTTGCAAAGTCCGCCATATATTCGGGAATTGTTTCCCTTTTAGACGAAGAAAAAATCTCATTTGACAAAATAGAAAAATGTTACATTTCAGGGGGACTTTCCGCCAACATAAATGTTGACAACGGAGTTAAAATCGGACTTTTACCCCTTGAACTCAAGGGCAAATTTGAAGTTCTTGACAATTCCTCCCTTTTGGGCACCGTGAAATTTGCTTTGGGAGATTCCCGTCACAAGCATATCACACAAAACGCAAAAACACTTGACTTATCAACAAATACGGCCTTTGCAAAGTCCTTTATTGATCAAATGGCCTTTGAAATTAAGGAGTAACTATGGCTACAATTTTTGCTTTTAACATTGGAAACGGTTTTATTAAAAAATATTCTAAGAAGAACTACGAAGAAATGATTTCCCAAGCCGGGGGCGAACTTGTTTGGGTCGAAAGGGAGAACTATCCCCTTAATACTGAAAACTTTTCCGGTTTGCTTTTACCCGGCGGAGATGATGTTGACCCCTCTTCTTACGGTGAAGAAAGGGACAAAAAGTGCGGTAAATCCGACAAGGAAAAAGATAAGCAAGACATTGAAATAATAAAGGAATTTTTAGAGGCAGGCAAGCCGATTTTAGGTATTTGCCGGGGCTCTCAGATTTTAAATGTTACTTTAGGGGGCACCCTGCACCAGCACATTAAAAAGCACAGAAAATATTTCCACCGCAGGAAAGGCAAACAAAAAACGGAAATAGTTAGCGGTACTTTACTTTATCGCATTATGAAAAACGACTCAATCACCGTAAACACCCTTCACCATCAATGTGTAAAAGATCTGGGAGAAGGACTTGTTTGCAACGCAAAATGCGGTGATATTATTGAGGGAATTGAACTTAAAGATTACCCCTTCTGCATAGGTGTTCAGTGGCACCCGGAAATGCTGAAGGGTCTGCCCTCCAAAAGACTCTTTGAAGAGTTTATTAAAAAATGTGAATAAAAAAATAACCGCTTGTCAAGGACAAGCGGTTTTGCGTTAAGTTTAATAATTTTAATAATTTTCCGCACGAACTTCAAAATATGCCTGTGCGTGGTCACAAACGGGGCAAACTTCAGGTGCCTTTGTGCCAAGAACCATATGTCCGCAGTTACGGCATTCCCAAAGGGTTACACCGCTCTTTTCAAACACTTCCTTTGCCTCAACATTTT
>CAYFRJ010000022.1:12042-27092 GCA_964345625.1 uncultured Clostridium sp. | reverse complement strand
AATAAATTACTTGTACTTGCGCTTACGAGCTGCCTCTGACTTTAACTTTCTCTTTACAGACGGCTTCTCATAGTGCTCTCTTTTGCGAATTTCCTGAATAACACCATCTCTTGAAGTTTGCCTTTTAAACCTTCTGAGTGCATTCTCTAAAGATTCGCCTTCTTTAACTTTTACCGTGCTGCCCATATATTTCCCTCCCCTCGTAATTAACAGGGACATAATTTATGTCTTATTCTGTGAGATTATAACACAAAACATATAGTTTTGTCAATGCCTTTTACTGAGGTTTTACCACAAGGTTTACAAGGCGACCCTTAACATAAAGTTCTTTAATAATTTGCATGCCCTCAAGGGCAGCGGAAATTTTTTCACTGTTTTTAGCAAGGGCAATAACCTCTTCACTTTCAGCACTCGTGCTTACGGTTAACCTGTCACGAACCTTGCCGTTAATCTGAACTGCAATTTCAATTTCGTCATCAACGCATTTGGCTTCATCGTATGTGGGCCATGTGGCTTCGTTCAGCATACCCTCAAAGCCGGCAAATTGCCAAAGTTCTTCTGTTACATGGGGAACAAAGGGGTTGAGAATGGTGATGAATGTTTTAAGTTCAGCTTTATTGACAGAGCCCTTTGAGTAAATATCATTTATGAGAGTCATCATCGCCGCAATAGCGGTGTTGTATTTAAGGTTTTCAATATCACTTGAAACCTTTTTAACCGTTTTATGAATTGCCGTTTCAAGTTCCTTTGAGTACTCGTCACCCTCTGTGAGAATTTCACTTAATCCCCAAATTCTATCAACAAATCTTTTACAGCCTTTTACTGCGGTTTCATTCCAGGGTGCCGCTTTTTCATAGTCGCCCATAAAGAGAACATAGGAACGAAGCACATCTGCACCGTACTGCTCAACAACCTCGTTGGGGTCAACAACATTGCCCCTTGATTTTGACATTTTTTCTCCGTCGGCGCCGAGGATAAGGCCTTGTGCCGTTCTCTTTGCATAGGGCTCCGGATAGGGAACTTCCCCGATATCATACAGGAATTTATACCAAAATCTTGAGTAAATAAGGTGGCGGGTAACATGCTCCATACCACCGTTATACCAGTCAACGGGCATCCAATATTTAAGTTTTTCGGGGGCTGCAAATGTCTTATCGTTGTTGGGGTCAATATAGCGCAGGAAGTACCAGGAGGACCCTGCCCATTGAGGCATTGTGTCCGTTTCTCTTTTAGCCTCTCCGCCACATTTCGGGCACTTGCAGTTTACGAAAGAGTCAATTTTTGCAAGGGGACTTTCACCGTCTTCACCGGGCTCAAAGTTTTTAACTTTGGGCAGAGTTAGGGGAAGTTCCTCGTAGGGGACACCCACCATTCCGCAGTTGTCACAGTGAACAATGGGAATGGGCTCGCCCCAATACCTTTGACGGTTAAACGCCCAGTCGTTCATCTTATACTGAACGCCCGGCCTGCCTATACCCTTTTCTTCGAGAAAACGGGTAATCTTTTCAATAGAGTCCTTTTTGTTTGTAATACCGTTAAGAATTTCGGAGTTAACCATTTCTCCGTCACCGATATATGCCTCTTTCTCAATGTCTCCGCCCTTAATGACTTCAATAATGTCAATGCCGAATTTCTTGGCAAATTCCCAGTCTCTTTGGTCGTGTGCAGGCACCGCCATAATGGCGCCGGTGCCGTAGCCCATCATAACATAATCGGAAATAAAAATGGGAATTTCCTTACCGTTAACCGGATTGGTTGCGGTAAATCCATCAAGTTTTACGCCTGTTTTATCCTTAACAAGTTGAGTTCTTTCAAAGGCAGATTTCTTTGAGCAGAAATCTCTGTAATCCTCAACCTCATTCATATTTTTAATCATTGATGAGTATTTATCAATGAGAGGGTGTTCGGGAGCCATAACCATAAAGGTTACACCATAAAGGGTATCGGGTCTTGTGGTATAAACTTCAAGCAGTTCCTGCGTTGAGTTAATGCTGAAATCCACAAATGCACCTGTTGACTTGCCAATCCAGTTTTCCTGCTGAAGTTTAATGTTAGGAAGGTAGTCCACTTCTTTTAAGCCCTCAAGAAGTTTGTCCGCATAGGCGGTAATTTTCAGGTACCAAACATCCTTGGACTTTTGCACTATTTCGCTGTCGCAAATGTCACATTTACCACCCTGGGAGTCCTCATTTGAGAGAACAACCTTACAGCTTGGGCAATAGTTAACCAAGGTCTTGTCTCTGAAAACAAGACCATTGTCAAACATCTTAAGAAAAATCCACTGAGTCCACTTATAGTAGTCTTCTTGAGTAGTGTCAACAACCTTTGACCAGTCAAAGGAAAAACCCACCGCACGAAGCTGGTTTGAAAACTTTTTAATATTTTGGTCGGTAACCTGTCTGGGGTGAATACCGGTTTTAATGGCATAGTTTTCCGTGGGAAGTCCAAAGGCATCGAAGCCGATGGGGAAGAGAACATTGTACCCCTCAAGTCTTCTCTTTCTTGAAAGCACCTCAAGACCCGAGTAGGCCTTAATGTGACCGACATGCATTCCGGCTCCGCTTGGGTAGGGAAACTCAACAAGAGCATAAAACTTCGGCTTTGAGTAATCTTCTGTACACTCAAAGGTTTTATTTTCTTCCCAAATCTTTTGCCATTTTTGCTCTATGGCTTTAAAATCATACTGCGCCATTGAAAAAAACAACTCCTAATCTTCGGTTATAATATCGGACAAATCAAGGTATGAAGCGTCCGTCCACAGTCTTTCTAAATTATAATATTCTCTGCTTTCTCTGTCAAACACATGTACAAGCACACTGCCGTAGTCAATTAAAACCCAACCTGTGGCTCGGCCCTCAATATGGTCAGGATAAAGCTCAAATTTTTCTTTAAGTTCAAACTCCACCTCGTCTGCCAAAGAACGGGTGTGAGTGCTTGAAGTACCGCTTGCAATAACGAAAACATCTGAAATTATGGTAACCTCATGTGTTTCTATTGCCACGATATTCTCCGCTTTTTTTGCGTCGAGAATTTTCACTATTTCTCGTGTAAGTTCTTTTGAATCTAACATTTAACCCCTACCTTATAACTTAAAATGTTTTAACATATCGTTGTAACACTCAACGCTTGCAGGGTGAATTAAGGAGTCCCTTTTTGCAAGGGAAATCACCGTGTAGCGTGCGGTGTAAAGCATTGCATGTTCAAGGGAAATTTCCGATAGTGCCCTCACCGTGGACACATCCGGGTAATCTCTGTCTGCGGAAATGAAGTCTGCAACATAGAGAATTTTCTCTAAAAGAGTCATACTTCCTTTGCCCGTTGTGTGCCAGCGAATGGCAGACAAGATTTCTTCGTCAAGGCATATTTTGTTTTCTCTCAAAAACTGTGGTGCGGATATTTGGTGCCACACCTTTTTGCTTTTTATGTCAATTTCCGAACAGTCACCCATCAAAGCAAGATGTTCACTTTCACAGAGCAGTTTTGTTATGTCATGAAGAAGTCCCGCAAGTTTTGCCTTGGTAGCATCTGCACCGTACTTTTCGGCTAAATACCCCGCACTCTCGCTTACACATTCGCTGTGATAAAGTCGCCTTGAGTCCAGCATTTTTGAAAGCGTTTCTCTGTATGAGTCAAATTCATCATCATAGAGAGAGTTTTCTGCTATGTAATTCAGCACCTCTTTGTGCAAAAACTCTTCACAATTGTAATTGCTTTTTATTCTCAAACGAAGTTGTGTTGAACTGATTTCAAGGGGCTGAAAATCCAGATAAATAACTCTTTCCCTTTGCTCCGGGGTAAATTGCTCAAGTTTTGGCTTAAAACCCTCTGCTCTTGAGGAGGCGGAAAGTTTTGCAAGCTGTAAAATTTCTTCCCAGCGGTACCACTGCTGAAAGGTGGAAAGCATATCCGAGCCCACCATAAAGTAGAGTTCATCGTTGGGGTAGCGCTTTTTAATTTCACGAAGAGTTTCAACCGTGTAACTGGTTTTCTCCCTGTCAATTTCAATTGAAGAAACTTCAAAAAGAGGGGATGGAAAGGCAAGTTTACACATATTTAAGCGGTGCTTTGAGTCTGCCAAATCTCCGGACTGCTTATGGGGCGGAATAAAACAAGGGACAATCAAAACCTTACCAAGCCCCAACTGCTTTGCCTGTGAGGTTGCTAAGTGAAGATGTCCGTTGTGGGGCGGGTTAAAACTGCCGCCGAAAATACCGATTTTCATATTACTTAAGGTTTACCTTGTACTCCATAAGGTGGGTTGTTAAGTAAAAGAGAAGTGCTCCAAAAACAACATCAAAAATGACACCGGTTAAGCCGAATGCCAAATGCCCTTCAGCGGTCATTGAAACCGTTGTGGAGTAGTAAATATCGGTGGGTGTGATAACAATTGAAAGGGGAACAGTGTTTGTAAGCCATGTACTGATAACCGTTGTACCGATGAAAACAACGAAGAATGCAACAATAATGGCGAAGCCGCCGAATTTCTGCATAATTCTTGTATTTGAAAGGGTAATTGCAAAAAAAAGTTGTGAAATCACGAAAGCAATTTTAATAAAGATGAAAATAACTCCTAAAATAAGCACATTTCTGATGGTTTCCTTTGAGGGAAAAGCATCTGTAAATGCTTTAAGAAGATTTATTGCCGCCTTTACATCGTCCCCAACCATAGCGGTGGCATAAAGGTAAATCCCAAAGAAAATAGCAATGGCAACAAGGTAGCTTAAAAGCATCCAGAAAAAGGATGTGATTGCCTTTGCGGCAAGAAGTTGACTGCTTGTTACAGGCAAAGTAAAACTCAAGTAGCCCTGGTTGCTGAAAAGTGTCTTTTGAAAATTTACAATAACCATAATGAAGGTTACGAGAATTGCGGCACCTCCCGCAATGGCAAGAAGAATGGTGGCTGTTGCACTTATCCAGTTAATCTTGAAAATATAAGCGAATGCCATGAAAGCGACCGCAACGGCAGCCGCAACATAAATAAAACCTATGGTGTGAATGTTTGCCTTAAGTTCATTTTTAATCAGCTTGAAAAACATAGTAAGCAAACACCTCCTTAAATACTTCTTCAATCGTTTTACCCGATGCGGCAAGCTGTTCCGATCTTGCCTTAACAAGAACTTTTCCTTGACCTATCATTAGAACAGAGTCAAACACCTTTTCAACATCGTGGATAAGGTGGGTGGAAAGCATAATTGTGGAACCCTCGGGTTTGTTCAGCAAAATTGTGTCAAGAATAAACTGTCTTGAAGCAGGGTCAACGCCTCCCAGAGGCTCGTCAAGAATATATATTTTAGCATTCCTGCACATAACAAGGGTGAGTTGAAGTTTTTCCTGCATACCCTTTGACATGGTTTTAATCTTTTGCTTTGCAGGGAGCTTAAAATGCTCCATCATAGCAATTGCCTTTTCTCTGTTAAAGTCAGTGTAAAAGTCAGCCATATAGTCTACGGCATCAATACAGCGCATCCAGTCCGCAAGGTAAGTTTTTTCCGGAAGGTAAGCAACCAGTGCTTTTGATTTTGCACCGGGTTTAAGTCCGTCAACATAGACCTCACCGGTATAGTCGTGAATAAGACCTACAAGAATCTTTATGAGAGTTGTCTTACCGCTGCCGTTAGGTCCTAAAAGTCCGATAATTTGACCGGACTCAAAGGTGAAAGAAATGTCCTTTAGAACCTGATTGCTGCCGTAAGATTTACTTAAATTTGAAACCTTCAATATTTCAGACAAAATAAATTCCTCCGTTTTTCGTGATTAAACTATAACATTATAACACACAATGTATCAAAATAAAACAAAAATTTCATTTAATTTTGGATTTTATCCGTTTTTATCTTGATTTATGATAATTCTCAACGCTTCAACCGCAGTTTGAATGGCAGCATCCGTGTTTTCAATTTTTTGTTCCGGCATACCTTTTCCCGCAAGTTCCTGATTCCAAACGCAGTGAAAAACAGCCCCCGCACGAAGTCGCCTTAATGAAGCAACAATAAAGAGAATGGAGCTTTCCATTTCACTTGCTAAACAGCCACCCTTAATCCAGGCGTTCCATTTTGCTTTAAGCTCGTAGTCAACTCCCATAGTATCGGGGCTGTGTTGCCCGTAAAAGGAGTCCTTTGCTTGAACTATGCCGGTGTGTGACCTAAAGTTAAGCCTTGCACTCGCCTGTCGCAGGGCACTTGTTATGTCAAAGTCCGCCACAGCAGGAAATTCAATGGGCATATATTCTTTACTCGTGCCGTCCATACGAATTGCTCCGCTGGCGATTACCAAATCTCCGGGAAGAACATTTTCCTGCATTCCGCCGCAGGTGCCTACTCTGATAAAGGTATCCACGCCGATTTTTGCCAGTTCTTCAATACAAATTGCGGCACTTGGTGCTCCTATTCCCGTTGAAACCACAAGAATTTTTTCATTATCTAAAAAGCCCTCAAAGGTGCGGTATTCTCTGTTGAACATAATTTCCTTTGGGCTATCTAAATATTTTGCAATTAACTCCGTCCTGCCGGGGTCACCGGGAATTATGGCATACTTTGCCCCCTGTTCCGGTATAAGTTTGATGTGATACTGTCGGTTATCCATTACAATCAATCCCTAAAATAAATATTTGAATTTCGCCGTTGATGCAAGAGAAAGGACACTGTCCATTCCCACAATTATATGATCTTTGAGTTTACAACCCGTTTGCGCCAAAAGGTCAGCCGCTTCTTCGGTAAGTTTAATATCTTCAGGTGAAGGTGCTGCGTCACCAAAGGGATGGTTGTGGGCTAAAACCACTAAGTCCGCATCGCAGTCAAATGCGGTTTGCAGTATAGAGCGTTTGTCAACGGTTACACTTTTTTTATTTCCCGTACTGATTTTTTTACTGATAATAAGTGCCTCTGCAACATCAAAGCAGAGAATATAAAACTCTTCCTGATTGGAATTCTCAAATAAATCCGAAACATATTTAAGCAAATCCTCCGACTCAAAAAAGCCGATGATATTTGACTTTTTCCCGCTGTAACGGGAGAAAATTTCGGGCAATGTTGTCAGTAAAAGGGTTGAACTTTCTCCCATTCCCTCGACTTCGGCAAGAGCTTTTGAGTCCGCATTCAGCACCCCCTCGAGGGAACCGAATTTCTCCAGCAAAACCCCTGCAAGATGATTGGTGTCCTTCCTGGGAATGGCATAAAACAAAAGCAGTTCAAGAAGATTTCTGTCTGTCATCTGCTGCGCACCCTTTTCCCGAAAGGCATTTCGCACCCTCTGCCTGTGGTTTTGATGTTCATAAACTTTTCTTTTGATTTCACTCATTAAATAAGACCACCATCAGCCGCAATTACTTGACCGGTAACATAGTTTGAGTCCTCACTTGCAAGGAATGAAACAACACCCGCAATTTCCTTAGGTGTACCGAATCTGCCCATAGGAATTGCCTTTGCAAAGTTTTCCTTTTCTTCCTGTGTAAGGTTGCTGTTCATCTTTGTGTCAATGGCGCCGGGAGCCACACAGTTAACCTGAATGTTGCTGGGAGCAAGTTCTTTTGCCAAGGCTTTTGTGAGACCGATAACCGCTGCCTTGCTTGTGGAATAAACCACCTCACAGGAGGCACCGCAAACTCCCCACATGGAAGAAATATTTATAATTTTTCCTGCCTTGTTTTTAACCATATCATCAATCGCAAGACGAGAAAGAGTATAAACAGATTTGTAATTTATTTGGTTAACAAAATCAAACTCTTCTTCATTTGTGTCTGTGAAAAGTTTTACGAGAGCCACCCCCGCACAGTTTACAAGCACATAGAAGCCCCCGAAAAATTCGGAAGCTTCTTTAAAAACTTTTTGTGTTTGAAGTGTATCGGAAAGGTTGAGCTTATACATTTCATATTTAGCATTCATTGAGGTTAAGGCATTTTCAAGTTCCTTTGCACCTGTTTCGTCACTGTTATAGCAGCAGGCAACGGCAAAACCGTCACTTGCCAAACGAAGGGCAATTTCTTTTCCTATTCCTCCGGAAGAGCCGGTAATAAAAGCAGTTTTTTTCATAACTTAAAACGGACTGCCCGAGAACAGACCTCCGCCGGCTTTGCCACCCACAAGATCTGTCATATTAAAGTAACCTATGGGGTAAACAAATTTAGATTCATCCGCTGTGTAGGAAATTTCCGTATATTCAAGAATGGAAACATCGCCGTTGTCGTAAACCGCTTCAATTCTCTTTGGCGTTATTCCGTCTGACTCATAGTAATAGTAGATTGTTCCACCATCAACACTGTAAACATCAACCTCATAGGGTTTACCGTTAAGCTGACTCTTTACGGTGTAGAGATAGGTTTGGTTCTCCTGCCTTTCAGTACCGATGGAAAAACTTTCCTTCATAGATTCAATATATTCCGCAGGAACTTCAATATAGCCCTTTATATTTGGGATATAAACTCTGCACTTGCCGTCTTTCATAATAACATTCATTGTCATTGAACCGGATGTGCCGCCCTCGTTATCAACAGGCATAGAGGAGGACAAATAAACCTTGTTTCCGCTCTTAATCATTGTTAAAGGCATTGTTTGAGAGGTGTTACCTTGAATGGTTTTCATTGTCATTTTCAGCGTAAGTTTATCTGCCTTTTCAATTTTGTCATAAAAAGCACTGTCGTTCTGCCTTTGGCTTGCGTTTGATGAGTCTGCAATTGTAGGGGCATTATCTAAATTATGAACCTTACCACCCAGGTTTAGCGTTGCTTTTTTTGCGTTGTCATCAAGATAATCTTCCATATTTTCTTTGTTGAAGTTATCAACGAAACTCTGCTGTTCCGGGGTTAGTGAAACACTTTCTTCTGCGGTGGTAGTGCCTGTAGCTGTGCCTGCGCTTGTTGCTTTCACAACCTCTTTTTTTGTTTCGGTCTTTAGGGCAACCTTGTTTCCTTGCTCATCAACCTTGAAATATTCGGTTTTACCCTTGTCATTTTCTTCCGTTCTGACAATAACAACTTCGTCATTGTCATCGAGGTAGTAATGTTCTGTTTCGTTTTCTTGATTTACACGGGTTTGAATTTCATATTCTTCCCCCTCGTCAACAACATAAAGTTTTGTTACCTGTTCAAATTCACTGCTGTTTTCCAACTTCTTGCAAGCGCCGAGTCCAAAAAGAATGGCGAATACAAGGGAAACAGCTACAATATTCTTAAGTTTCATAACACACAATTCTCCTAAGCAAAGAATTCACAGTCGCCTGCGTTACATATAGCATACAGTTTTTTCGGCAATAAATCAAGACAATTCTTTTAAATAATGATGATTGTTTTGTAAAATATGTATTAAGAAATTGTGAAAATAACAAATAGTGCCACAATTTCTGTAAAAACACCTTGAAAAAACGAGAAATATACAGTATAATAGCAAAAATGCTTGTATGGCTCAGTTGGTAGAGCAGCGCATTCGTAATGCGCAGGTCGTCGGTTCGAGTCCGACTACAAGCTCCAACATCCTCGTTCTTATGAACGAGGATTATTTATTTCAGCCGTAAAACCAATTCCACAACTCGTTTTGCGTTTTCCCGAAGTTCCGTTTCCGTTATGCCCTCTTTTTCACCAAGGGTTTCAAGCAAAGTGCCGTCGGGTTTTCTCTTTTGCACTCGCTTTGCCCCCGGCATAAGCACATTTACTCCCGCCCTCACACGATATGCCTGGTCTCGCATTTTGGGAAATTCCGGAGATTTTGAGCTTCTCATCCACCAGTCAGTAATTACACAGCCCTCATAGCCCCATTCTTTTCTCAAAATATCGGTTACAAGCTCATAGTGGTAATGCCCCCAAACTCCGTTAATTTTATTATAGGAGGTCATAATATTCAAGGGCTTTGCCTCTTTTACGCAAATTTCAAAGCCCTTAAGGTAAATTTCCCGAAGTGCTCTTTCGCTGAGTCGAGAATCATTAAAAATTCTGTTTTTCTCTTGGTTATTACAAGCATAATGTTTCGGACAGGCACTGACGCCTTGACTTTGAACTCCCTTCACAACGGCACTTGCCATTTTACCCGTCAAATAGGGATCCTCGCTGAAATATTCAAAATTTCTTCCGCAAAGGGGATTTCTGTGAATATTCATACCCGGGGAGGCAATAATATCTGAGCCCAGTTTTTTCATTTCTTCACCCACAAGGGCATTAAGATTTTCAACAAGCTCGGTGTTAAAAGTGCAGGCAAGGGCAGTGCCTATGGGCACTAAAGAGGCGGTGGCATTAAGACGAATTCCGCTGGGGCCGTCGGTGAAGGTAAGGGGTGCAATTCCCTTGTTTCTCAAGGACTCCAGCACACCGCCATAAACTCCGGCATTGCCGGCTGTACCCAAAGGAGAATTCATTGTATAATCCCCTCGGCTGATTGCCTCAAGTTCATCAAGGGTGAGAGTGGCAACAAATTCATCAAGGGAAATTTCTCCCTTTTTCACCTGCTCAAGAGTATAGTTTTTATCCGTTTTCGCAAAGGTTGTTGTGGGAAGATTTTTAAGGATTTTTTCCTTTAAGTTCGCCTTTCTCACGGGTGATTTTTCAAGGGAAAATTTTCCCTCTTTGATTGCTTTAAATCTTAAAAATTCCGTATCGGGTGCCGCACATTGAGAACATTTTTCCGTTATGATATCTTCCTCTTTTTGGAAGGAACCCACCTGCTTTGCATCACGCACATTGCCACCCATAAATATCCTATATTCGCCCTTTTCAAGAATGAAAGAAAACTCTTTTTCATCGTCATAGCTTGACAGCTCGCTTTCATTGATAACAAAGGAAACTTCTTCACTTTCTCCCGCTACTAAAAGAGCGGTTTTCTTGAATCTTATAAGTTCACGGCTAGGCTTTCCGAGGCGACCTTGAGGGGCAGAAAAATAGACTTGAAGGGTGTATTTGCCGTGGGTATTTCCCACATTTTTTACAAGGCAAGAAAGGGAAATTTCACCGTTATTATATTCAAATTTTTCATCCGAAATTTCAAATTTTGTGTAGTCTAAACCGTAGCCGAAGGGGAAGACCACTTTGTCCTTTGCAAAGGACTCAAAATAGCGATATCCCACAAAAACATCCTCTGTATAGTTGTTGTATTTAAGTTTTCCGAAACTACCCGCCGAGGGATAGGATTCATAATTTTTAGCAACGGTATCGGCAAGTCTTCCGCTGACGGGTACTTTGTTAAAAAGCACATCTGCTACGGCATTTCCGCTTTCCATACCGCCTTGCCAAATGTAGGCAACCGCAGAAATTTCATCACCAAAAGCCATAATCTCGGAGTAGTCAATAATGTTTGCACAGTTGAGAAGCACAACAACTTTACTGAAATGTTTTGTAATCAGTTTTAAGTTGTGGGTTTCTTCGTCGGTTAAAAACCAGCTTCCCTTTTCAAGGGAGTTTTCCATATCTTCGCCGGAGGAGCGACCGATAATATAAATTGCCGTTTCTGACTCTTTACTTGCCTTTTCGACAAAATCTTCTTTAAGTTTTACTTCGTCAATATTTGTGGGCCAGTTCCCCCAAAAACCATAGCCGGCAGGATGATTTTTACAGTAGTCTTTGTAAAAATCCAATACCTCTTGATTCAGCAATGCCCCGGTGTTTTTCAGACCTTCAACAAGGTTTACTTTATACGGAGGGTTAACATCTCCTCCGGAACCGTAGCCGGTGAAGAAAAGGTCAAATTGTACTCTGGAAAATACTGCAAGTTTTTCATTTTGAACCAAAGGTAAAGCATTGTTTTCGTTTTTCAGAAGAACAATTCCCTCCGCTGCCGCTTTACGACAAAGTGAGGACATTTTTTCATTTGAATATTCGCCTGCTCCCCGGGCACTTGTACTCGCTTGAGTGGTTCCCGAGGGAAAAGCGGAGAGCATTTTACCGATGGCATTGTTGATTTTTTTCCTTAACTTACTCATAAAAGTTCCTCCTAACTGTACTACCGCAATTATATTAGAGACGGCAAATATTGTCAACAACTTGCTATTTTTCCAATAAAAAACCAAATTATCAAAAAAATAGGGGATTTTTTGCCCCAATTATCAAAAAAATCTTGACAAACGAGTATATTTAGGCTATTATTAAAATGATTTAAAATACTTAAAGGGAGAACTATGGCTGATTTAAGCAAGGAAGAAATACAGCTTAATGATTTGGTTGCGGCGGCTGCGGCAGGGGATGACAATTCACTTGCAAAACTGATTCAAATCATAACCCCAATTGCTAAGGCAAAGGCAACTAATTTGAACAGCCGAAATAATAGAATCTCCAATGAAGATTTAGCTCAAGAGGGTATTATCAGCTTACTTGATGCAATAAGAAGTTTTGACCCGGAAAAGGGAGTACCTTTCAAGGCGTATGTCAGCATCTGTATTGACAACCGTATTCGTTCGGTTATCAGAAAAAACAGAAGTGGAGGCAATGTGGCTTTAACTGAGGCACTTGACCTTGAGGAAGCGGCAAGCACCGCTTTGTCACCTGCTGAAATTACCGAGGCAAGCGAAGTGGTTGAAAATTTCAAAAAAATGTCGAAACTCTTACTTTCCTCCCTTGAGTACAAAGTCTTCAGTTTAAGACTTGAAGGCTTTTCATACGATGAAATCGGCAAAAAATTAGGCATAACAAATAAAAGTGTTGACAATGCTTTAAGCCGTATTAAAAACAAACTCCGTTCACAAATTTAAGTGATTATTCACTTCTATATGCCCCCGTAGCTTAAAGCAGAGCGTTGTACATAACAAAGGTGACGGTGCAATTCCGTCCAAGGGCAAATATTTTTCAAGCGAGGTTACAGAAATGTACGAAGAAAAAACTCTCATCTGCAAGGACTGTGGAAACGAATTCGTATTCACCGAAGGTGAACAAGAATTCTACGCTGAGAAAGGCTTTGTTAATGAGCCACAGCGTTGCAAGGCTTGCCGTGATGCACGCAAGAGCGCAGCTCGTTCTGAGCGTGAATGGTTTGAAGCAACTTGCGATTCCTGCGGTGGAGTAGCAAAGATTCCCTTTAAGCCACGTGAGGACAGACCTGTTTATTGCAGCGAATGCTTTGCAAAAAAGCAATAATCAGCTGAATAATTCTGATCCAAACAAAAATCCCGTTTCGGTTTACCGAAACGGGTATTTTTTATTTTGCCGCTGCTTTTTTGTGTTCAATAACAGCGTTCCCTTTTCCCCGCACACATTTTGCGGGTATAATAACCTTTTCTATCGTTGGGTCTGAGGGAACCGCATACATTGAAGGCATAAGCACGCCTTCCACTATTGAGCGAAGACCTCTTGCACCGGTATCCTTCTCAATGGTTTTTTCGGCTATTGCAATAACTGCCTCCGGTTCAAACTCAAGTTTTACTCCGTCAAGAGCAAAGAGTTCCTGGTACTGCTTAACTATGGCATTTTTCGGCTCAATGAGAATTCTAATAAGAGCTTCCTTATCAAGTTCGCTTAGAGTGGTGATGACGGGAAGTCTGCCCACAAGTTCGGGAATAAGACCGAATTTCACAATATCCTGTTGAGTCACCTTCCTGATCAAAGCGTCTTTACTTAAATCACTCTTACTCTTTAAATCTGCACCGAAGCCCAGGGCAGAACCGCTGACTCTTTTTTCAATTATCTTTTCAATGCCGTTAAAAGCACCGCCACATATAAAGAGAATTTTTGAAGTGTCAAGTTGAATAAATTCCTGTTGAGGGTGCTTTCGACCGCCTTGAGGAGGAATATTGGCAACAGTACCCTCAATTATTTTAAGAAGTGCCTGCTGAACACCTTCACCACTCACATCACGAGTGATGGAGGGGTTTTCGCTTTTTCTGGCAATTTTATCAATTTCGTCAATGTAGATAATTCCTCTTTCAGCTGCTTCAATATCGTAGTCGGCAGCCTGAATCAGACGAAGAAGAATGTTTTCAACATCTTCCCCCACATATCCCGCTTCCGTTAATGTGGTTGCATCTGCAATGGCAAAGGGAACATCTAAAATGTTTGCAAGGGTCTGCGTAAGCATTGTTTTACCAACACCTGTGGGGCCCAGCAAAAGAATATTGGACTTTTGAATTTCAACACCTGTGTCACGAACAGCCATAATTCTCTTAAAGTGGTTGTAAACCGCAACGCTTAAGGTAACCTTGGCATCCTCTTGACCTATAACAAATTGGTCAAGTTGCTCCTTTATTTGAATGGGTTTGGGAATTGAGTCAAAATCTTTCTTGATATTGTTCTTTCCTTCGCTATCAGAGTAAAGGTAGCCACCGGGTTCTATTATTGAAACGCAAAGTTCAACACATTCGTTACAAATGTATACGCCGTCCCCCTCAATCAGTTTGCCAACCTGATCTTGACTTTTATGGCAAAATGAACAGCGGGGAAGAGTTGGGCGTTTTTCGTCATCTCTTGGCATAAACTTTCTCCTAAACCGTTATTATCTGTGTGCAATTACCTTGTCAACTATGCCGTATTCCATAGCTTCTTCTGCGGTGAGCCAATTATCTCTGTCTGTGTCCTTGGCAACTTCCTCAACTTTCTTGCCTGTGTGTTGAGCAAGAATTGTGTTGAGTTTGTTCTTTGTTTTCATTATGCGTTCAGCCGCAATTTGCATATCACTTGCTTGACCTTGCATTCCGCCCAATGGCTGGTGAATCATAATTTCACTGTTCCGCAAAGCAAATCTCTTTCCTTTGGTGCCCGATGCAAGAAGGAAAGCACCCATAGAGGCTGCCATACCTATACAAATTGTGGTAACATCGCACTTTATATACTGAATGGTGTCATAAATGGCCATGCCTGCGGTAACCGAGCCGCCGGGGCTGTTAATGTAGAGACTGATGTCTTTATCCGGGTCTTGGCTTTCAAGGTAGAGGAGCTGTGCTACAACAACACTGGCTGTGGCGTCATTGATCTCGTCGGACAAAACAATAATCCTGTCATTAAGCAGGCGAGAAAAAATATCGTATGAACGCTCGCCGTAATTAGTTTGTTCAATAACATAGGGTACAAGTGGCATAATACTTCCTCTTTTCTATAAAATTTAGGTTGAATTATTTTGCGGTTTCATCTTTTTTAGTGGATGTTTTTTTTG
>CAYFRJ010000022.1:0-11942 GCA_964345625.1 uncultured Clostridium sp. | reverse complement strand
TTTTTTGTGGTGGTTTTCTTTGCAGGAGCTTTTTTCTCTTCCTTTGTTTCTGTTTCGTCTTTCTTTGCAGTTGTCTTTTTTGCCGGTGTTTTCTTTTCTGACTCTGCACTGTCTTTTTTAGCAGTTGTTTTCTTTGCCGGTTCTTTTTCTTCTTCCGCTTTTTTGGCTGTTTTCTTGGCTGCGGTCTTCTTTGGTGCAGTTGCTTTTGCAGAGTCAAGAACAAGTTTGAATGCTGCCTGCTTGTTAAGTTGTTCTTCTATTATTTCCGTGGGAACAGCCTTTTTAATCTGGTCAACTTCCATATTGTACTGTTCAGCCATCTTTTTGTACTCTTCTTCAATTGCACTGTCATCTGCCTTAAGACCTTCAAGTTCAATTATTTTTTCTATGGCAAGGTCATACTTAACATCATTCACGGCACGCTCTCTCATAGTTACCTTGAGACCGTCCATATCCATACCCATATACTGAAGGTACATATCTACGGGAATGCCCTGCTGAGAAACTCTCTGTGTAAATTCCTCAACATTTTGTGCTGCTTTATTGTCAAACATACACTCGGGAATTTCCCCCTCAACCGCTTCACAGAGTTTTTCAAACACAGTATCTTCAAATGCTCTGTTTGCACTCTCTGTTCTGCGAGCGGTAACGTCCTCTTCAACGCCTTTGCGAAGATCTGCAACGGTGTCGTAATCCTGGTCCTTAGCAAATTCGTCATCAAGTTCGGGGAATTCTTTTACCTTGATTTCGTGAAGTTTTATTTGAAACACTGCTTCCTTGGAAGCAAGCTCAGGGGAATACTCCTCGGGGAAGGTTACATTGATATCAAACTCGTCACCGATTTTGTGACCGACAATCTGTTCCTCAAAGCCGGGAATGAACTGACCGTCACCTATGGTGAGGTTGTATTTTTCTGCTTTACCGCCCTCAAAGGCAACTCCGTCAACAAAGCCCTGAAAGTCAATAACCGCGACATCGCCCTTTTCAACTGCTCTGTCGCTGACATCAACGAGACGAGCACCTCTTTCAAGCATATGCTGAATTTCGCCTTCAATATCATCTTCGGTTACTTCAATAACCGTCTTTTCTGCCTCAATGCCCTTGTACTCTTTGAGGGTAATTTCCGGTTTGACGGTAACCTCTATTGTGAAAGTAAGACCTTCCGTCACATTCATAGTCTTAATGTCAAGGTTTTTCGGCTGGTCAACGGGAGTTATATCCGCTTCTTCGTAGGCAGCACCGATTTCATCCGATGCAAGTAAATCAAAGGCACCTTCGTAGAAGAAATCTTCACCGTAAAGTCTTTCAATCATCTGTCTCGGTGCCTTACCTTTGCGAAAGCCGGGAAGCTGAATGGACTTTCTGTCCTTGAGATATGATTTTTGAACCGCTGCCTTGAAATCCTCTGCGGAAACGCCGATTTCAATGGTGTAAATATTTGTGTCTGTTTTCTTTGCTGAAACTAAGCTCATTTTGGTTTTCCTCCAGTAAATTTTAACTTTCAAATTATATCAAACAATAGCGGAAATTTCCACCTAAAACTTGTTTTTCTTTAAATATGTTAATTTTTCAATAAAAACATTTTGATTTTTGTTCATTTTGACAATAATTCAGGTACCAATGCGGGAGAAAAATTCAAGAAATCTGCGGAAACCAAGGCAAAATATATTCCGTCCTCGTTGGTTCCGTTTACCGCAGTTGTGTGAGAATAGGAATGAAGGTGTCCGTAGTAGCACCTCTTTATTTCCTCATCAATGAGTACCTGATAAAATTCATCACATCTTCCATCCACACTTAGTGGAGGGTAGTGGAGAAACACAACGGGCTCAAGCCCTGTTTTTTTTGCTGCGTGAATGGAAGTTTTCAAACGCCCCGCTTCTCTCAATATTATCTTTTTGTCGGCATCCTCTTGCGCATCAAAAAACCAACCTCGGGTACCGCAGACGGCAATATTTCCGCAGGTGTAAGCATTGTTGTGCAAAATGTTCAGGGTGGTCAAAGAGTTGGCAACAAAAAACTCCTCCGCCTTTTTCTTCGTAGTCCACCAGTAATCATGGTTACCCTTCATCAAAATCTTTCTGCCGGGTAAAGAGTCCAAGAACTTAAAGTCTTCAAGGCCTTCCTCCAAGGTCATACTCCAGGAAACATCTCCGGGAATAACAACCGTGTCATCGTCAGCCACAACCCTGCGCCAATTATTTTCAAGGCGTTGTTCATGGTCTACCCAGCCGCTGAAAATATCCATAGTTTTGCCCGTTGAAAGGGAGAGATGGATGTCTGCAATTACATACAGAGCCATAAAATCAAACTCCAAGCATATCTAAAACTACTTTTTCCATTTCCTCTTTTGCACAGCAGCCGTCAAATCTTACGGTTTTTTCTTTAAGATTTGCCAGTTGAGGGGGACATACCTCACCTGTAACCTGTGCCAAGCGATTAACCATTTCAAATTCGTCAAGCCCGCTTTCTTTGCCTTCCACCGCCTCAAGAACCGCTGCACCGAATTTGAAGGGACTTGCAGTTGAAGCGATAACCGTAGGTGTGGTGTCACCGGTTTTTGCTTTGTAATCTTCGTAAACCTTTACCGCAACTGCGGTATGAGTGTCACAAAGGTAACCGTTTTCTTTAAAAAGTTTTGCAATTGTGTCCTTTGTTTGCTTGTCATCACAATAGCCTGCTGCAAAACATTCGGAAATTTTGTTTTCGGTTGCCTCATCAACCTTATAGGTACCCTTTGAGGCAAGTTCACCCATCCAGCCCTTAACCTCTTCACTACCTGCCATTGAATAAAGTAACCTCTCGAGATTCGATGAAATAAGTATATCCATGGAAGGGGAGATGGTGGTAAAGAATTTTCTGTTCCTGTCATAAACTCCCGTTGTCAGGAATTCTGTAAGAACATTGTTTGAATTTGAAGCGCAAATGAGTTTATTTACGGGAAGTCCCATTTCCTTTGCGTAGTATGCTGCTAAAATGTTGCCGAAGTTACCTGTGGGAACGGTAATGTTAATCTTATCACCGCTTTCAATGACTCCTTTTTCAAGCAAATCGGCGTATGCGGAAAAATAGTAAACTATCTGGGGAGCCAGTCTGCCCCAGTTTATTGAGTTTGCACTTGAAAAAGCCATATTATTTTGTGCGAGCTTTGCTATAATCTTTTCGTCTGTGAAAATTTTTTTAACTCCGCTTTGGGCATCGTCAAAGTTGCCTTCAATGGCACTTACCGCAACATTGTTGCCCTCTTGAGTGCACATTTGGAGTTTCTGCATTGGGCTTACGCCGTCACTGGGGAAGAAAACAAGAATTCTAGTATTTTCAACATCCTTGAAACCTTCAAGTGCCGCCTTGCCCGTGTCACCGGAGGTGGCAACTAAAATCACTATTTTAACCCCTTTTGCGGCTTTGCCGCTGGCAACCGTAAGAAGGTGGGGGAGAATTTGAAGAGCCATATCCTTAAAAGCACAGGTGGGACCCTTAAAAAGTTCTAAAATGTGCATACCCTCTTTAACTGTTACAACGGGAGCAACCTTCTCATGGGAAAAGCCGATTTCATAAGCGCCCTTAACACAGCAATCAAGTTCCTCCTCGGTGAAGTCGGTCAAAAAGAGAGAAAGTATGGTCTTTGCTCTTTCAATGTAGTTCATCGTTGATAGAGTGCCAATTTCCTCAACATTCAATTTTGGTAATGTTTCGGGGACAAAAAGACCTCCCTCTGCGGAAATTCCTTTTGTTATGGCCTGGGCTGAAGAAACCCTGACACTGCTGTCTCTGGTGCTCAAATAATTCATAATATCGCCGTCCTTATAAAAAGCAATGCCTTATTTTATCATAAAACAACCACTTTGTAAAGAAAAAGGCAAAAAATATTACGCCGTAGTGTAAAGACAACAAAACTTAAAAAGAATGACACCAAAATATAAAGAATTGGTAAAGTAAAAATGCTTTACACAATGGTAAAAATACCGCAATGATTACAAAAACCATTTGAAAAATAAAGAAAAAACGGAAGATATGTACTTGAAATAAAGTAAAGTAAAACAACTTTACAAAAAAATCAACCCCAATTCCACCGAACCCCTTGTCAAAAGACCTTATTTCTGTCAAGGAAAAATCCTTCTTGCAAAAGCACTTTGAGTGTGTCCATCAGTTTCGTAGATTTACACCCCTTGCTTTCGATATGTTTCGTAAAGTGAAAAAGTTTTACAGCAAAAAAAGGCGATTGTTTTTGCCGAAAATTACGAAAGTGGGAAGAAATATTGAACAAATTTGGAACAGGCAAATTGTATGGAATTCACAAAAATAAGTTAGTTTCCAATTAAACATTGACACTCAAATCCTTTTTATGTATATTGTATATGACTCGAAATTTGTGGTTGGGCAGGTTGCGCCCTATTGCATATTTGCCCAGTCTAAGAACAGCTGAATTGAGCACTCGATGCGAACGACGTTGGCATGGACAATGGGAGGTCAATCGCGACGCAAACAGGCACTTTTTCAAACACCGCATCAAGAGAGTCTTGAATTAGCAATGTGCAAAATAAAAGGAGGAATAGAATGAAAAAATCAGTAAGGATTCTTTCGTTGATTATGACCATCGTTCTGCTTATGTCGTCCGTTTCAATTCTTGGCTCCGCATACTCTATGACAAACGGTTATGCGGAATACAGAAACCAAAACGGTACCGGCTTGCTGTTCGATGATGTTAACGATCCGAAGTACGATGTACACCAGTACGCTTCCATGGCACTTGATGCCGTTGATCAATTGCTAGCTGAAGAACAGATCAGCCTAGACATTTACATCGGCACACTCAGCCTTTCCAGCATTGATGGAACTATTACAAGTATTCAGTCCGTCATTGCCACCGCAGCAGATCTCCTTGGATTGGGCCTTTTGGGAGATGCCACAGAGCTTGTTGATGCTCTTGAAGTACTCGACAATACAAAAAGATCTAACGGCGACCTCACAGTTATCTGGGATCTTCTTGATCTCATCGGCGGTTTAACTCCACTCGTTGAAAAATACGTTGCGGGCACGGTATCCCTTGGCGTTCTCAATGCCATAATTGAGGACTACATCTTTAATGTGAGGGACATCATATATGCACTTTTGATTAGTGTTGCCGATCTTGAACCATATCCCGAGGATTATAAGGATTATCTTGCTTACTATATGGAAACCAAGACACTTCCTGCAAGATTCACTTCCTCACAGCAGGATCCCGCCATCGGTCTTCTTGAAGAATTTCTAGTTTCTCTTCTTCTCGGCAAATGGGAAAAGCTTGACGGCCTATTTTACTCTGAAACAAACAAGGGCTCGAGAATCGCTTACCACGAGATTGAGTTCCGTAACGGTTCAGCTACTGGTGCTGTCGTTACAGATCCATTAGACACCGCAACTTACGATTACTACGGCTGGGTTCACGAAAACGGTTGGGTAACGGTAGGTTTGGGTGAGTTTATCCGTGTGGCAGAGGGTGCAGCTGCTCCTCAGGCTTCTTACCAACTTTTAGACCTTTCCAGTCTCAACGCCCAAAATGTGGCTGTTTATGATTTTGTTGAACCTCTCCTTCAGAGAGCTTACAACTGCATCGCAGTTCCCGTTCTCAACAGAATTACGAAGAACTGGCTTCGTGAAGAGCGTGGCTATACCTTCGATAAGAGATACACAGAAGAGTGGATGTATGACGAAGAAGGCAACCATGTAAAGAACCCGGATTTTGACTACCTCTATGGCGGTGAAGCACCGGAGGTTCTGCTGGGTGACAGAATTTTTGAAATAATTGATGTTGAAAATCTCAGTGTTCCAAAGGTAGAGGTTCCTGCAAATTCAACCTTCATAAACGAACTGAACAAAAATGTCACAAATGTGGTGTTCAATGTTGTTGAGGCAAATGCGTTTCTTAAAGGCACAACAACTCCGGTTACAGATGTTTTCCAACTTAATGAGGGACAAGTTATTACCTTTAAGTGGGAAGGTCAATCAGAGTTAACACAAGGAAAAGCATACGAATTTGACTGGACTTTCGGAGGCAACAGCCACATCACAAATAATATTGTTAACCTACTTAAGTTTGCAGTTCAGGTTACCGAAGAAGACTTCTTCTCCAAGACACTTATCAACCTTGGTGAAGTGTATGCGCCTACTCTGATTCCAAATCTGGACAATCAGCAGTTCGTTGCCTACATAATAAGGTCAGTTATCAACACGAATGTTCCCACAATGTACATTCCCGACAACCCTGAAACCCAGACAGTTGCGGGTGCTGCATTTGAGGCAGTTCGTCAACTTGCATACCAAGACCTTCCCGAAATTACATATACTGCTCCCGTAAGAGCAAATTACGCAACTGATGCAGCTTATGCGGATGCTATTTTAAACAAGGCTCTACTTATCCTTATGGATGTAGCCGCCGTTAAACTCAACTCTTCATTAGATACCGAATACAACACGGTTACGGGTCAATACAACCCCAAGACAAACAACGGTCTTCTCAGTATTCTCGGAGACTCCGGTAACTACGGCACGACAGCTGCCAAGATTGGTGCCTGGGGTGTTTCCAACTGGGCAAGTACAGCTAACGGAACCTGCCTGCTTAATATTGACCTTGCATTAGACAATCAAGGCGGTAATTATGTCGGCTTCAATGAAGACACGATATTCAATGATCTTGATACTCTCTTAAACAGTATTATTCCTATTAAGGGTGACGGCGCTTGGATCAGCAGTGTGATTTCCACACAGCCGATCGTTTCCAAGGCATTCGTTTTCGATTACCTTGTAAAGCCGCTTCTCCTTCTTGATTTTACAAATATCCTTGAAATCTTTAGCAAAAATACCTCCGGTGAATTGGCAACAAAGACTCTTGAAAGAGTTCTCCTTGACCTCATCGGCAGAGTAGTTAACCTTATCTTCCCGAATGTATGGGACAGCAATGTAGGCACAATTAACGGTCTCATCAACACAAATGTTCTCAAGGATTTCCTTTGTGACATACTTACCGTTCTTTCCGCAACCAAGACCAGAGGCAATGTTGTGGGCAGAGGTAAGATTATTGCCGAAATTGCTCTTCCCATCGTTTGTATGATTATCGGTCTTTCCGATACTCAGGAATTCGGTGAACTTGAAAACTATATTCCCACAATCATTTCCAATCAGCAAACCACTACCAACTTCTTAGTTTACAACGGCTGTAGCGGTGTTAACACAAGTTACAGAGATCCGGAAACCAAGAATGTAACAGTTGATAAACTTTACACCTATAAGATTGCTTCCGTTTCTGCTAAGAAGGTTGCAACAGGTGCCGCTATCAACCTTTCCGGTATCGCCAAGGATACCATCATTGCAGCAGGTAAGGGTGTTAACTGTTCATTAAGCGGTTACACAGCCGGCGACACTATCCAAACAACTATCACATACAATGTGCTGGATGAAACCGGAATACAGCTTAATAACAAGCCGCTTGAAAAGACTGTTTACTCCTATGTTGGCAGTACCGACAAGGGCGATGATGAAACTGAGTACTCAAAGAAAGTCGGTGAAGCAACCGTTTATTACAAGACCAACATCTATGTAAGCGGTTCTGTTTCAAATGCCGACAACTACACTCTTAAGATCGACGACAGAAAAGATAATACAGCAACTAACGCCACCATTACCTCTGTAGAGGTAACCTCCACTTCCGGCGTAAACAATTGGATTCTCAAAAATTCACATGAAAATAATGTTTCCGCAGCCATGACCGGCGCAGGCGGTAAATACTTCCTTAATCCGTTAGAGGTTAGTGAGAATGCAAAGAGAACAGAGTACAATTATCTGCTTGATGAAAATAACAAAACGGTTTATGACGAGCATAACCTTCCCGTTAAAAACGGTATAAAGGAAATTACCGAAGAGGGCAAGTTCTATGTTCCCGAAGGTGACTACGAAGTTACTATTGGACTCACTATCGGCGGTGCGTCAACAACCATTACAGTTAAGGTTCATGTCTTCAATGACTACGGTCTTGCAGGTCTTGTTGACAGAGTTGAAAGCGCAAACTACACCAACGCAGGTCAAGACGAAACAGGTAAGGGCAGATGGAATGAATTTGACTCTGTCTTTAAGACAGCAATCTCCTTTGTTCGTCAGCCCCATTCACACGGTGATACCTTCTCAACCCACATCGCTTCTCCCGGTCCGGTAGTTGGCGAACAGGGTACATACAACTGTGAAAACAGATACGAGTACAATTACAGAAAACTTTATGCACTCAATGAGTTTATGGCAATTCATACAGTAGGTGCAGGTGCTGAGGAATTGAGAAACACAGTTAATTCTTACTGGCCATATAACTACACGGTTCAAACCGGCACATTCGGAACCATTACAGCACCGTATAAGGTAGAAAAAGAGTGCTACGATGCAACCTACTCACACCTTGGTATGAAGAACTATGTTCCTCACACCTACCGTGATTTCAAGAATGCGGTTAAACGTATGAACAACTTAATTGATAAACAAATTAAGTACTTCCCATATAGTCCGGAAGACTTTGCTGAACTTGACGAAGCAGATAAGGCAAAAGCAATTGAAAACTACGAAAAGGCATTAGAAGACATTAAGCCTATTAACTCTGTAGAAGCCGAGTATGCAAACCACATGCTCAAGCTTACACACGACAGACTTATTCCCGTTGCGGGCAATAAGACAAAGCTTAACCTCATTCTCAACACACCGTTCTTTGTAGTTGACAAGGGTGAAAGATCAGAAGCTTCATGGGCTAAATATGAGCCTGCTCTTACATTTGCACAGAACACTTCCGCAGACAGTACAGCTACCGCAGAGCAGATTACCACTGCTATGAACAAGCTTATTGAAATGCGTAAACAACTTGCCGACGGTGCCGACTATTCTGTCCTCACAATTGCTGTTAACGCACACAAGCAGTACATCTTCGACACCTATGGCGGTTGGTGTATCAGTGGTGGCGACATCAAAGTTGAAGAAGTATCTCAGCAGGCTGTTCACACAGTTGAGTCCCTCACCGAATTCCTTCTGCTTGTTGAAGAAGGAGACAGGTTGCTTGATGAAAAAGAGGCGGGCAAAGACCTTTCGAAAGCAGACCAATCCAGAATTGACGAGCTTATCGAAAATATGGCAACGGCAAAGACCAACCTCATTCCCTACGGTCAGGGTGGCGGTGACGATGCCACAATTGCAATCAATCCGAACTGTGTATTCGTACAAGGTGGTATTGAGTTCAGCCCTGTTCTTGATACGCAGATTCTTGTAGACAGACAGTACTATCAGATTGTTGAAACCAGAGAGCAATATGCCGAGTATAACGGCATTGAAATTACTTCAGCCATATATGGAGTTAAACGTAACGCAACGGAAAACGAGATTCTTTCTATGTTTGAATCAACCGGCTATGATGTTACGGTAGTTCCCAGTTCAACCGATAGTTACACAACAGGTGCCTATGTGGTTGCAACAAACACTGCCACAGGTGCAGTTGATGCATGCTACTTCATCATCGTACGCGGTGATGTTGACGGAGACTCTGCTATTTCATCGACTGACGCTATGAATGTTAATTATGCTTTATCCGGCGTTGCTGGCTATTACTGGACATATTCCAGTGACCCCCAGAGGTATTTGTGCGCAGCAGCCGACATCAACAATGATAAAGCCTTTGATGCGGGTGACAAATCTAACATCGCAAAAGTAGCCTACAAAGTTTCAAATGTTAACCAGGAAACTGGAGCGTTGGTATAAATCTAAACAATCTTGCCTAAGGGGGCATCTATGCCCCCTCGGCAAACAAAAAAAAGGAGGTTAATTATATGACAAATGTAAAACGCATTTTGAGCATATTCCTCGCTCTGGTAATGGTACTTGGCACAGTGTCTGTTCTTGGCACAGTTGCAAGTGCTACCCCTGCGGGCTACGAGCATTGGGACGACGACAACTGGGAAAGTGGTCCCTTTGAAGAGGAACCATATACCTACAAGAGTTATGAAGAACTTGTTCAGCAGTATGGCTCCGACTGGTCAGATGACCAAGACCAAGACCCTTGGATGTATCTCGCCGCAAAGGTTTATGAGTTAGACTTTATTTGCGACCCAGTAGATTTATGGCCCGAGAAAGATGGAGAGGACCTTGATGGTAACGATTGGACCGGTATTTCCATTCTGCGTCCCATTATGCTTGACTATGACGGTGAGTTATATCCAGGAGACGAAGAAGTGTATTACAACTTCGTTGAAACCGACCACTATGTTCAGCCGGATCAGCCCCTCTATATAGAGTTTATATTTAAAGGTAATGTAGTTATTGATGCCCCGTCATTCCTTTACAATTACTCAATGGACTTCTTCCAGCTTGAGCCGAGGTATGATATCTTCAACGGTGACGATTTTGATGAAGGCGACTGGACAACTATTAAGCCCATCGGCAGCCAATTTGTAGATGAACAGTTCACCTACAATGCCGCCAATGACCTTGCCAACAACGGCTTTATGAACACCGCTCCCCATTATGGCAAAGACGATACATATGGTACTCGTCCCGTAGGTCATGCCAGTCGTGCAAACCCCGCTTACAAAGAGCACATTTGGTATCAGTCTTTAAACCACGGCAGCTCCGGTAACAATAACAGGTTAAAGGGATTCTTGTGGATTACCTTAATTCCCGGTGTTAAATCCTGGGACTGTATTGAAATGAATAACCATGGCTCACACTACGAAAACGATAAACTTTTTGGTGGTGTTGCTTTTGAAAGATATTCTAAGTGGATGATCACCAATAATGTTTTTGATACAGACGAAAGTGTTCACCCCACATGTGTTAAAATTGCCGGCGACTACTATATGGGCGGTCATATGTTCAGAGTTAGAACAGACGCCGAGACCCTCTTCAAAGGCACAGAGCAAGAAACCGTTGTAAACCCGGTTCCCCAAGGCAAACTCGGCTATATGGGTTATGACAACAGTTTTGTTAGATTTAATCTCGCCCCAAATCACGCTGATAAGCAGTACCATTTCGGTAACGAAAACAATGCCAATGCTCCCAACATGCACAAGTACTCAGTTAACGCTGAAGAACATATGGGCGACAAGTACAACACCCTTCGCTGGCCGTGCCGTGTAGACGGAGATTTAAAAGCCGGAATGGACGAAAGCAGGTTTGATACTGCCGATATGAACCATGTATTCATGATCGGTGATCCCGATATGGAAATTCCTGAAGACTACACCGCAACCTTTATCGGTTATGACAATGCAAATCTCGGTTCACTTAAAGGTTCGAGTGTTACAATGCCCGGTGCATATCGTACCAGAGCCGGCTACACCTTCCTGGGCTGGACTCCTGACGGCGGTGAAACCACCTACACACCCGGTACCGATGTACCCCTTACACAGAACACAAACTTTACAGAAGTTTGGCAGTTATCCGGCTACACCGTTCAGTACTTTGACGGTGCCACCGAGTACACCAACTTGGCAACCACAGAAACCGGTGACATTACCCTTGCACAGGCTCAGACCAAGCAGGGCTTTAGGTTTGCAGGCTGGAATGACGGCACAACAACCTATCAAGCAGGTGAAACCTACAATGTAACTCAAAACACCACTTTCCAAGCACAGTGGACACAGCTTTACACAGCTACATTCAACGGTGACACAACAACCACGGCACAGTATGCCGAAGGCGAAACAATTGTTTACCCGACGGTTACACCTCAAGCAGGATCTACCTATGTATGGAATCCCGCACATGAGAAAATGCCTGCTGAAGATGTAACATTTAACTTGATTTGGACAAAGAACCAGTATCAAGTAACATTTAATACTCTCGGTGGCTCTGCCGTAGCTGCTCAAACTGTTGATTACAACGACAAGGCTACAAGACCCACAAATGACCCAACAAGAACAGGCTATGACTTTACAAATTGGTAC
>CAYFRJ010000021.1:27272-28519 GCA_964345625.1 uncultured Clostridium sp. | reverse complement strand
CTTCTCTCATGCCCTGGAAGGCATAGGGGGAGGTTCTCGGCTTAAAGGCACCGCCACGCAGGAGATTTGCTCCTGCCGCCTTGATATCCTTTGCAATTGAGCAAATCTGCTGCGGGCTTTCGACGGAGCAGGGACCTGCAATAAACTGGAAATTGCCACCGCCGATTTCAAAGCCGCCTATATCAATTACTGTGTCATCCGGATGAAATTTTCTGTTGGCATTCTTGTAGGGCTCGGAAATTCTCATGACATTGTTTACAATGCCGAGACCGATAATCAAATCTGTGTCAACATGACTGGTGTCACCCACTAAACCGAGAACGATTTCATATTCACCCTCCGAGCGATGAATATCAAGGCCTAAACTTTTAAGCCAATCAATAAGATTTTCAATTTGTGCTTCCTGTGCTCCTTTTTTTACTGTTACTACCATAGTAAATCCTCCCTTGTGTAAATAAAAACTCCGCAGTGGAAAATTTCACTGCGGAGAATACGATTAAAAGCTTCAATTCGGCTTTTACAGCAAAACTTACCAAAACCCTATCAAGTTACCTGATAAAGTAAAAGTAATAATATGCTGCAAATACTGAATTTTTCATAACTTTTTTCCTTTTTGTATTTTTGTTGCTTTAAGAATAGCACTATCAAACTCTTTTGTCAAGTGGAACTTTTATTTTATTCTTGGCGGCAGCATCAACACTCTTATAATGAAAGTAACCAACCAATAGAAAGGTTTGAAGACCGGTTTAATTTTTCTGAAGAATGTGTTTGTTGTGCTGTAGTAGTCATCCATTCTTGTTCTGTGCTCTGCTTTCAAAGGTTCAACGGAGCCGTCGGACTCATTGTAGAACAAATATTGAGGACAGGTTGGATCATCAAATACCGTAATATTTTCCGGACCTAATATTTTCCAAAGTACCGTATCAATAGTATTATTGTAGTCTTTATGGGCGTTATTCTTAAGGAACCAAGTGGTATCGGGAAAAAGGCAGGTGGAAGCATCAATGCATTTGTCAACACCGATATATTTATCTGTGCCATTAGCTTTGGCATTTTCTATATATTTCTTGTCAAAGGTCTTACCGCAGGGTGTCGCAGTTGCTCCAAAAGAAGCGTCAAACACAGAGCAAAGGAAGTCTGATTGCTCATCATAATTGTCAATAACCGGCATTGGTGCTTTACCGTACTTAACAACAGCTGAAACTCTAACCCCTTTTTCCTTTGCCTCTAAGAGAAGTTCGTCAACC
>CAYFRJ010000021.1:0-27262 GCA_964345625.1 uncultured Clostridium sp. | reverse complement strand
TTTCCGTAACATTTTTATGGTAGTAGTCGCATTTTGCAATTAGTCCCGCATATTCCTCTTCTTTTCCACCGTAAATAAGCTTCATTGCTTCATCATAGTCATTGTCACTAACCATTGCCCAATAGCCGGGAAATGTTGAAAATGAAACAGACATAAGACGAGGAATTAAAGTCGGATAAATCTTGGTATAAACATTTTCTATAGCCCAACCTGCCACATCAATCCCGTAGGTATCGGTAAGCATTGTGAGTATTTTACGCAGAACATCATCGGTAATTGCGAAATCTTCCGTAATGGGAATATTTACACCAAGGTCATTGTCATAAAGATACCTTTCAATTGCCGGTCCATTAACCACAAACTTTCCCGAAAAGGCTTCAGTAATGGGAGAAGCTCCGTTCATAGCACCGGAGTAGAAACACATATTTTTAATTCTTAAGTCTTTATACTCTTGCCAGTAAGCAAGAACAACATTACAGCCTTCGCACCTGCTTATAAGTGAATACTGCTCAGCTCCGGTAACCTCAAGAACCTTTTCAATATACTCACGAAGTTGTCTGGCATTCTCGAACGGGTCTAGTCTAAAATCAATATGATAATCAAATTTTTCCAGACCCGGTCTGTTGTTCTTTCTGTTAATGACACTTTTCATAGAGGCATCAAAGTTATGCCTAACAGATGGATCTGAATTGCCGTTTTTATCAAGCTGAATGGGTTCATATGCCTTTTCAAGAATATCAGCAACAACATAGCTGAATTCAGTCCAGTCTTGAAGGAAAAATGCCTTTGCAAGCACATCTCCGTTTTCTTTTATCAAGCCATTCATAATCAATTCCCCTTCACTGCCACCCTTTGGGGGATAAACCCTCTCCTGTGTGCCATCCTCATAAGTCTTTACAAGGGGAAATCCCTGTCCGTAAAGATAGATTACAGGGCAATCATAGGGATAATTGTCTTGTGCCTTCACCGGTGTTGCTAAGCAAAAAGCACCCACCAGTACAGTAAGCACAAGAACAAATGAAGTTATTTTTATTACAGTGTTTTTCATAAATTCTCTCCTAACTAATTTTAATCTAAACTTCCATTGATTATATTTTCATTTGATTTCATTGTCAATACACAAACTTGAAAAGTGTTTATCTTTTTGATACGAGTTTAAATGTGTAAACGAAGTTTTCCACTATGGGTGTTTCCGTGGGAAAGGTTTCTGCTTTTTGCCCGTTTATATAAAATTCCCAGTAGTCACCCTTTTCGAGAGTGGTACCTGCGATATATATTACATCGTCTTTTTTCTTTTCTCCCTTGACAAACTGTGCAAGTTTATATGCTTCAAGGGAGTCGGAAATATTAATGCCGTTTGTTAAAATTTTGTAGGAAATAATTTTCCCCTCTTTGTCTATGTACTCAAAGAAGAAACTTCGTTCACCTGTTCCGATTTTTGTTCTGTTCGCAGTTGAATCATAGGTTGGCACGGTTTCATCGGCATCGCTGCTAAAACCACCGCAAGCGGCTAAAAGAGCAACACCGCAAAGGAGAATCACCAACATTGCAATGAATTTTTTCATAGTTTTCACCTCACTTAGTCTATAACAGCACTATGCTCAAAGCAAACAGTATTTGAGCCGCATAATAGGTTGAAAGTTCTACGCTGACAAGAGCATTCTTTCGTTTGACTCTGGTAAAATATACCACACCCAAAACCGTGTCGCTGAAAAAGAACAGGAATGAGCCGATGAGAAGTAAAAGATTTGCGGTGGTGAAGGAATTAGAAATCAAAATAAAGGCAAAGAAAATTTTCCAAATAAGCATTCCGTAATAAAGGCAAATACCGATTACAAGGGGTATGGGGACTTTGATTTTCATTGCTTTAATCAAAATCAAAGCAAGGATAATGCCTAAAACTCCGCCTACCAAGGTAACGGGTTTAAAGCCGTCAAATGTGGAAAATGCCACAACTGAAAAAATGTGGCTGACTAAAAAGAAAACTAGACCTATGGGAATAAGTTTCTGCCTGAAAATGGGAGCAATTTCTTTAATTCCCAAAAAGACATCACCGCAAAAGCCCAGTATCAAAGCGGCTAAAATGTAACTGAAATACTTAACATTTTCCGGATTTATATAGTTACCTATGACAGCAACACCGATAAACCCTAAACTTGCAACAAACTTGCAAATCATACCCTCAAAGGAGAGGTTTTTACTTCGGAAAATTACGCACAAAACCGCAAAAATTCCCGTAGCAGCAGTTAAAACATAAATCCAATGCACAAATATTCCCCCATTATTTTTTTTATTTAGAAATTGCCCATTTCCCCCATTGGGAAAATCCGCAATTTTCATAGAATTTCAAAAGAGCATCTTCTCGGCAAAAGAGAAAGGTGCTTTTTTCTTTGCTTGCCATAAAAGGCACTAATTTTGAGGCAAGTCCCTTGCCCCTTGAAGACTTTGCCGTTGCCACCGCTCCCAAAAGACAACTTTTATCACCGTCAAAAAGGTTGAAACAGCAACTTTCAAGGGTACTATGGGAAATAACCCCAAGTTTTGCCGTGCCCTTGTTTATTCTGGTGTTTACATCGTTTGCAAAGTATGAAAATTCTCCCAACTCAAAGTCGCTTTCACAAAGCAAATCATAAACCTCTTTGAGAGAATAATCTCTTGAAAAACCTTCCGGCTTTTCGGGGATTTTTCCGGTAAATTTCACTATGTGAGAAATGTTTGAAATTTGGAGTCCCAACTTTTCCAAAACGGATTTTTCACCTTTAACACTTTGGAAACTGAAGAAATTTAGGAACTGTGAAAGTTCTTGAAAATCCGCATCTTTATCTGCGAAGATACTGACATTTCCATCAATTACGCTGATAGCCGCTGACTTTCCCTGAACATAAAACCTTATGAAATCGTACCTAAAACCATAGGTTCGTGCCAAAGCGGTAATCACCGCACAAAAAGGGTTATCGGTTAAAAAATCCAGTTCATCATAGTTTTCAGCCAATTTCAGCATGTAGCGAACTCCGAAATCATTTCCCTGATTAAGTCCTTTGCCGATAAGATATCTTCATATTTACAAACACAGCTTGCGGAGTGTAAATATCTGCAGGGTACGGAAAGGGTAAGTGTTTTAACACCTGTACCGGACTTGTGAATTGACCCCGCATTATTGCCCCCTGCAACCTTAGTTTTTGTTTGTGCCTTAATCCCTTTTGTCTTTGCAATTTCAAGGGCTTTACTGAACAAATCTTTGTCATAAACGGTGCTTGTGTCCATAAATGAAACCGCAACACCCTCACCACATACACAAACTCTGTCATCACCCTCAACACCGGAGATATCTGCGGCGGTGGTAGTTTCGGAAACTATTGCATAGTCGGGATTTACCGCAAATGAGGCGGTAGCGGCACCTCTCAAGCCGATTTCTTCTTGAACGGAAAAACTGAAGTGGCAATCATATTCTAAATCGCTTTTAATAAGCTCAATTAAAACTGCGCAGCCCGCTCTGTCATCAAGTGCCTTTGAACAAATGAAACCGTCACCAAACTCGGTAAAGTCACCCTCAAGGTAAACCGCATCACCGTAAGAAACTGCTTCAAGTGCCTGCTCTTTGGAGTCTGCACCGATATCAATATATAAACTGTCTTCCTTGGGGATTTCGCTTTTTTCTCCCGATTCAGCAAGGTGAATGGGTTTAATTCCCATTACACCGGGAATTTTTTGTTCACCTATGTAAACGGCTCTGCCGATAATAACCTTTGTGTCAATTCCTCCAACCTTTGTAAATTTCACAAAGCCGTTTGAGTCTGCACCTGTTACTATCATACCCACCTCGTCCATGTGGGCATCAATCAAGACTTTATTTTTTGAAGGGTTTTTACCCTTTTTGAAAACGATTAAATTTCCCAAAGCATCAGTTGAATACTCACAGTATCCTTCAATTTGTGAAATAATAAATTCACGAACGCTTTTTTCTCTGCCGCTGATTCCATTTAGGGAGCAAAGGTTTTCAATAAGTTCAAGCATTGTTTTTGCTCCTTTCAAGAATGTATTCGTATATTAGCCTTGCCGTTGCTTCAATATCTGAAATTTGGCAAAGTTCTACCGTAGTGTGCATATTACGAATGGGAACGGAAAGCAGAGCGGTTTTAACTCCCCTGCCGGAGTTTTGAATGCTGTCGCAGTTTGTTCCCGTTCTTCCACCCATTACTTCGCTTTGGTTGGGGATATTTTTTTCATTTGCAAGTTCTGTGAGTTTTCTGCTCATTTCATAGTCAAGACCGGGTGCATAGCCCACCAAAGTTCCGCCACCGAGTTTAAAGTATTTTTCACTTGAAACACCGGGGGCACTTGCAAAACTCACCTCTACACCGATTGCCTCGGCGGGTTGAGATTTGAATGAGGCAACCTTGGCACCGCTTCCCCCTGTTTCCTCTTGGACTGTAAACTGAACATTTATATCACAGAGGTTTTTCTCATCTTTCAGCATATCAAGGGCAAGGAGAACAGCAACAATTCCTGCCCTGTCGTCAAGGCAAGGTGAAGATACTCTGCCGTTAAGCAGACTTTCAAATCTACCGTTAAATGTAATTCTGTCTCCCGGTGAAATAAATTTTTCAGCCTCCTGCTTTGAGAGACCCACATCTATTGCAATTTCATCAATGGGGGTTGCTTTGTCCCTGTCATTTTCCTTTGCAAGGTGGGGAGGAACAGAGGTAACAACTCCGAAAAGTTCCTTTTTACCGTGAACTGTTACCTTTGTGCCGGTCAAAACTCTTGCATCTGCACCGCCAACCTTTGCAACTTTCAGAAAACCCTTGTCACAAATTCCCGTAACAATAAGGCCTATTTGGTCAAGGTGAGCGTCAAGCAAAATTGCATTGTTCTCCCCTGTTGAGCCGATAACATTTCCTAAACTGTCAATGTGGCAGGGCATATATTCCCTTAAAAGAGCAAGGGCAACCTGAGCAGCAACCTTTTCGTTGCCGCTTGTACCCTTTACAAAGCAAAGTTTTTTAAGCAGTTCCACACATTTACTCATAATCATTCACCGATAACAAGTGTACCGCCTACCGGGCGGATATTAAGAACATAGTATGCCTTTTCGCCAAAAATCGAAGCAATTTTCGCCTTAAACTCGGGAAGCATCTCATTGGGAACAAAGGCCTGAATTGTACCGGCAAAACCGCCGCCGTGAACTCTGAAAGCTCCTTTACCCTCAAGCATATCGTGGCAAACCGCAAGGGCAACCGAAACCGCTTGAGAGGTGGGGTGTGAGCAGGCAAACACATTTTGATTGTACATATATGAGGAAAATCCGCTCTTTATGATGAGTGACTTAAACTCTTCAAAATCTCCCGATTTAAGGGCATTTACCTGAAAATCAACTCTGTCGTTTTCGTTAAAGAAATGCTTTGCACGAAGAACGGCTCTGTCATTTGTTTCTTTACGAACTTTTGCTATATTATTTTCAAATTCTTCTCTGTCAACATCACGAAGAACTTTTTTACCAAATACCCCTGCAACCGCTTCCATTTCTCCTCGAACCGAGGCATATTCGTGCGTTAAATCCGAATGGTCTGCGCCGGAGTCAATAATGCAAAGGGAGTGGGAACAATGGGCAAAATCGAAGTCAACCTTTTCAATGACGGGTTCACTTGGGTCCTTAAAGTCAATCTTAACAAAACCACCCACAGAACAGGCGGTTTGGTCCATAAGTCCGCAGGGCTTACCAAAGAAAACATTTTCCGCATACTGGGCGATTTGTGCAATTACAACGGGAGAAATTTTCCCATCATTGTAAAGATAGTTAAGCATTGTGCCAACAAGCACTTCAAAAGCCGCAGAGGAGGAAAGTCCCGAGCCGCTTAAAACATCGGAAGCGGTTGCGGCACAGAAACCACCCACATTGTAGCCCCACTTTTTGAATGCGGCACAAACACCCCGTACCAAAGAGGCGGAGTGGCCCGTTTCATTTTCTTTTATGGTTAAATCCGAAAGGTCTGCTGTATCCATAGAATAGCCCTCGGATTTAATTCTCACTAAATTGTCATTTGTTTTGGCAGCAACGGCAATGGCATCAAGGTCAACTGCCGCAGCAAGGACTTTACCGTTGTTATGGTCTGTATGGTTTCCCCCAACCTCAGTTCTGCCGGGAGAGGAAAAAACGCAAACATCCAAACCTTCTCCGAAAAGTTCATCAAAGGTCTTTGAAACACGAATATATCTTTCAATTTGAGCGGGTATTTCACTCTCTTTATAGAGTTTGGCCAGTTTGTTATTGTACTTCCCCGCTAAAAGATTTTCTCTGAGCAAGCTGTTTTTAAGCATTTGTTTTTCCACCTTTCGGAAGTTGATGTTGTTTTCTGTTGCTTATATAGTTTACTATCCTTTCAACCACTGTCCAGGCTCCGTTTACACTTAATAGTGTAAGACCGGTGAATAGTGAAAGAATGATAATGGGAATCAGGAAGCCCGGTGAAAGAGGATTATAGAGGTTTCTACCTACAGTGGCAAAGATGAGCAGTTTCGGCATAAAGCCCGCCACACTGACAATTATGAATTTAAGATAACCGTAGGAGAAGGAGCCGTACAGAGCGGAGAAACCGTTAACGGGAACCGAGGGAACAAGTCGCAGAGCAAAGAGTAAGGCGGTGTTACCTCTTCCTTTCAACTGAATAGCGTGTCGAAGACCTTCGTTTTTCTTCATCCATTTCCAAGCATAGGGAGCGCCGAATTTTTTGCCCCAAAAATACTTAACGCTGAACTGCACTATGAGCCCAACAATATTCAAAGGTACTGCAAAATACATAGGGAAAAATGCACCGGTTAAGAAGCAGACTGTAGAGGTGGGATAAATGGGAAAAATCGCTTTCATTAGAAACAGCCCCAAAATTGCACCTGTAAATTTCCAGACATTGTCAATGGAACTGATTCTGTTTTTGAGTCTGTCAAGAACTTCTACAATATCCGCATACCAAATCCAAAGTTTTTCAAAACGAAAAGAAAAAATCAGCACTGTCGCCGCTATGGCTATGGCAATACATATGAGTCCCGCAATCAGCAGAAACTTTTTCTGTTTTCTTCCTTTTTTCAAAATTTAATCACCTGTGTCCATAATCATCTAATTATATAACAAAAAAGTAAAAAAGACAATATGTTTTTATGAACAGGTGAATTATTCATCTTTAGGCTATCTGTTTTACATCAGTAAAAACAGGCGTTCTCCTCGGTAAATCAAGGGAGTTTGTGCCACAAAAACATTGAAAACAACACAAGATAATGCTATAATGAAATTCGAGGTGAAAGAATGAAAATAGTTATTCTTGACGGATATACCGAAAACCCGGGAGACCTTTCCTGGGACTGGCTTAATGAATACGGGGAATTTACCCTTTATGACAGAACGAGCAATGACAAAATCCTTCAGCGCTGTGAGGGCTTTGATGCTATAATCACAAATAAAACTCCCCTTACCAAAGAAACCCTTGCACAGTTACCGGACTTAAAATTTGTTGCTCTTTCGAGCACGGGAACAAATATTGCGGATTGGGAATATTGCAAAGAAAAGGGCATTCCGGTTTGCAATGTGCCCTCCTACTCCACCGAAGCTGTTGCTCAATGTGTTTTTGCTCACATTTTGAACTACACAAATTCCGTTGCCACACACTCGGATTCCGTTCACCGTGGAGACTGGGCAAGAAGTGTGGATTTCTGCTATCAGATTCGTCCCATTTGGGAATTAAAGGATAAAGTTTTAGGCATTATAGGTTTCGGTGAAACCGGCAAAGCAGTTGCCGGCTTGGCACTTGCTTTTGGTATGAAGGTTTTGGCGAATACAAACAGCCCTAAAGAACATAAGGGTGTAAAATTCGTTGACAAAGATGAACTGACAGCAAACTCCGATTTCATTTCCCTACACTGTCCTTTAAATGCAAGTACGGAAAATATGGTGGATGAAAAATTTCTTTCTAAAATGAAAAAATCCGCTATGCTCATCAACACTTCAAGGGGCCCTGTTGTTAACGAAGCGGCACTTGCAAATGCCCTTAAAAACAAAGAAATTGCCGCCGCAGGTCTTGATGTACTCAGCAAAGAGCCCCCTGATGAAAACAATCCCCTGTTCGGGCTTGAAAACTGCTCTATAACCCCCCATACCGCCTGGGCGGGCTTTGAAACCAGGGCAAGACTTATGGAGATTTTGAAAGAAAACTTCAAGGGTTTTGCGACGGGAAATATAATAAACTGTGTGTATTAGAGTTAACAATGTAACCCCCTATGGTGATAGGGGTTGGAACTAAAAAACCTATGGCAAAATTGCCATAGGTTTTTTCTTACTTTGATTTTCTTATGCTTGAGTACTCAATGTCCACATTCTTTTTGAAAAGTTTGTAGTGGTGCATCATCAGGAAGCAAGCCGTACCAAAGTAGATATAGTCAAGCATTTTTGAAGTTATATAGTTACTGCCTACCTCCAATAAAACATCTTTGTACTCTTTGTAGGGAACATATTTCTCCTCTGCGGGGGTGTCCTAATGAGTTTTGATTTCGTTAAAAAGCCCTTTGACTTTACTGAATGATTGCCCCATAAACACTCTCCTCAAAAGTTATTTTATAATTTCTGCACTCCACACAAGGGAGAAATCTTGATTTGCTTCAAGGGAACAAATTTCTCTCTTCAAACTGATGTCGCTTTTCACCTCGTGGCTGTCGTTAATACCGTACCAAGGTTCAATGCAAACATAGGGTGCGCCGGGTTTTGCCCAAATTCCTAAAACGGGACAATCCCCAAAGGTGAACTCAATTTCGTTTTCACCTTTAATGCGAAGTTTTTTAGATTTAAGACCCGAAATAATCAGTGCGTCAGGTTCAAAAATTTCCTTAGTTATAACTATTTCTTTTTCGTTTTCAAGACAGGGGAATTTCTTGTCCATAAGCATATTTGTGTTGTCAATTCTCTCTGTGAAAACAGTTTCATTCTTTTCGAACTCGATAATGTCACCAACCTGACAGTTAAAGCCGGGGTGAGCGCCTAAAGAGAAGTACATTACATTTGCGGATTTATTAAACACCGTGATTGTGTTTTTGATTGACCTGCCGATAAGTTCAAAGACAGCAACAAGCTCAAACTCAAAGGGAAATTTTTCAAGGGTGTCTTCACTGTGTTTAAGTGAGAAAACCGCCTTGTTACCCTTGCTTTCAACTACATCAAAGAGCATTTTACGGGCAAAGCCGTGCTTTGGCATTTTGTACTCTTTGCCGTTTAAGAAATATCTGTTGCCGTTGAGTTGACCGATAACGGGAAAAAGAATGGGGGCTTGACCGTACCAAATTTCTTCTCTGCCGTACCAGATATATTCTTTCCCGTTTTCTTTGGATTTTAATGAGTGAAGTTCTGCACCCAGATCATTTATTTCGCAGGTAAGAAATTCATTTTCTATTGAGTAAAACATATTACCCTCCCGGTTTAGAAATTAAAGAGAGCCAAAAACTTAAGGAAAGCCGTAAAAATATTGTCAACGAAACTCACAAATTTGTAGTATGCCTTTGACTGACTGCCCTGTGCTTGATAAATAAATAAATTGTCCTGTGCCGCAATATTCGCAAATCTTATATGCTCATACTTGTAGGCTGAAGGGTCATTTTCATTGATAGTAATCAGACCTGCGCCACGGGTTAAATCATCTGAATATGAGTTGCAACCCACTGTGGGAACATTTACAACATCAATGCCCTTAACATCAACCTTAAAGGAATTTACATGGTCGTGGCCGTGGAAAGAGGCAATAACATCCCCCACCTCAAGCCATGCATCAAACTGACCGTCATAAACGCTTGGAGGACAGGGAGGCTCGGAGCAGTAGCCGTTTAGTTTTGTTAAGTTGGGTATATATGCAAAGGATTTATCTCCGATATTTTTTGTGGCTTCTCCCAAAGCAAATGGGAGCTGCGTGTAAAGTTCATCATAGATTTCCGGAACAATAATGTGCTGGAAATTCATAGCGGGAACCGGTACTCCTCCATTTTGTACCTTGAGGGCTTCAGCGGTGTCTTTGTACCACTGAATTTGATCTTCGTGAACATAGTCATAACCGCTTGCTCCCTCGTCCGTATTCTTTGAACCGGAGTCAATGAGCCAAAGGTTAAAAGCAATTTTCTGTCCGTCAGAGGAGTAAATTGGTATATTGTGATTGCCACAGCCGTAAATTTCCGGAGCTGTATCAACGGCAAGACAGTTTGCATCTTCCTGATAAATTGCCAAAAGGTCTTCTTTCTCAACACCGTTTTCCTGGTCATGGTTACCGAAAACAAGGGTGTAGGGAATACCCGCTTCATTTACCGGAGCGGTGAGGGCTTTGATTGCCGCCCTTTGATTGTCATAGCCGTTGGCAATGGTATTGTCACCCAAGAACACAACCAAATCCGGCTGATACTTGAAAAGTGCTTCCTTTATGAAAGCGGTTGTGGTTTCTTCTAAATTTTCGTCATCTTGGGCATCTGCAAATGCCATAATCTTAAACTCACCGTTGCGGTTAAATTGAAGCCGAGTGTCCTGTGCATTTGAAAGAACAAATGTAAAGGAAAGTGCAAAGGTCAATGCCAGCATAACGGAAATAATTTTTTTCATAGAAATACCTCTTTTCTCAAATATAAAACGAGTATATCACAAATATTTAACAATAACAAGGTATAATATGGAAAATTTTTATTGAATATGTCTAAAAAGTCTGCTATAATGTGTTCCATTGAGGAGGCACGACTATGCTCACTTACGAAGATATAAAAAATGACAAAGATATCAAAAACTATATAGAAATGTCCGGAAATGTCTTAACGGCTATAGGTTTTACCGAACATTCCTTTGCACATGTTACAAGGGTTGCTGAAACAGCCGGTTATATTTTGGAGACATTAGGCTTTGATGAAAGAACGGTTGAATTAGGAAAAATTGCGGGATATTTGCACGATATCGGCAATGTTATAAACCGAAACGGCCATGCCCACAGCGGAGCCCTACTTGCTATTTCTCTCCTCAGTGAAAGAGGAATGGATTCTGAAGCTGTTTCCATAATTGCTTCTGCCATAGGTAATCACGATGAAAGAACGGGTATGCCCATTCACCACGTTTCTGCCGCTTTAATTCTTGCGGACAAGGCCGATGTGAGAAGAAGCAGGGTGCAAAGTAACGAAAAAGAAAATCTTGGCATTCATGACCGTGTAAACTATTCCGTTGAAAAAAGTGAACTGAAAATAAACCGAGCGAAAACCCTTATAAAACTTAAACTTCAGGTTGACACTCATTACTCCTCCGTTATAGACTATTTTGAAATTTTTCTTGACAGAATGGCTCTTTGCCGTAAGGCGGCGGAATTGCTTAACATGAAATTCACTTTAATGATAAACGAGCAACAACTCATATAAGTACTGCCCTCAAATCCTCAGTGATTTGGGGGCTGTTTTTTTGTTTTTTTATGCATGTGTCTATTTAGAAAAACAAAAAATATACACAATTTTTACACCTGCAAGTTAAGCATATTGCCCAAATTGTATTTTTTTCTTGATTTAGTAGGCAAAGTATAGTATTATCCCATTGTATATTCTCTAAAACGAGGTGACACAATGGCAGAAAACACCGGTGCTGTTGTCGAGACCAATGAGGAAGAGG
This sequence comes from uncultured Clostridium sp., assembly GCA_964345625.1. Classification (GTDB taxonomy): domain Bacteria; phylum Bacillota; class Clostridia; order Oscillospirales; family Acutalibacteraceae; genus CAG-177. The sequence continues at coordinate 15,609 of CAYFRJ010000021.1, read as the reverse complement.
TTCGTTCATCTTCTTTTTTGGAAGAACAGCACACTAAAAAATTTTTAACTCCGAAAGAAATTGCCGCATTCGTTTCAACAAGTTACGGCACAAAAAACCTAAACGCCTATGTTGAAACATGGAAGCAGTATTTCTTACTTAACTACACCGGACTTTCGGGTTCATCCATTGCTTTAATGAACACTATTACCAGTGTTTGGGATGCTCTTGATGACCCCCTTTCGGGTATTATTGTTGACAGATTTCGTACCCGCTGGGGCAGGCTTCGTCCTTTCCTTATTTTACCCACACCCCTTTGGGCAATTTGTACCATACTTTTCTTCACGGTACCCTATGCTCTGCCCATGAGTTTAAGACCTCTCTATGCAATCGTAATCAGTGTTCTAAACAGCATAGGTATGTCTTACTTTAATGCGTGGCAGATATTGCTCTATAACATTACCCCCAACCCGGATGAGCGAAACACTTTGATAACCACGCAAAAATTTGTTGAACTTTTCGGTGTATGGATTCCCTCAATGGTACCCGTTACCGTTGACTTTTTACCGAAACTTATCAATGTTTCACAGGAGCGTATTTACTTTGGCTTTGCCGTATTCTTTGTGGGACTTTTGGTTATTTGTGCGATATTTGCATTCAGAAATATTCGTGAAAGAGTTCCCGTCGCCACAAAAGAAGATATGGAAAATATTTCCATTTGGCAAAGTATTAAGTACTGCCTTACAAACCGTCCTCTTTTTGTTCTCATTTTGGGCTCATTCCTTGCAAACATTAAGAGTATCGGCGGTGCAAACGAGTCCCTTTTCTGGCTCAACTGTACCGGCAGACTCACAAACGGTACTATAGCAGGTCTTTTCACAGGTATTCCCAACTATATTGTCACCCCTCTGGCTCCGAAACTAATAAGAAAATTTGGTGCAAGAAACTGTGCCATTTTCGGAGGAATCTTCGCCGGTATTGCTTACTCAACACTTTACATAGTGGGCTACACTCCCTTTGGAAAAGACTTCAATGTTGTTAATTTTATCTGGCTTACCGCAATGCTTACAGTCTGCGGTCTTCCCAACTGCCTTTTAGGTGTTTGCGGTCAAGTACTCAAGGGTGATGTTTATGACTACCTTGAGTGGAAAACAGGTGTTCGCAATGAAGGCATTATAAATGCGGTTGAGGGCTATATGACAAAGCTTTCAGGTACTGCTGTAGGTGCTATGACAGGTCTTGTAATTGAACTTATTCGCTACACTCCTCTCAAGGACCAGTTTGGTAATCTTATTCCGCAGACTGATCCTTCGGTGTTAAGAGGTCTTTGGGCAATTTTCTGTCTTGCCCCTGCAGTGGCAAGATTCGGCTACGGCTTTGCTATGATGCTCTTTAATGTTCACGGAAAATTCCGTGAGGATATGCTGACTGACCTTGACTTTCGCAGAAAGGAAAAGATTGCGGCAATGGCAAACGGCAATGACAACGAAGAAAACACAGAATCAACCGAAGAATAAAGAACTTGAACCGCAGTTTTCTGCGGTTCTTTTTATTACAAACATATTACAATATAGTTAAATATTAGGCACTCTTATTGAAATATAAGGGATATTGTGCTATTATTCCCGTAATAAAATGGATTAGTAGGTAAATTTTTAATTGTCTCATGGAGGATGGCTATGAACAAAGAAAATTTTGATATCGTTTCCGTTATTGATGGCGTAAAAAATGCAGATGCCAACGCCTTTGCGGAGCTTTACAGAGTTACAAGCCAAAGGGCGTACTACACCGCATTAAAAATTACAAATAACGATTTTTTCTCACAGGATATTCTTCAAAATGTTTACTCAACCGTTCTTGAAAAAATTAACGAAGTTGAGATTGCTGAGGCTTTTGACCAATGGTTTAATAAAATTCTTGCACAAAAAACCGCAGAATTTCTTCTTCAAAATGACCCCTCTCTCTTTGGAGATGACGGGGATGAAATTCTTGGACAGGTGAGAGAAGCAGACCCGGATTTTGCCTTTGGAGAAACAGAAGAAGATGAGTCTTTTCGCAAGAAAATCTTAAAAACAATTGACAACCTCAGTGATGACAAGAGGGCCGTTTTTCTTCTCTTCTATTTTCTTAAAGTTTCTGTTTTTGATATTTCGGAGGCATTTTCCGTTCCCGAAAATGTAATTACCTCGAGACTTAATCAAGGGGTTAGAGGAATTGAAAAGGGTGTTACAACCCATGAGCGTCTTACGGGTACAACATTTGACGGAGATGTTCTTTCATTTGCGGTTTGGGCAGTTGAAAACAATTCCTTTGCCGTGGGTGAAAGTTTTGAAAAAAGCGGAAGTGCAGAAGGAATTTTCTCGGCAATTATGGCCTCAAGTGTGGCTTCAAGTGTATTGTCAGAGCCGAAAAGTATAGACTATGCCGAAACAATTGCACAAAATGAACCTGAAGAAGAGATAAAGGAAGAAGAACCCGGTGAGGAAGAAGCAGAAGCAGACGAGGACATTACAGACCTTGTGCTCGACACCGACTCGGATTCCATTTCCCACTTGAGTCTTGTAAAGAAAATTGTTCTTTTTGCTGCAATTTTCATTCTTGCGGCGGTTGCGGCGGTTGCTATAAAGGTTATTCCCGCAAGACTTGAGGCAAGGGAAACCACCACAGAGGAAAGTACAACCACAGATTTCTACGACTTCAGTTTTGATGAAAGCACAAGTGACCAATTTTCTTCTTCCGATGTCAGCGAAACCGATATAACACAGCCCACCGACGAAAACGGCAGTACTGTTGTTGTACCCGACACAACCTATATGCCCACAAATCAAGTTACAGTCCCCACATCCAATATGCCCACATTTACAACAGAGGTTTTTGAAACAAGTGCAACAACAAAAAAAGAAAGCACAAAAACCACAACTACAACCACCACAAAGAAAACGGAAAGTACAGATTCCTCGGTAGAGGATACAGAACCAAGTGCAACAACGGCACCGGGAAAGACCTATATGGTACTTTACAAACTCAACGGCGGAAATGGTTCCTTCCCGAGACAGCAAAATCAAGTTACATACACCATTCCCGCAAAGAGTCCCACCAGAACAGGCTATACCTTTACCGGTTGGAAATCAAGTGATGACGGCGCTATCTATCAGCCGGGAGATACCATCACGCCAAGAAAGCAAATTACTCTCAATGCTCTCTGGGTCAAGGGAACCACCACTACAAAACCAACCACAGAAAGCACAACAGAGAGCACAACGGAAAGCACAACAGTAAGTAACTTGGCAACCGTTAATGTTTTGGTTTACAAAGGCACCGAACTTGAAAAAACAATCCCCGTTCAGTTAGAACACGGGGAAAAATTTGATAGAGTAAAAGCCGTGGACATAGCAAAACAAAACGGATATACGGGTATGTGTACCGACAAACCCGTTACTGTTGAAAGGGGCAAAACCTATACTTTCACCGTGAATGTAAATAGATAATTAAAAATCACCGACCGATTGGTCGGTGATTTTTTTAGTCCTTTGCAAAGACTTTATTTACATTTTCCGCCGAGAGTTTGTAGAAGCCCTCGTCTGTTTCTTCGCTATTGGGATTTGTTTTTGTGCCTTCTAAAATGATGTTGTTTTCATACTCTTCTTCGTATTTCTCTTTTTTAACTTTCTCTTCGTTAACGAAGTATTCCTCTTTAATTATTTCCGTGTCATCCCCTTCTATTTCCGGAATAGAGGTGTGAGAGCAACTGAAAACAACTTCCATTTTGCCGTCTTTGAGCAGATAAACCGTGTCTTTTTTTATGCCGGCACTGTTGTAACTGCCGAAAATTTTGCCCTGTTTTTCAACATAAGCAATCTGTCCGTTAGAGCCCGCCTCCCCTGCCTTTTCCGCTTTGCCGTTTACTATTGTGTAAATTTCAGCCAAAGAGGAATGAAAATCTCCAAGGGAAAAAATAAGCTCGGGAACAGTGTCACTGTCAATATAAGCAAGGGAGAAAAATGCATAAGTACTCAATTCTTCTTTTTCTTTTATGAGATTCAGCAGAACTGCTTTGTACTCTTCCTTCCAGTCGCTGTCTCCCTGTATGTCGGTTGCCTGCCCCGTTTCAATAACGCTGACGGCATTTGCCCTTGTAAGTTTGCAACCGTCACGGCCGAATTTTTTTGTTTCTTTGGGTAAATACTGCTCTAACTGTGCATTATATGTTTCTTCGTCCACTTCGTCATTACCACAGTAGTATATGTTTTCTCCACCGTTGTTTTCGTCAAAAAGTTTTGCCGCAGACCAGTTTTCCGTCAAAGTACAGTCTGAGTAGGTGTAAAGGGTGTAAGATATTTGCTTTTCCGTTTCATCCTCAACAAATATTGCGGACTTACCCTCAATGTATTGTATTTCTCCGTTTATTCCCACACCGCCGGCGAAACGAATTTCATAACCGTCGTAGCCGTAAACATTTACCCGTGAGGCAGGGCTCTCTCCCTCCGAAATAAGAAGTTCAAAAACCTCGTCTCCGTCAAGGTCTGCCAAACCGAACCTGCAAGCATCAACATCGTACTCATAGCCAACCAGTTTTTCTCCCCCGTCAATAATTGACAGCAAATACTCCTCATACACACTCTTCCATTTTGTGTAATCCGGCTCGGGAAGGGTAAACATCTCTTGAGTTGTTGTTTCTTTCTCCAGAATAGGCGGTTTTGTGCAAGCGGAAAATAAACCGAGTCCTGTTGCGGTAATCAAAATGCCGCATATCGCTCGCAAAATAGTCTTATTCATAGCCATCCCCTCTAAATATAAAAATATTTGTTGATTAAAATTTTCAAATAAGGTATAATGAACGAAACCTACATTTTAAGTTCATCAAGAGTTAACTCGTAGGAGGGTAAAAACTCTTTAACAAAGATGTCTGCCTCCTCCAGATTCAGCTTTTCAACGGCTTTCAATGCACCCTGTGCAGCAAAGGTAAACTCGCTGTTTCCCGCTTTCTTTTCTTCAAGGCATTTGATTAAAGCACTGATTTTATCCGCCGCTTTAACATACCTAAAAAGTTCTGCATCCTTTTCGTCGGGACGGAATGCGGGAGTAAAAATGTCCTTAAAATCTTCCGGCAACATATCAACCAAACTGTCACAGGCAATGTCCTCAATGGTTCTGTAAGCCTCACGCACCTCATCGTTATAATACTTTACGGGTGTGGGCAAATCTCCGGTTAAGGTTTCCGGTGCATCATGATAGAGACCTAAAAAAGCAGCCCTTTCGCTGTCTAAATTTTTACCCAGTCTTTTGTTACCGATAACCGTGAGGGCATGGGCTATAACCGCCACTTCAAAGGAATGTTCGGCTAAATTTTCACTGTGCTCATTTCTCATCAGTGCCCAGCGGTTAATATATTTCATTCGTGATATCATTGCGAAAAATCCGTTTTTCATTTGTCTCTCCCCCTTTTCTCATTCTATCATATAGCAAAGGGATATTCAACACGAAATGATTACAGATTAGTTAAAATTTCAGATCAAATCTGAATAAAATAAATTATGAGTGAGGTTTAAAAATGAGAATTATTATTATCAACGGCCCTAATATCAATTTAATAGGTACTCGTGAACCGGAGATTTACGGCTCGGAGAGTTATGAAAACCAAAACAGAAATATTAAAGACCATGCCTATATGAACAATATTGAACTTGAAATCTATCAGTCAAACCATGAAGGTGCGATTGTTGATAAAATTCAGGAGGTAGCAGGCAGGTTTAACGGTATTATTATCAATGCTGCCGCATTCACTCACACAAGTATTGCAATTCTTGATGCCCTCAGAGCAGTTGAAATTCCCACCGTTGAAGTTCATATTTCGGACATCAATGAAAGGGAGGATTTCCGTCAATTTTCTTACATTTCTCTTTATGCCGAAAAGACGATTATCGGCAAAGGCTTTGAAGGATATATTGAAGCTATGGACTATCTTCTTTCCGGAGAGAAAAAGGCTGAGGACAGCGAAACCGAGTCCGAGACTGAACCTGAAGCAGAAACCCAAGAAGAAGTGGCAAACTAAGGGGAATAAAGCAAGGGTTTTTGCCTGATTTGCCGTTAAATTAAATAAAATCATAAAAAGGTTGACTTTACTGTGCTAATGTGCTAATATGCTACCATGTTACACGGTAAGGTCAATTTTATATTTTGGAGGAAAGTAAAATGAATTTGAAATCTGACTCTATAGATCGCCTTTTTGAGGCCATAATGGGGCTTGATTCTTTGGACGAGTGCTATAAGTTTTTTGAGGACCTTTGTACTGTTAAGGAGCTTCGTGATATGTCTCAGCGACTTGAGGCGGCTATCCTTTTGTATGAGGGTGAAAACTACCTTGATATTGCGGAAAAGGTGGGCATCAGCACCGCCACAATTTCCCGTGTCAGCAGGTGTGTAAACTACGGAACAGGCGGTTATAAATCGGCGATTGAGAGGTTGAAGAAGGATGAAAAATAAATCTATGAGAAATGACGAGCAAATCATATTTGCCCTTCGTGAACTTTACGAATCCAGAGGATATTCCCAATATAAGATGATAAAATTTGAAGAGTATGACCTTTATGTGAGAAATAAGGACTTTCTTGTAAGTGAAAACATTATAACCTTTAATGACACTAACGGAAAGCTTATGGCATTAAAGCCGGATGTGACTCTTTCAATTATTAAGAACACAAAGGCAAATCACAACCGTGTAAATAAGGTATATTATAATGAAAATGTCTACCGTGCTTCAAAAAGCGGTGGCTTCAAAGAAATAATGCAGGTGGGGCTCGAATGTCTCGGTGCCGTTGATGACTTTTTAATTTGTGAAAGTTTAATTTTGGCGGCGAAGAGTTTAATGCTTATTTCATCTAACTGTGTTCTCAACATTTCCGACCTTGAAATTCTTTCCTTTGCCATTGATAAAACCAACTGCTCTCCAAATACAAAGAAGGAACTTTTAAGACTTATCGGAGAAAAGAATTTACATGAACTGACTGCCCTTTGCGAAAAGGAAAATATTTCCCCCGAAAATGCTGAAATTCTTTCAAAGCTTGTGGCTCTTCACGGTACCCCCGACAGGGTTATTAAGGAATTAAAGGCAATATTGCCGGAATGTGAAGAAATCGCAAAACTTGAACAGATTTTAGAGTGCATAGACGAAAAGCTTCTTGAAATTTTTGAAATTGACTTTTCCTATGTGGGTGATATTAACTACTACAACGGAATTATTTTTAAGGGTTACATCAGCGGAGTACCCGAGGGTGTTCTCAGCGGCGGTCAATATGACAAGCTTATGAAAAAAATGGGGCAAAATGCAAGGGCAATCGGCTTTGCGGTTTACCTTGATTCGCTGGAAAGATTAACTGACACTCCAAGCGAGTATGATATTGACACGGTTTTAGTCTATGACGATGCTACTTCACTTAAAGAACTTAACGAAAAAATTGAAGAACTAACCTCTCAAGGTATCACCGCATGTGCTTTGCGGGAAATCCCCGACAAACTGAGATACAGAGAAAAAATTAACCTTTCCAAAGGAGGCGGAGTTTAATGGAAATGCTTAATATTGCTCTGCCGAAGGGCAGACTGGGTGAAAAAATTTACGCCAAATTTGAAGAAGCCGGTTTCGGTTGCCCTGCAATTAAAGAGGGCGGAAGAAAACTGATATTTGAAGATGAAGATAATAAAGTTCGCTATTTCTGGGTAAAGCCCAGTGATGTTGCCATTTATGTTGAAAGAGGTGCGGCGGATATAGGTGTGGTGGGCAAGGACATTTTGCTCGAGTACGAGCCGGATGTTTTTGAACTTTACGATTTAGATACCGGTAAGTGCAGAATGGCGGTTGCAGCCCCTCGCAGTTTCAGAGATGACCCAAAAAAAACCCTGAAAGTGGCAACAAAATTTTCCAATATCGCACAAAACTACTATAAGTCAATAGGCAGGGAAATTGATATAATTCACCTTAACGGCTCAATTGAAATCGCACCTATTTTAGGGTTAAGTGATGTTATTGTTGACATAGTTGAAACGGGCACGACACTTAAAGAAAATGACCTTGAGGTTATTGAAACCATTGTGCCCATCAGCGCAAGACTTATTGCCAATAAAGCAAATTACAGATTTAAAAGCGAAGCAATAGAAAGACTTGTGAAATCCCTGTCGGAAAAGGCGGTGGCGAAATGATTAAAATCTTAAATGTAAATGAAGTTTCTCCGGAAGAGATTTTTTGCCGTGGAGAAAGCGGTATAAATGTTGCCGATACTGTCAGTGAAATTATTACCAATGTTCGTGAAAACGGCGACAAGGCGGTTTTTGATTACTGCAAAAAGTTTGACGGTGCAGACCTTGATTCCCTTTTAGTAAGCAGGGAAGAAATAGAAGAGGCAGTTAACAGCGTTGAGCCGAGATTTCTTGAAATTCTTGAAAAAGCGGCAAAGAACATTCGTGCCTTTCATAAAAAGCAAATAAGAACAAGTTTTATAATAAGCGAAGAGCCGGGCATAGTTACAGGTCAAAAGATTATACCCGTTGACAAAGCCGGACTTTATGTTCCCGGTGGCACAGCCGCCTACCCTTCAACGGTTTTAATGGATGCAATTCCCGCAAAACTGGCAGGGGTTAAACAGGTTATTATGGTTTCTCCCCCAAACAAAGAGGGAAAAATAAATCCGGTAATTCTTGCAGCGGCAAAGATAGTGGGCATTGATAAAATCTTCAAGGTGGGAGGCGCTCAAGCAATAGCCGCCCTTGCCTACGGTACGGAAAGTATTCCCAAAGTTGACAAAATAGTGGGACCCGGTAATGCCTATGTGGCAGAGGCGAAAAAGCAGGTTTTCGGTGTTGTTTCCATTGATATGATTGCAGGGCCCAGCGAAATTCTTATTATTGCAGACTCAAAGAGTAACCCGAAGCATATTGCCGCAGACCTTCTTTCCCAAGCTGAACACGACAAAATGGCAAGTGCTGTTTTAGTTACTGACAGTACAGAACTCGCAAATAAAGTGAGTGCCGAACTTGAAAGACAAATTCCCCTTCTTGAGAGAAGTGAAATTGCAAGGGAATCCATTGACAAAAACGGTAAAATTATAGTGGCATACGATATTGAGTCGGTTATTGAAATTGCAAACGAAATTGCTCCGGAACACTTAGAACTTTGCCTTGACAATCCCTTTGATTATCTTGACAGAATTCGCCATGCGGGTTCAATATTTATGGGCAGAAACTGTCCCGAGGCATTGGGCGACTACTTTGCGGGGCCTAACCATACACTGCCCACAAGCGGTACAGCAAAATTTTCAAGTCCCCTTTCCGTTGATGATTTTGTGAAAAAGACACAATATACCTACTACACGGCAAATGCACTTGAAAAAGTTGCCGATGATGTGGCATTTTTTGCCGAAAAAGAGGGTTTGACCGCCCACGCAAAAAGTGTTACCGTGAGATTTGAGGATGATGATAAATAATGAGCAGATTTTTAAGCGGTAAGTTCTCTTCCTTGGCTCCCTACACCCCCGGTGAACAGCCAAAGGATATGAAATATATAAAACTTAACACAAACGAATCCCCCTTCCCTCCCTCAATTAAGGCAATTGAGAAGGCACGGGAGGCGGCAAAGAATTTACAGCTTTATTCCGACCCGGAATGCACACTTTTAGTTCAGAAGGTGGCGGAGCATTTCGGGGTAAAAAAAGAAAATATTCTTATGACAAACGGCTCGGATGAGATTTTAAACTTCGCATTCATTGCCTTTTGTGACAAGGAAACTCCGGCGGCATTTGCGGACATTACCTACGGATTTTACCCGGTGTTTGCTCAGCTTAACGGTGTGCCCTATGAAACAATTCCTTTGAAAGACGATTTCACATTAGATGTGAATGACTACATAGGCATAAATAAAACGATTTTTATTGCAAACCCCAACGCTCCCACGGGAATTGCCATAGACTTAAATGACATAAAGAGAATTCTTGAGTCTAACCCAAACAATGTGGTGGTAATTGATGAGGCCTATGTGGATTTCGGAGCAGAGAGCTGTGTTTCACTCATAAATGAATATGACAATCTTTTAGTGACACAGACCTTTTCAAAATCTCGCTCAATGGCGGGTGCCCGTTTGGGAATGGGCATTGGAAACGAAAAAATTATTGCTGACCTTAACACCATTAAATATTCCACAAACCCCTACAATGTGAACTCTATGACAATGGCGGCAGGAGTGGGAGCTTTGGAAGATGAAGACTATACAAAAGCTAACTGTCAAACCATAATAAAAAACAGGGAATTTACTGTAACCGAACTTAAAAGACTGGGCTTTGAAATGACAGATTCTAAAACGAATTTCATTTTTGCAAAGCACCCCGAGTGTGGCGGAAAAGAGATTTACTTAAAACTTAAAGAAAAGGGAATTCTTGTTCGTTACTTCGGTAAAGAAAAAATTGACCGACATATTCGCATTACAATAGGCACTAAAGAGCAAATGTGTGCTCTCATAGATGCATTAAAGGAGATAGTAAAATGAGACTTGCTACTGTTGACAGAAAAACAAATGAAACAAATATTTCACTTTCACTAAACCTTGACGGCAAGGGGGAAAGTAAAATTCAGCTTGGCTGCGGATTTTTAGAGCACATGCTCACCCTTTTTGCAAGACACGGCAGATTTGACCTTGAAATTACCTGCAAGGGTGACACTCAGGTTGACTTTCACCACACCGCTGAGGATGTGGGAATTTGTCTGGGCACCGCCTTTGAAAAGGCACTTGGTGACAAAAAGGGAATAATCCGTTACGGCAGTATGCTTTTACCCATGGACGAGGCACTTGTTCTTGCGGCCGTTGACATTTCAGGCAGAAGCTGTCTTAACTACGGTCTTGAAATTCCAAGTGAAAAAATCGGTGACTTTGACAGCGAACTTGTGGAGGAGTTTTTCTTGGCATTCACAAGAAATTTCCCCGTTGCTCTGCACATTAAACAGCTTGACGGAAAAAATTCACACCACATAGCCGAAGGGGCATTCAAAGCGGTGGCAAGGGCGCTGAAAGAAGCGGTTAAAATTGACGAGGAATTTGCGAACGAAATTCCCTCAACGAAAGGGGTAATCGGATGATTGCCATAATAAATTATGGCGTGGGCAATCTCTTTTCCCTTTCCTGTTCCTTTGATGCCATAGGTGTTGAAACCGTTATCACCAATGACAAAGAGGTAATTGACAAGGCGGAAAAAATAATTTTACCCGGTGTGGGCGCCTTTGAAGATGCGGCTAAAAAACTTCACGAAAGTAAAATGGACATTTTAGTTAAAGAGCAGGCGAAAAAAGGCAAAGCGATTTTAGGCATTTGTCTTGGTATGCACCTTCTTTTTGACAAAGACTTTGAGTACGGTGAGCATAAAGGATTGGGACTTATTAAAGGTGAGGTTAAACCCATTTCCGATGTAATTCCAAAGGGCTATAAAATCCCCCATATCGGGTGGAATCGCCTTGAATTTAAGCAGAAAGAAAACCCACTTTTAAAGTATATTAACGAGGGGAATTTCGTGTATTTTGTTCACTCTTATTATGCAGCAAACTGTGAAGAAAACACTGTTGCCGCTACGGACTACGGCGCTCCCCTTACCGCAATAGTTTCAAACAAAAATATTTACGGCTGTCAGTTTCACCCCGAAAAAAGCGGAGAAACGGGTCTTAAAATTCTAAAAGCTTTCTGTGAAACGGAGTAAGAAATATGCTGATTTTTCCCGCAATAGATTTATATGAAGGTAAGGCGGTTCGTCTGTATAAAGGTGACTACCGGCAGATGACCGTATATAGCGAAAACCCAAGTGAAATTGCCGTTGACTTTTATTCCAAGGGGGCGCAGTGTATTCACATTGTTGACCTTGAAGGGGCAAAAAGCGGTGAAACCCCAAACATTGAAACGGTTAAGTCAATTATAAAAAGTGCCGACCTTTTTTCTGAAATCGGTGGCGGAATTCGTTCAATGGAAGTAATTGAAAAGTATATTGAGGCAGGTATAGACAGAGTAATTTTAGGTACTGCCGCAGTAAATGACAACGAATTTCTCCTTAAAGCCGTTGACAAATATAAAGAAAAGGTTGCTGTGGGAGTTGACATTAAAGACGGTTTTGTGGCGATTAAGGGCTGGACGGAAAAAAGTGACTACACCGCCTTTGAGTTTTGCGAAAAAATGCAACAAATCGGGGTAACTACTCTAATTTGTACCGACATTTCAAGGGACGGAGCCATGAAAGGCACAAACCTTGAACTTTACAAAGAGTTAAGCGAAAGATATTCTATGCAAATAATAGCATCCGGCGGAGTGAGCAGTATGCGAGATGTGGAAGAACTTGCAAAAATGAAAATTTACGGTGCAATTATAGGCAAGGCGTACTATACAGGCGCCATAGACCTTAAAAAAGCGATAGAGGTGGCAAAATGATAACAAAAAGAATAATACCCTGCCTTGATGTTAAAGACGGCAGAGTGGTTAAAGGTGTTAAATTTGAAGGGCTCAGTGATGTTTCAAGTCCCGTTGAACTTGCGGAGTTTTACACAAACAGCGGTGCGGACGAGCTTGTATTTTATGACATTACCGCTTCAAGTGAGGGCAGAAAACTTTTTACCGACATTCTTATTGAAACGGCTAAAAAGGTGTTCATTCCCCTCACGGTGGGTGGAGGAATCAGTACCGTTGAGGACTTTGACAGGGTGCTTAAATGCGGCGCCGACAAAGTGAGCGTAAATTCAGGAGCCATAAAAAATCCGGATTTGGTTTACCAAGCGGCAAAGCTTTACGGCAACCAATGTGTTGTACTTTCTGCGGATGTTAAAAGAGTTGACGGCGTTTTCAGAGTATTTGCCAAGGGTGGCAGAGAAAACACGGGTATGGAAGCCGTTGAGTGGATTCGCCGCTGTGTTGAAAACGGTGCAGGTGAGGTTGTGCTTAACTCCATTGACACAGACGGTGTGAAAAAGGGCTTTGACCTTGAAATGCTTGATGCAGTGTGTAATGCGGTGAGTGTTCCCGTTATCGCCTCCGGAGGTGCCGGCTGTATTGATGACTTCGTAAAACTTTTCAAAACCATTCCCGGTGTGGATGCGGGTCTTGCGGCTTCAATTTTCCACTTTGGCGAGGTAAACATTAGGGAACTTAAAAAAGTGCTTAAAGAAAACGACATTCCCGTCAGAATATAGGAGAGAATTATGATTAACATAAATGAACTTAAATTTGATGACAAGGGACTTATTCCCGCCATTGTGATAAACGCAAACACAAAAAAGGTACTCACCTTGGCTTATATGAATGAGGAATCTTTAAAAATTTCAATGGAAAAGGAGCTTACCTGTTTTTGGAGCCGTTCAAGGCAAAAACTTTGGCTTAAAGGAGAAACCAGCGGAAACTACCAGCACATTGTTTCAATTACCGCCGACTGCGACAAAGACGCTTTAATTATTGAGGTTCTTCCCGATGGGCCCGCCTGTCACCTTAAAACGGAGAGCTGTTTTGAAAACCTGCTTTGGGAAAGTGACGAAAACCACGGCTTTTCCCTTGACTCCTTAATGACCTTGATTCAGGGCAGAAAAGAGGAGAAAAAAGAGGGTTCATACACCACCTACCTTTTTGAAAAGGGTCTTGATAAAATCCTCAAAAAAGTCGGTGAAGAAACCACCGAGGTTATCATTGCGGCAAAATCCGACGATAAAAAAGAAACAATCTATGAAATTGCAGACCTTACTTATCACATTATGGTTTTGATGATTGAAATGGGAATTTCCACGAAAGATATTTATGACGAACTTGCCTCAAGACATGTAATTGACAAAAAAGTTAAGCAGGAAAAAATGACATAAGAGAATAAAAGCCGATTCAAATTTGAGTCGGCTTTTTCTTGACAAAGCAGGAAGTAAAGTGTATAATGGCAAAAGCAATATTTCGGGGTGTAGCGCAGATGGTAGCGCGTTTGGTTCGGGACCAAAAGGCCGTGGGTTCAAGTCCCGCCACTCCGACCAAAGAGAGCATCGACAGCAGTCGATGCTTTTTGTTTCTGTTATTTTTCTAAAATGTAAAAGTATTGTAATTTAAAATGCAATATTGCAAATTCTCTTGAAATAGCGCTTATTTTATGATATTTTATATGTGTATTTTTTTGCAAAAAGTTGGTTATGATATGATTAAAAACGAGACAATTATAAACGGGTTTATAGACACTGTCGGGGATTTGCTGAAAAGTGAGCCGGTTAAAAGTATGAAGCAATATAACCACCACGGGCCCATAAGCACCCACTTTCACAGTGTCCATGTGGCTTTGAGGGTCTATAATTACTGTGTGGGTAAGAAAATGGAGTCGGAAAAAGCCGCTGAAATTACCAGGGCTTCTCTGCTTCACGACCTTTATCTTTATAATTGGTACACGGACAAGCACGATGAATACCACGCTTTTTATCACCCTAAAGAAGCGGTTAAAAACATTGAAAAACTTGGGCTTCTTAAACTGACGGATATGCAAAGGGAAATGATATACAGGCATATGTTCCCTTTGGGAAAATTTCCCAACAGCTATGGGGCTTTTTTGCTGACTTTTTTTGACAAATATTGCACTACTTGGGAAATCACCGGAAGAACCGATGATTATCGCAAAATTTACGATGAAATTAACAGAAGGATTGATAATAATGCTTGATAAATTCTTTTCATTTTTTACTCTCGGAATGATTAATAAAATGTTCCTGTCTTTTATTCTTTACAGCGTGATGGGGTGGATTGCTGAAACTTTAATTCATGTGGTCAGAGAAAAAAAGGCGGTTAAAAGGGGCTTTCTTTTCGGCCCCATTTGTCCCATTTACGGAGCGGGGGCTTTAATTTTGATAGTTTTGCTTCAGGGGAGAACGGACAATTTCTTTATTCTGTTTTTTGCGGGATTTTTTATATGCGGTATTCTGGAATATACGGTTCATTTTGTGCTTGAAAAGGTTTTTCGCGCAATGTGGTGGGACTACTCCACAAGGAGATTTAACATAAAGGGCAGGGTTTACCTAAACGGGCTTTTGCTCATGGGCTTGTCTTCGGCTCTTTTGATTAAATATGTTCACCCCTTTGTTTCCGATGTTATGGATATTATTTCCCCCAGGGCGCTACACATAACAAGTTTTATTATTTACAGCATTTTCCTTTTTGACATTGCAACCACCGTTGCGGACCTTAAAAACTCCGTTGCTCACCTTAAAAACACCCTCAACAGGGCGCTTAAAGAAAGTCAAAACTTTATTGACTCTACGGAAGCCACACTCAATGATGTTGCGGATACAATTAAAAACAATGAGAAGGTTCGGGAAGCTATTTACCGTATGAATGAAGAAAACTCCCCGCTTTCTAAGTTCAGAAAAAGGTTTGCCGGCATAAACATAAATAAGTATAAGGAAATTCTGGAAATAATAAGGGATAAGCCGGATGAGAGCAAGGCAAGAACAGACATTAAAATTTACGGCGAGAAAAATGACTTTGAAGAAGAATTAGAAGAAAAAGAGGATGGGAAGTAGGGGTTAGGACGCTTCGCTTTAGAGTTTAGAAATTAGGGGTTAGGTTTAAGTTGTTTAGGACAATAAATTAGCCTCCCTGTGTAGGGG
>CAYFRJ010000020.1:0-29434 GCA_964345625.1 uncultured Clostridium sp. | reverse complement strand
GGATTTTATGATTGACAGGGGCTTTACCTACTGTATTCCCCCCTTTATGATTAGGTCAAATGTTGTTACCGGTGTTATGAGTTTTGCGGAAATGGACGCCATGATGTATAAAATCGAGGGTGAAGACCTTTATCTCATAGGCACAAGCGAACACTCCATGATAGGCAAATATATTGACACAATTGTTGACGAGTCAACTCTGCCCCATACCCTTACAAGTTATTCCCCCTGTTTCAGAAAAGAGAAGGGTGCCCACGGTATAGAGGAAAGAGGAGTTTACAGGATTCACCAGTTTGAAAAGCAGGAAATGATAGTTATTTGTAAGCCGGAGGACAGCCCCATGTGGTTTGATAAGTTATGGCAAAACACGGTTGACCTTTTCCGCTCCCTTGATATTCCCGTGAGAACCCTTGAGTGCTGTTCAGGTGACCTTGCAGACCTTAAAGTAAAATCCTTTGATGTGGAGGCATGGAGTCCGAGACAGCAGAAGTATTTTGAAGTGGGTTCCTGTTCCAATTTAGGAGACGCACAAGCACGCAGACTTAAAATAAGAATAAACGGTAAGGACGGCAACTACTTTGCCCATACCCTTAATAACACGGTGGTTGCTCCCCCGAGAATGCTCATTGCCCTCCTTGAAAAGAACTTAACCGAAGACGGCAGAGTTAACATTCCCGAAGTTTTAAGACCTTATATGGGCGGTAAAGAAAAACTTATTCCCACAAAATAAAAATATGGCATAAAAAAACACGAGAGCTTACGCCCTCGTGATTTTTTTGTTTTATTCTCTTACAAGTTTACCCTCTGCGCTGTAAGCGTCAAGAGCGTTTGCGCTGTCCTCGTCAAAGGTACAACTTTTATCAAATGTAACATTTGAATTTGGATTCATCCAAAGCAAATTGCCGTCAATTTTAATAAAGGTACAGCCCTCAAACAAGACCGGGGTGTCCATAACTCTGATTACCGGATCTTCTTTTCCTTCACGGCCTGCCGCTGAAATTTTACACTCTTTTAACTGTACAAAGGTACTTGAAAAATCAATATCAACCGCTTGGACATTGTCCTGAATTGTACATTTATTTGCGTTAACCGTTCCGCAGCCGTTAATGTAAAGCCCCGTGTAGCCCTTGGAAAATTCGCAGTCGTTAAGTTTAACATTTTCACAGCCGAAAAGGTTAAGGGCACTTGCGGAATAGAAATAGCCCTGCGTGAAAGCGAATGAAACTTGATTTACAGTCAGATTGTTACACTCAACAAAGGTGATAACACCATCTTTTTGGTTTTTGGAAATAAACTGTGCGGGTGAATAGGAGTCTTCACTTGTGATTGTTAAACCGTCATAGCCGAAAATAAAGAGAGAATATTCCCCTTCACTTTCCCCTACCCTGTAAACGCCCGGCTCATGCTCATCTTCAAGGGTACCGAATTCGGGAATTTTATCAAGATTATTTTTAATCCAGTCCGAGATAACATATTCCCCGGGTGACATTGAGATATTCGCTCTGTCGGCAAGGGTATTTACAAACTCCTGCACATTGGAAACGGTTATACTCGGTCCGCCGCTTTTGAAGGAATCAACGATTTCATTTTTCACTTCTTTGTACTCAAAGTCATTTCTGCTTGAAATCATTTCTTGAGTGAGACCAAATGACATTAAACGGGAATTAACTTGGGCATCAATTTCCTCTTTTGTGTTGTACTTTAAGTTTGCCTTACCGAAAATTTCTTCCACAAGTTTTATGTCTGCATCTTCTGATGAGTAAAGGAGTTTACTGTTATACTCTTGTGCTGAATCTTCTTTATATTCCTCAAAACTGTAAACGCAAAGGCACATTTCTGTTGTGATTTTGTCTTCATAATTTTCAAGAACATGGGTGAAAATCGGGTTAAAAGTGGCTCCTTTTCCAAAGTCATAGTAAAAATCGCCCTGACAAATAAACTGAAAATCACCGTTTTTGTCAATCAAATGGGTACTTTCAATATTCACGGCTGCACCCGAGGAGCCGCCACTTGAAATAAGACCGTATTTATTCACAATGTTTTCTTGATATCTATGATGAGTCTGTGTTCTGTAGCAAATCTCAAGTTTTGAGTTTATTTCTTTAATGACATACTCATAAATCGGTGTCATTTCATCTTGAAAAGTTACCTTCAAAAGAAGTTCGGGAGTGCCGTCCGCGCCGCAGTCAATGTAGGCAAACTGTAAACTTTCAACATTTGAGGCGGCGGATTCAATTTCTTCCATTTCCATACTTCTTTCAATGAAGCCCGCAAGGTCATAGCCCTGACCCTTTAAGAAATAGTCAAAGGTTTCTTCCGTTTCGTAGTTGGCAACTGCATATCCGATTTTGTTTGCATAAACCACACCCGTTCCGTTCAGAAAGTTTTCATAAATCGCAGTGGCATTCTCTATGGGTTTTGTGGTACTCACATCGGTTTCTTCGGAATTATCATCCTTTAAGTTGCAACCGAAAAGGGTGAACAACAACCCTAAGCACAGTAAAATAGCGAAAATCTTTTTCAAAACATTTCCCCCTTTGATTATGGTGTAAAATCGTCACTTTTCGGCAACATTTTCACGAGTTGATAATAACACAAATAAATAGCAAATACAAGTTGCAAAAGTGCTAAAAATGGTGTATAATTTTTACAAATAATAACGGAGGCGCAGTTATGAAAAGATTTATTTCTGTTTTACTTGTTGTGATTATCTCTTTTTCCTGCCTTGCTGTAAGTGCAAGCAGTCAAGAGGTAAGGGAAGGAACTATCGGTGTTTTAACCTACAATGTTGCAGGTCTCCCGGTTTTGGGTGATGCCCGTGTTTCCAGTAAGGATGTAAAGGGCGAGGCTCGAATGGAAAAACTGGGCAATCTTGTGTCTGAAAAAAGCGGGTGCGAAATTGTGGGCACTCAAGAGGACTTTGACCTTAATGCCGGTTTAGTAAGGGGTATGGTTGCCTACCAATACAAAACCTTTACAAGCGGCGGTATTCCCCTGGGAGACGGTCTCAATGTATTTTCAAAATACCCCATTTACAATGTAAAGAGAACCCCTTGGGACAAAACCTACGGTGTGTTAAGCGGTTCCTGTGACCGACTTACAAACAAGGGAATTATTTACTGTGTTGTGGAAATTGAAGAGGATATTTTCATAGACCTTTATGTGCTTCATGCGGATGCGGGCAGAAACAAAAAATCCTTTGAGGCAAGGGGCGACAACTACAGACAGGTTGCGGATATGTTAAACTCTCGAGAAGAGGACAGAGCCGCTTTGGTTATAGGTGACTTTAACACCAAATTTGCATGGAACGAAATTGATAAACCCTATGAACATCTTATGGTGGATGCCGGCCTTACAGACTGCTGGGCAGTACTTTGTAACGGCGGAGACCATCTTTTGGAAGAGGGAGAGGAATGGAACCCCACCTTGGAAGAAACCTATGACAGGGTAATGTATAAAAACGGCGGCGGCATTGAGTTTACACCCCTAACCTATGAGTATATGCCCTTTGAAAATGAAAGGGGCGAAACCTACTCCGACCATGTTTCCGCAAAGGCGACCCTCCGCTACAAAGTGGTGGGAGAAACTTCAGTTCCGAAGGAGCTTAAAGTGGAGGAACCCTTTGACCAAACAAAGAGATTCTTTGACTATGTGGGGGCAATTTTCAAAACCCTTTACCTGATATTTACCCGCTTCTATGAGGTGTTCATTACCATAGCGGAAGAACTGGGATTTAAGTACCATAAATAGAAAAAGGTCCTCCCCATCGGGAGGACTTATTTTATGCCCCGTCAAAGAGGCGTTTGATTGCATTAAGGGAGTCAAGCAAAACAATTTGGGGAATTGCAATATTTAAGCGAATGAAACCTTTGCCGTTTTCGCCGAACCAACCACCGCTGTTGGGAACTATCCCCGCATTTTTTGCAAAATACTCAGCGATTTTGTCGTCATCAATTCCCAAACAGGAAACATCCAACCAAACAAGGTAGGTTCCTTCAAGGTCATAAAGCTTAACTTGGGGCAATTTTTCCGCAAAAAATCTTTTTGTGATTTTCCAGTTTTCCGCAAGTTTTTTGTTCATTTCGTCCACCCAGTCATCACAGTCTCTGTAGGCGGCGATAACTGCCGGGTAGGCAAAGCAGTTTATACATTCATAGCCGTCCTTGGCAACTCTTTGGGTAAACTTTTCACGAAGTGCGGGGTTGGAAATAATGATGTTTGCAATGCCGAGACCTGCAATGTTAAAGGTTTTTGAGGGTGCGGTACAGGTTACTGTAATATCCGCCGCCTTTTCGCTAATGCTTGCTAAAATCGTGTGGGGCTTTGAAACTATGTCAAAGTGAATTTCGTCTGAAATTATGATGATATCGTTCTTTAGGGCAATGTCAACCACCCTTTCAACCTCTTCACGGCTCCACACTCTGCCCACGGGATTATGGGGTGAGCAGAAAATGAGCATTTTGTTGTTTTCGTCCTTGCATTGCTTTTCAAGTTCTTCAAAGTTTATTTCATACCTGCCGTTGACTATGACAAGATTATTGTTTACAACCTTTCTGCCGTTTAAGTTTACCGCAGGGTCAAAATGGCCGTAAACCGGGGGCTGAATTATAACCCCCTCCCCCTTTTTTGTATAAGCTCGCACGCAGGTATGAAGGGCGGAAACAACGCCGTAATTTGTGACAATCCAGTCAGGGGAAATTTCCCAATTGTGCCGTCTTTTCATATAGTCACAAACCACTTTTTTGTAAGCATCGTCACCTACGGTGTAGCCGTAAATACCTGTAAAGGCAAGTTTTGCAAGGGCTTCACGAATGGCGGGGGCGGTACCCCATTCCATATCGGCGGTGGATAGAGGAAAAGCACCTTCAAATTCCTTACCCTTTTCCGTGGACAGCCATTTGTATGAGCCGGTGCCTCGTCTGTCCGGCACAAAAGAAAAATCGTAATTCATTTTAATTCTCCTAAATTCACTGTTCTTAAAAATATTTTAGCATAATGAAACACACAATGCAATAAACACTGATAAAATTATTGATTTATGCTCCTTTCTTGTGTATAATATTTTTGCTTGGTTTTGGAGGACAATATGAAACTTGATTTTATGTTTTTCTTAAACAGTTCCCTTTTGGGGGTGGGCCTTGCTATGGATGCCTTTTCCGTTTCTTTGGCAAACGGCTTTCACGAGCCGAAAATGAAAAGGGGAAGAATGGCATTTATAGCAGGGATATTTGCTCTTTTTCAAGCCCTTATGCCTATGGCGGGTTGGGTCTGCGTTCACACCGTTGCACAGCTTTTTGAAAAATTTCAAAAACTCATTCCTTGGATTGCTTTGATTTTACTTCTTCTTATCGGGAGTAAAATGCTGATTGAGGGAATTAAGAACAAAGAAAACAACAGCGACAGTGAAGATAAAGGGATAGGTCTTGCAGCTTTGTTAATTCAGGGCTATGCCACCTCCATAGATGCCCTTTCCGTGGGCTTTACCATAGCAAATTACTCTTTGTTTAAGGCGATTTTAGCCGCTTTGATTATTGCGGCGGTTACCTTTGTTCTTTGCTATATTGCAATTATTTTAGGCAAGAAATTCGGCACTAAATTTGCCAATAAAGCGACAATTGTGGGTGGTCTGATTTTGATTTTCATTGGTGTTGAAATTTTTGTAACGGGAATTTTTTAATATGCTGATATTACATTTTGACGAAATAACCTCCACCAACGACTATGTGAAGGAAAATGCCGGCACTTTGACTCTCCCCTGCCTTGTTACCGCAAGACAGCAAACAAAGGGCAGAGGCAGAGGGGAAAAAAGTTTTTATTCTCCAAAGGACACCGGAGTATATTTCACTTTGCTTTTCAGGGCAAAAGAGAACTTTGACTTTATTACCCCTGCCGCTGCAGTTTGCGTTTGCCGAGAAATCAAAAAACTTACGGGCATTGAAACACAGATTAAATGGGTCAACGACATTTTTTTAGACAGTAAAAAAATCGGGGGAATTTTAAGCGAAAGATTTTCCGTAAAGGGTGAAAGTTTAACGGCGGTGGGAATAGGAATAAATCTCACAACAAATGATTTTCCCGCAGAGTTGCCCCTTGCCTCATCTTTGGGGAAAGAGGTTGACAAAAATCAACTGTCTTTAAGTGTTGTAAATTCTCTTTTGGAAATAAACAAAAAGCCAAACAGAGAAGAAATATTCACGGAATATTCAAACATACTGTTTATTGTCGGTAAAACCGTTTCCTTTGCTTTGAACGGGAAAATTTTTCGGGGAAAAGCGGTAGGAATAAATGAAGATTTTAATTTACTTGTTGACTGTGAGGGTGAAATATTTACCTTGTCATCGGGTGAAATATCAATAAGAACAGAGTAAAACTATGCTGAAATTTAAGGACTCAAAATTCAAAGTTATGCAGATTGCAGACACTCAGGACACCCAGTTTACCAGCAAAGACACCCTTAATTTTATGGGTGCCGCCCTTGATGCGGAAAAGCCGGACCTTGTGGTGTTTACCGGTGACCAAATAAAAAACTACGGTGTTACCCTTTTCATCGGAGACAGGGACAAGAATATTGAAAAAACCATTAAAAATCTTCTTGCCCCCCTTGAAGAAAGGGGCGTTCCATTCACTTTTACTTACGGTAATCATGATGTGCCGAAGTCAACGGGAGACTATGATTTTCAGACAAATATTTATGAATCTTCACCCTGCTGTGTGAACAAATATGCCCTTGCTCGCTTTAACAAAACGGATGTTATGTGTCTTCCCATTCAGGGGGAAAACTCCGAAGAAAGCAAGTTTGCCCTTTATCTTATTGACAATTGCAGTAAGCAGGCAGACGGAGGGCACGGCGTAAATGAGGAGCAAATGCAGGCAATGGAAGAGATGAATGTTTTGCTTAATTCCACAAGCCGAGCAAATTTTGTTCCCGCCATAGTTTTTCAGCATGTGCCCGTAAGTGAGATGTATGACATTTTGAAGGAAACCACGAAGGATGCACAAGGTGCTTTGGAGGGAAATGTTACAAAAAGAGGTCGCTACTACACCGTTACCGATGAAATGAAAGCCCGTGGGGAGTTTATGCTTGAAAGTGTGGCTTGCCCCTCAAAACCAAACCCTCAGTTTGAACATTGGGTAAGTTTAGGCAACATTAAGGGAGCATATTTCGGTCACGACCACAACAACTGCTTCACGGGAACACTCAACGGTATTCACCTTGGCTACACGCCGGGTGCGGGCTTTAATGTTTACGGCCCCGACCTTAACAGAGGAGTGCGGATTTTTGAAATAGACGAAAACACTCAAGATTACACAACAAGGGTTGTGTTCTACAAAGACTTGCTTGGGGACAAAGTGGAAAATGAGGTTAAAAGAATCATTTACAAGTATGCTCCCAGCTCCGTGGACGAGGCAAAGCCGTATGTGATAAAAGGCGCTGCTTTGTTGGGTGCCGTCACCCTTGCCGGTGTGATGATTAAAAGGAGAAAAAAGTAAATAGTTTATGCAGTAAAATCCCTATGGTTTGTGCCATAGGGATTGTTGTTTTTATGTAGTTAAAGGGTTAATTGTTTCGCAGATGTGCGTTTGATAACGCACCCTACCTTCCGCCTCGCTATGCTCGGCACCTCCCTTCAAAAGGGAGGCTAATTTTTGTACTATTTAAGTAGAAATTGTTAGAGGGAAGGTTGGCTATTTATTTTATTTTCAGTGCTCCGGTGGGGCAGAGATTGGCGCATTGCAGGCAGTCTTTACAGCCGGCAACAATTTCGGGACTGTTAAATTCCGGCTTAATTGTGGTTTTGAAGCCTCGTCCCACAAGACCTAAAATGCCTTTACCCACTTTCTCTTTACAAGTACGAACACAAAGGTTGCAAAGAATACACTTGCCCTGATCTCTTTCAATGGAAACAAGCTTTTCTTCCACAAAGCATTCGTGTTTTTCCCCTGCAAATCTTTCCGGCTCTAATTTGTCGCCGTGAGCATATTTAATAAGTTTACAATCTGCAAAGTCGTGGCAACCGCATTCAAGACAGCGCTTTGCCTCATTCCTCGCCTGCTCATCGGTAAATCCGAGAAGAATTTCATCAAAATTATGCTTTCTTGACTCGGGGGATTTAACGGGCATAACCGCTCTTGGAGCCTTCTCTTTGTCGGAAAGCATTTCTGCGGTTACTTCCTTTTTTGAGTAATAGGGCTTGGGGAAATCCATGGGCATTCCTAAAAGATATGCCTGAATCGCCCTTGCGGCACCGTTTGCCTCTCCTATGGCATCAATGGCTATGGAGGCACCGTCATTTGTGGCATCTCCTGCGGCAAAAACGCCTTCAAGATTTGTCATAAAGGTACTTTCATCCGCCTTTATTGTACCCCACCTTGTAAACTCAATTTCTTCAAGGCCGTCGGGTAGGCATTTTTGACCGATGGCGGCAATAACCGTGTCAACTTCAATTGTCTTAAATTCACCTTCAACGGGAACGGGTCTTCTTCTGCCGGAAGCATCCGGCTCTCCAAGTTCCATAATCTGAAGTTTTGCTCTTTGTACTTTACAGCCGTCACCCGTAAGTTCGGCGGGATTCGTTAAGAAAAGGAACTCTACGCCCTCTTCAATCGCCTGTGTGATTTCAATATCTTCCGCAGGGGCTTCTTCCCTTGTTCTGCGGTAAATAACATAAACCTTTTCCGCTGCGCATCTCACCGCAACACGGCAGGCATCCATGGCAGTATTACCGCCACCCACAACCGCAACACTCTTGCCCAGGTTTGGTCTTTCACCCATATTTACACGGCAAAGGAAATCAATTCCGTTGAGAACACCCTCAAGGTCTTCACCGGGGCAACCGATACCGCTTGCCTTCCATGCACCTACGGCAAGGAGGACGGCATCATAGTCCGCTCTGAGCTGAGAAAGAGTAATGTCTTTACCCAGTCTCACATTGTTTTTCATTGTTACGCCTAATTTTTCTATTAAAAAAATTTCCTTCGCAAGAACTTTTTGCGCAAGTCGGTATTCGGGAATACCGTAGCGAAGCATACCGCCCATTTCCGGCATTGCCTCAAAAATCGTTACATCATTTCCTTCAATGCTAAGCTGAAAAGCGGCATTGAGTCCGGCGGGACCACCACCGACAATGGCAACCTTTTTGCCGGTGCTTTTCGCAATTTCGGGCATAAAGGTATCACCGCTTGCAAGGTCATTGTCAGAAGCAAATGCTTTTAAGTAAGCGATTGAAAGGGGCTCGTCAACAAGGTTACGGCGACAGTCCGTTTCGCAGGGGTGGGGGCAAACTCTGCCTATGGAAGCGGGAATTGAGATTTTTTCTTTAATAATCTTTACTGCTTCCTTGTCGTTACCCAGTGCGATTTGCTTTAGATAGCCCTGAATGTCCGTGTGCGCCGGACAATTAAGTTTACAGGGGCCTAAACAGTCACCCTCGTGGTCACTCATAATAAGTTCAAGGGCAATTTTTCTCGCTCTCACTACCCTGTCGGTTTTTGTGCTTAACACCATACCGTCATTGGCAACGGTGGAGCAGGCACGAAGTAGTTTTGGCATACCCTCTGCCTCAACAAGACAAAGACCGCAGGCACCGTAAAGTTTTAAGTTGGGAGAGTAGCAGAGATTGGGAATTTCAATGCCGTTTTTAAGGGCAATATTAAATATGGTTTCCCCTTTATTTCCTGTCACGGTTTGACCGTTAATTGTAATTTTAATCTGTTCCATTTTGCTCCCTCCTTACTCTACAATAATTGCATCAAAGCGACATGTGCTGACACATTGGCCGCAGCGAATACAGGCATCATTATCAATTGTATGGGCATACTTAACCATACCGCTGATGGCATTTGCGGGGCATTTTCTTGCACAGAGAGTGCAGCCCGTACATTTTGCTTCATCTATGGAATAGGTGAGAAGATTTACACATTCCTTCGAAGGACATTTTTTATCGTTAATATGCGCTTCATACTCGTTTCTGAAATATTGAATGGTTGTTAATACCGGGTTGGGTGCGGTTTGTCCGAGGCCGCAAAGGGCGCCGTCTTTAACCGCTTCACTAAGCTCTTCAAGAAGTTCAATGTCCCCCTGCTTACCCTCACCGTTTACAATTCTTGTGAGAATTTCCTGCATTCTTGTGGTACCGATACGGCAATGAACACATTTACCGCAGGACTCTTGGGCGGTAAAATCAAGGAAAAACTTTGCCATTCCCACCATACAGGTGCTTTCGTCCATAACAACCATACCGCCGGAGCCCATAATGGCTCCCGTTTGTGCAAGGGCTTTATAGTCAATAACCGTGTCAAGCAGACTTTCGGGAATACAGCCACCTGAAGGGCCACCCATTTGAACTGCCTTAAAGGGCTTGTCATCTTTAATTCCCGCACCGATGCCGTAAATTACATCACGGAGGGTTTTGCCCATGGGGATTTCCACAAGACCGCCCTTTTTGATTTTACCCGTAAGGGCAAATACTTTGGTGCCTTTACTGTTTTCCGTGCCCATGGCGGTGAACGCCTCACCGCCGTTATTCAAAATCCAAGCAACATTTGCGAAGGTTTCAACATTATTGATATTTGAAGGCTCGTCCATATAGCCCCTTTGTGCCGGGAAAGGAGGTTTAAGGCGGGGCATTCCCCTCTTACCTTCAAGGGACTCAATAAGTGCGGTTTCTTCACCGCAAACAAAGGCACCCGCACCTGCTTTAATCCTCATATCACAGCTGAAGTTTGTGCCTAAAATGTTTTCACCTAAAAGATTTTCCTCCTTTGCCTGCTCAATGGCAAGCTGTAAATGTTTAATGGCAAGGGGGTATTCCGCTCTGACATAAACAATCATTTCCGTTGCTCCGATGGCATAGGCACCGATAAGCATACCCTCAACAAGGGTGTGGGGGTCAGACTCGATAATGGCTCTGTCCATAAATGCACCGGGGTCACCCTCGTCTGCATTACAGATTAAATATTTCTTTTCACTTTCATTTTGCCTTGCGGCATTCCACTTAAACCAGGTGGGGAAGCCCGCACCGCCACGGCCTGCAAGCCCCGAAACTTTGATTTCTTCAATAACCTGTTCCGGAGTCATTGTTTTAAGCACCTTTTCGAGGGCTTTATATCCTTCGGCTTTTCTGTAGTCTTCAAGACTTTTAGGGTCAATTATACCGCAATGGCGAAGGGCAATTCTTGTTTGGCGGTTAAGAAATTCTTCGTCATCTTCTGAAATGATGATATGTTTAATACCCGAAAAATCTCCCGTATTAACGGCATCAATAATATTTTTTGCATCCTTGGGAGAAACTTTCACAAGACGCTGCACAAGTTTATCACCGTCATAAATGTCAACTATGGGCTCAAGGTAGCACATACCGATACAGCCCGTTGAACCCATTGTGAATTTTTCATTTTCCGTTAAGAGGGCTTCAATGGCGTTTCTGACTTTTGACGCACCTGCGGCAATACCGCAAGAGCCTTCACCTACAACAATACGCATTTATTTACCCTCCTTTTCTTCAATGCTTTTAAGAACCGCAACGGCAGAATCAGGGGTGAGATTGCCGTATGCCTCGCCGTTTACCATAATAACCGGAGCAAGGGAGCAACAGCCGAGACAGGCAACATTTTCAAGGGTGAAAAGGCCGTCTTGGGTGGTTTCACCGTTTTCTATTCCCAGATATTCCGAGATTGCCGCAGAAACTCTTTCACTTGAGTTAACATGGCAAGCGGTACCCTGACAGGACATAATTAAATATTTTCCTATCGGGGAAAGACGAAACTGTGAGTAGAAAGTTGCCACACCTATAACCTCTGCGGGGGCTATACCGATTTTTTCTGCAATGTGGTACATAACATCCTTGGGCAAATAGCCGTAAATGTCCTGTGCCTTTTGCAAAATGGTGATGAGATTACTTTGGGCATCACCGTACTGTGCAAGCACATCTTTGAGTAAAGAAAAGTCACTTTGGGGACCGTTAATGTTACACATAAGGGGGGTTCCTCCTAAAAATTAGCATTACTTTAGGATTATATCATAACAGGGAAATACGTTCAAGGTAAAAATTATAATATACACAGTTAAACACGAATAAGGGCACAAAAAAAGAACGGTTCCGAAGAACCGTTCCGTTTTTACTCTTAATAGCCGACAAATGCGTCGTGGTTAATTGTTGACCAAAGAACCCAAACATCTTTGCCGTTCATAAAGTAGGAGTCATCCACAAGGGCATCGGCACCGCCCGCTCTGCGGAAACCGGAAAGTTTTAAGCCCTGAACAAAGATATTTGCCATTTCATCGCTCTTAAATGTGATTCTGCCCTTTACCTTAAGTTCTGTAATGGGATTGGTGTATTTTGTTACCTGACCCTTAACGAAACCGGTTGACCACCAATATTTGTCATAAGGTCTTGTAAAAATCTTGTTGTAACGGCCTTCTCCTTTGGGGGCATAGTAGCAGTCAAGCTGCATATAGAGCCAGTCTTCTTTGTCTGCACAGTTAAAGTGGTTAAGGTCACCCTTACCGCCTTTGTATTCGTCTAAAGCACAGGTATAAACACCGATTTCGGCACCAAGGAGCCAAACACCGTACTGTCCCTTCCAAAATTGAATCATCCAGTTTTTACCGCCGTATTGGAAACGGATACGAACCTGGTCAATCCACATACCCGCAACGGGAGCCCACTTGTCGTAAACTTCGTTGTAGCCCGCATTCTTTTGCCAGCAGTCTTTGTCGTCACAGTAGTAGTAACCGTCCGATGACCATCTGTAGCCTAAGAAAGACTGTCCGCCTTCACCGATTAAATCCGGAACGATACCGGTTTTATCATCCTTTTTTGATGAAGATGACTGCTGCTTCTTTTTTGTTGTAGTGGGTTTTGTTGTGTTAGTTAAACGACTTGTGGTTTTTCTGGTTGTGCTGAGAATTGAGTTTTGAACCGTTGAAATAAAGTTTGAACTTGACTCCTCCACTTCCTCATCAGCCGTAAAGTCCGGGGTGTCATAGGTTGTGTCTTCTTCGTAGTAAGAGTTGTCGCTTGTTTCGGGTACAGTTGATTCGGTGGGAGTTTTAGCGGTTTGATTTCTCAATAAATATACAGCCGCACCGCTTCCGCCTATAACTAAAACCGCACAAACCGCAAGAATTATTATGCTTTTTTTCATTTTGATTTCCTCCTATAATTACGTATCAAACAAGCAATGCCAAAGGTAAATAACATCTTTGCCGTGTCTCTTGCATGTATCTCCAACAGTCGGATCGAAGGTTGAAACTCTTCTGAAGCCGGAATTTACCATAGCGTTTTCAAAAAGTGTTGCCTGCTCAACTGTTTTAAATGTAATTCTTTGAAGAATTTGAAGGGGTCTTGAGTCTTTTCTGTTCTTTAACTGACCGTCAACATAGCCGGTTTCCCACCAGTGAAGGTCATACTTCCTTGTGAGCTGGGGAAGATATTCCCCGTTATCGAACTCGTCCCAAAAAATTGTGAGTTCGCAGTATAGCCAGTCTTCCTTGCCGGCACAGTCATAGTGTCCGATGGAAGAAATTCTACCCTTGGGTCTTGTGTAAAAACCGACTTCGCCACCCACGGTACCGATATCACCTGAAATATACTGTCCCTTCCAAAGCTGAATCATATATTCTTTGTTGTCGTAATCGAATTTAATTCTCTTTGTTTGGATTGAAAAGTCAATAAGCCTTGCTCCCTTATCATAAAGGAGATTGTAACCGAACTTTCTTTGGGCGCAGTTGTCTGCCGTATCATCATTAAAGATAAAACCCTTTGGACCGATAACATCGTAGCCCAGGGAGTGAAGACCTGAAAAATACATATCTTTCGGAAGATCTCCCACCGGGGTATCGGTAATTACTGGAGCGGTTCCCTTTGACATTTCATCATCGTCAAGAACCGGTATAGTTGCGTTACCTTGAACAACCGTTGTTAGTTGCGGCTTAGTGGTGGATTTTTCAATCGCCGTGGTGATACGCTCTTGAAGGCTTGTAATAACCCTACTTGTTTCACTTACAGAGATTGACGAGTCTTCGGTGGTGTCCGAAAACATCGAGCCTGTATTTTCCGATGCCGTTTCACTTATGGTACTGTAGCCCATGGAAACAGCATTTGAATTATCACCCGGTGCAAGTTCTACGCTACGGCTGTTTGAAGCTTTAATGCCCAAAACCGCAACAACTGCTACAAGGCACACTGCAACAAGTGCTGTAGCTATAATCGAAATGTTAACATTCTTTTTCATATTGCGACCATCCTTTCGTAATATTAAAAATTGGTGGAGATGGCGGTAATCGAAACCGCGTCCGAAAAACCTTTGCAGGGACTTTCTACGAGTGTATTTCACCTTTTGACATTCCCTCTCTTAAGCGCCGATGAGCGGGCTCAGAAGTTTGGTAGGCGGATTGTTCATGACAGGCTATCCGTCATTACCTGTTCACGTTCACTACTGATCGACACCTCTTATAGGGTCGTAGTCCTCCCTACAGAGATGGCTGCTAACTAAGCAGCAAGAGCAACTTTATTGTTGTCGTTTAATTTTTAGTTTACGGATTTTATAGTGGTCCCGCCCCACTACTCGCTTATCCAAGCTCGGATTCTCCGTCGAAATCCTTTCATCCCCATATTTACTTATATTTTCAAGTTTCGCTCCATATCCCTTTGGGCATCCTTTTTAGCCTGTGCCTCTCGCTTGTCGTAAAGCTTTTTGCCTTTACAAAGTCCGATTTCAAGTTTTGCTCTGCCGTTTCTAAAATAAAGTTGAAGGGGTACGATTGTCAGACCGTCCTGCTTTACCTTGGCGTACCAATGCCTGACTTCTTTCTTGTGAAGCAATAATCTTTTAACTCGCAAGGGATCTCTGTTAAAAATGTTACCCTGCTCGTATGGGCTTATGTGCATACCGTTTACGAACATTTCGCCGTTAATAACGGAGCACCAGGAATCTTTTAGGTTTACCCTGCCTGCACGAATTGACTTAACCTCGGTGCCGAACAATTCGATTCCCGCCTCTAATTTTTCCAAAACGAAATAATCGTGATATGCTTTTTTATTTTGTGCAACGGGTTTAATACCCTCGTTTTTGCTCATTTTATTCCTTTCGTGGTTAAACCCTTTACTATATGTGTCTAAAAGAGGAAATATTGTTGCATTTTATTTTGTTATTTTATATTGGTTTTCTTTATAGCATAGAAATTTCGCTTTTGCTTCTTCTCCAGTGCTTCTCTTTTCTCGGCTGCAACTCTCTTTGCCCTAACCTTTGAAAGGGGTTTCCCTTTTTCGGACGGCTTTTTCTTCGGCTTTTCTTTGCCTAAATCCGGGTTTTCCTTGTATAAAACCACCACTCCCCCTATAACCTGAATTACTTCGCTTTCGGTGGCTGCGGAAAGCTTCTGTGCAATTTCTTTTGGCTTTTCGGGGCAGGTTTCAAGTAAAACTTTAATTTTGATAAGTTCTTTAGTCTTAAAGGAGTCTAATGTCTGTTTAATAAGGCCCTCCGACATACCGCCCTTACCCACTTGAAATTCCGGCTGAAGGGTGTTGGCCTGTGCTCTGAATTGAGCTCTTTCTTTTCCTGTCATACTATTCTCCAATAATTTTTGCAAGTTCACGAAGGGCTTTACCTCTGTGACTTATTTTATCTTTTTGCTCCGGTGTCAACTGGGCGGTACTGAGTTTGTAGTCGTATTTTTCCGCCATAAAAATAGGGTCATAACCGAAACCGCCGTTACCCAAAGGCTCATAACCGATTCTGCCTCGACATTCCCCTCTTACCGTGACGGTTTTGCCGTCGGGGTAAACACAGCAAACTGCACTTATAAAGGCGGCTCCCCTTTCTTCAAAGGGAACTCCTTCAAGTTCTTTGAGAACTTTTTTATTGTTTTCTTCGTCATTGCCGTGACCGCCGGAATATCTTGCGGAGTAAACACCGGGGGCACCGTTAAGGTAATCAACGGAAAGACCGGAATCATCCGCTATGCAGGGCAAACCGCTTTCGGCACAGCCGCTTTTCGCTTTTAACAGCGCATTTTCTTCGAAGGTGGTGCCTGTTTCTTCAACATCCGTAAGCTCGATTCCCAGTTCTTCCGCCAAATGAACTTTAATGCCTATTGGCTCTAAAATTCTGTGAAGTTCATCTCTTTTTTTTATGTTGTGTGTGGCGATTATATAGTCCATTTAATCTTCGTCTTCTTCCTTTTCTTCAAACAAACCTTCGGCAAAATCCTTGGGAACAAAGGGTCTCAGGTCGTCAATTCCCTCACCCACGCCGATGAATTTCACAGGAACTTTAAGGTCGTTTTTGATTGCAAGAACAACACCGCCCTTTGCGGTACCGTCAAGCTTTGTGAGAATTATACCTGTAATTTCCGCACAGTCAAGGAATTCTTTAGCCTGATTTACCGCATTTTGCCCCGTTGTTGCGTCAAGCACCAAAAGGACTTCTCTGTCCGCATAGGGAAGTTGACGGTCCATAACCCGATATATCTTGCTTAACTCTTCCATGAGATTTTTCTTGTTATGAAGTCTGCCGGCGGTATCACAAATTATGATATCCGCATTTCTTGCCTTACCCGCTTCAATTGTGTCGTAAATTACTGCTGCGGGGTCTGCACCTTCCTTGTGCTTTACAATGCTTACTCCTGCACGCTCTGCCCAAATTTCAAGTTGGTCGATTGCTGCGGCTCTGAATGTGTCTGCCGCACCTAAAATAACCTTCTTACCCTCTGATTTGAACATTGCGGCAAGTTTACCGATGGAGGTGGTTTTCCCCACTCCGTTTACACCGATTACCAAAATAACGCTGGGTACGGTAATCATATCAATTTCTTCCCCGCCGGAAAGAATATCGGCTACTATATTTTTAATCTCTTCTTTGACATCCTGTGCCTTACGCAAATTCTTCTTGAACACAGAGTCACGAAGTCGTTCAACAATTTCTTGAGATGTGGTAAAGCCCACATCTGCCATAATCAAAATTTCTTCAAGGTCATCATAAAACTCGTCATCAATCTCATTTTTACCGTGAAGGGCGGAGTTGATGGCTCCCGACATGGAGTCACGGGTTTTTTTGAGTCCCTTGTTAAGTTTACTGAAAAATCCCATGGGAATTACTGCTCCTTGGCGTTTTTAATGATATTTTCTATTGCCTTTTTTGTTGACGGGTCTTTTTCCACTATTTTAAGCATTTTTTCATAGGAATAGTGAATTGCGGTACGGTCTCTTCCTCCGAAATATTCGCTGATTTCCTGCTGAGTAAGTTCGGTGGTTTCTCTCACGCAGTAAATGGCTGCCTGTCTCGCCTTGGTTGTTTTCGCATCCTTCTTCTTTGAAACAATGTCTTCAACGGACACGCCGTAGGTTCTTGCGGTTTCTTTAATGAGTTTGTTAACAAGTTCCTCTACGGGAAGCCCTTCGCTGGCAATGTCCTTAATTACAGTTAGGGCAAGTGGCACACTAACTGTTGAACTATTTAGATTTACAAGGGCATGAAGTTTCATAACTACGCCCTCTAACTGACGAATGTTGGTCTTAACCTTTTCCGCAATAATTCCCGCAACATCGTTGGGAAGGTCTAAATTAAGGTAATCCGCCTTTTTTTGAATAATGGCAAGACGGGTTGAATAATCGGGCTGACCGATATCAGCAATAAGTCCCTGTTCAAATCTTGCACGAAGACGCTCGGTAAGACCGGGAATATCCTTGGGGGTGGTGTCAGAAACAAGAACTATCTGCTTGCCCTCTGCGGTTAAAGCATTGAATGTGTGGAAAAACTCCTCTTGAATAGAGTCTTTACCTGCAATGAACTGAATATCGTCAACCAAAAGAACATCGCAATTTCTGAATTTTCTGCGAACTTCGTCCATATTGTTTTTGATTCTGATGCCTTCAATCACCAGATTTACAAAATCTTCACCCCTGGTCATAATAACATTTGCATTGGGGTTTCTTGTAAGAATGGCATTTTTTATGGCACAAAGAAGGTGGGTTTTTCCGAGACCTGATGAGCCCCAGATGAACAGGGGGTTATATTTTACAAACGGCTCCTCGGCAACCGATAACGCTGCGGTGTAAGCAAATCTGTTGGAAGCACCCACAACGAAGGTTTCAAAGGTTTGGTTATCTGAATCTGCAGCAGTTTGCTGTGAAATTATTTTCTCCTCAACCTTTGACTTTTCTTCCGGGTCAACCATAATTATATTTACATCGAAGCCAAGCACCGTCTTAAAAGCATCGTTAAGCTGCTGGCTGAACTGCTTTTCGATTATGCCCCTTTTGAACTCGCTCACCGCTAACTGCACATTAACACCGTCAAAGTCAACAATTTCAAGCTGGGCAAACCAAGTGTTGTAAATTATGTCGTTTAATGATGAGCGAAGCTGATCGCAAACCAACAACCACATCTCTTTCAATGATTCCATTTTTACTCTCCTCACATTATGGAATTCACTCTCTAATGACATTTGCCTTGTCATTTTACTGGACTTTACTCCATTTTAATCTTTATCTTGAAAAATATATCACAAAAGCAGCAATTTTGCAAGCATTATAACAATAATTTTAACAAATCAAAAAAAGGTTGACTTTTATTGCGTTTTTATGTTAGAATTGCTAACTGTAGGATTATGGGTAATGTGCCCTGATTCTGTATTTGTGTCAGTTGAACCGTTCGGGCAGGGTAACCCTTCAACGGTTTGATTTATAACTCAACAGTGAACGGAGGTTTGTACCAATGAAAAGAACTTATCAACCAAAAAAACGCCAGCGTAAAAGAGAGCACGGTTTCCGTAAGAGAATGGCTGAAAGAAGCGGCCGCAAGGTTCTCTCCCGTCGCAGAGCAAAGGGCAGAAAACAGCTCTCATACTGATTTAGACCTATGTCTAAAGTAACCACCTTAACACAAAACACTCAATTTCAGCGAGTCTATCATAAAGGCAAGTCCTGCATATCCCCTGTTTTGGTTACTTACGCTCTTAGAAACAGAGAAAATGATGTGCGTTACGGAATTACCACAAGCACAAAGATTGGCGGTGCGGTGAAGAGGAACAGGTGTCGCCGTATTATCAAGTCGGCTTTCACCTCTCTTTCGGAAAAAGTTAACGGCTCTTGGGATTTGGTTTTTGTGGCAAGATTCAAAACGAATTTTTCATCCTCTCCGGAAATTGCAAAAGTGATGGAAAAGCAGTTAACGGAGCTTGGAGTAATTGAACGCTAAGGGGACTTTATGAAGAAATTTTTTCTTGCTGTTATTCGTTTTTATCAAAGGCACATTTCGCCTTTGCTTCCCCCTATGTGCAGGTATTACCCAACCTGTTCAACCTATGCGGTTCAAGCAATTGAAATTCACGGTGTTTTCAAAGGCACCTTAATGGCGATTGCACGCATCATGAGATGCAACATTCTATTCCCCGGCGGATATGACCCGGTTCCGCCAAAAAAACACAGACACTCGGAGGAAAACAAATGACCGGCCTTTATCAAGTTTTAGGCGTTCCCTTCGGATTTTTGCTCAGACTCATCTACAACACATTCGGTTTTCAAAACTATGCTGTTTCCATTGTATTTCTTACCTTGGTTGCAAGACTTGTTATGATTCCCTCTTCCATTAAGCAACAGAAGGGTATGGCTAAAACCCAGAGAATGCAAGCGAAACTCAACAAAATTCAAGAAAAATATGCGGGCGACAGACAAAAAATTCAAGAAGAAACTCAAGCCTTTTACCAAAGAGAAGGGTACAACCCAATGAACGCAGGTTGTTCACCCATGCTTATTCAATTTGCTCTTTTATTCGGACTTATCGGTGCGATTTACTACCCCTTGAGCAACTTCTTAACCGGCATAAGTGATGCAGAAATTAAACTTTTAACCGATGCAGTAAAAACTTTAGGCGATTCCGCCATGAGCAAAAGTACTCACCTAAGCGAACTTCTTGTTATTGACAAGATTGACCAGCTTATTGAAATGGGTGTTCCCGGAGTATCACAGGCTACTTTTGATGCAATCAAAGGTATAAATTTCTCATTTTTCGGTCTGTTCTCATTGGGAGATGTCCCAATGAACTTTAAGGATGGATTTCATGTAATTTGGTTTATTCCCATTCTTTCAACCCTTTCCACCCTTGGTTCTTCCCTTTATTCACAGATTAAACAGCGACAGACCGGCACAAATCCCGCAGCAGCTAAGTCAATGGGATGCATGACTGTATTTATGGCTGCATTTTCACTTTATTTCGTAATTAACTACCCTGCCGGCGTAGGCATTTACTGGATTTCTTCCGGTATTTTCGGCCTTATTTCCAGCATTGTTATCGGACATTTTTATAACCCAAAAAAGATGATTGCAAAAATGATGGTAGATGAAACGGTTGAACGCCGTTCAAGAGAAAAAAGTATAATAATTGCCGCATCCAAAAATGAACAAAATTAAGTTCAGGAGGTGAAATTTTGATAATTAAAGCAACAGGCACAGGCAAAACCTTAAAGGATGCAAACAATGCCGCTCTTAAGGCACTTAATGCCCCAAAGAGTGTGACAAATATTAAATTTGAAGTTATTGAAACAGCAAAACCGAAACTTTTCGGTCTTTTCGGTGGCTCTCCCTTTATTGTTGAAGCTTCCTATGAAGCTCCCGATGAAGTAGCAGAGAAGGGCGCACCCAAAAAGGTTAAGGAAGAAAAGCAGAGCAAAAAGGGACAAAAAGAACAGAAAACAGAAAAAACAGAAAAAACAAAAAAGAACAAGAAAACTCCTGCCACTCCTGCTAAAGTTTCTTCTGCTACAGCACCAAAGACAAACAGCAACGAGGACTTTGCAAAGGCAAAAACCTATATTAGAACCATTCTTGCTGGTTTAGGTATTGACGAGTGTGAAGTGGAAATCAATACTGAAGATAACGATATTCGCATTAACATTAACTGCGGTGATGATTACGGCTGTGTAATCGGCAGACGGGGTGAAACCCTTGATGCAATTCAGTACTTAACAAGACTTGTAATCAACAGAGAATATGATAACTATAAGCACATTTCAATAAATGTGGGTAACTACAGGGAAAAAAGAGAAGCCACTCTTCAGTCCCTTGCAAAGAAGAACGCTTCAAGAGTACGCAAGTACGGCAGAAATGTGGTTTTAGAGCCAATGAACCCCTACGAGCGCTGCATTATTCACACCACCGTTCAAGAGATTGACGGTGTTACCTCCCATTCAGTGGGCAGTGATGATGACCGTAAGGTTGTTATTACCCTTGAAGAAGGGGTTAAGCCCTTAAATGGCGGTGGCGGCGG
Organism: uncultured Clostridium sp.; assembly: GCA_964345625.1. Taxonomy (GTDB): domain Bacteria; phylum Bacillota; class Clostridia; order Oscillospirales; family Acutalibacteraceae; genus CAG-177. Next base: position 8,164 of record CAYFRJ010000020.1, on the reverse strand, counting down.
TAACAGAGGCCGAGGCGGCAACAACAGAGGCAGAGCACCTCGCCAAAACTACGAGGTTAAACCTACAAGAGAGCCCAGAAGCGACAGTGCAGGCTCACTTTACGGCAAAATAGAAGTTCCTAAAGATTGATACTTTTCCCCTTCGGACTTGGTTCGAAGGGGTTTTTGTTATTGACAAGGGGTGAAAATGTGGGTAATATGTTGTCAAGTATAGTTTATAAACCAAGAAACCGATTGTAAGTATGAAAAGGGGTGTACTAATGAAGAATATGCCAGGGAGGCTAATTTTTGTACTACCCAACTGCGACAAAAAGGGAATAAATAAATAAGCGGGAGGGGAAATCCCTCCCCTACGAAATTTTGCCATTTCCCAACCACAACAAAAAGCCACAACTTGAACCAAAAACTATTTATAAAACCAAAAAAGCAAGTCGATTGACTTGCTTTTTTAATGCTAAAGTGTCTTTAATTTAATTGTTTTTCGGTTTTTGGGGTATCAATAAGCATAACCAAAAGCGGAATAAGAACAATTTGAATAATTATGCCGGGAATTGCCCCGGTAAATGCTCCCGTAAGGAAAGCTTCAAAGGTGAAAACACCGCCTTTAATGCCTACCAGACAAATATACATTGCCACACCCCAAACAAATCTGCCCACCAACATTGCGATGATTAGTGATAAGTAGATATAGGGCTTTTTGCGGGGAAGAATTTTGTGCATAATTCCGGCAATCGCTCCGTAAGTCGCAAGTTCAAATGCCATACTTATTGCCATGGGAAAAAGCGGGGGCATTGTGAGGGTAAGGGAGCGCAGTAAAGGGGCTATAAATCCCACAGCAAGTCCCCAGGGCCAACCGCAGATAAAACCGCAAAGGAGTACGGGAATGTGCATGGGAGCCAGCATCATTCCTATTTTAGGTATTTGCCCCGTTAAAAAGGGCAGAACATAGGCGAGTGCCAAAAACATGGCGGAAAGGGTAATCTTAATTAAGTTATTGTTCTTTTTCAGAAATATTATTCCTCTCTTTATGTTGTGGTAATCAGCAGAAAAGCGTAAAAAAAGCCAGTTAATTACTGATACAAATGCGCCACTTTAAGTTACAGCGTCATAAAACGGATTATCTTAACTATAATCTCCTTAATATATCGTCAAATCCGTAGTCCTAAAGTTTAACTCCGGTCATTTCTTCACAAGTTTTTTCAATCCAATTCTTTATTGAATAAACTGTTTTTCCTAATATACTTTGAAGTTTCCTAATTAGTCGCTTCGTTTAATCTGTATATTTTGCTAAAAATAAATTACTCTTTCAGCAGTTTACTCATTAGTTTTAAGCTCATTTACATTTTACATTGATAAAACAGTTGGCCCGCCGGATAGGATTCGAACCTACGGTCTTCAGAATCGGAATCTGATGCATTATCCAGCTATGCTACCGGCGGAAATATTAGGGTAAGCTGTTGCCTACCCTTTTTCTTTTTTATAAATTTTCAGATGGTTTCAAGCTGTGCCTGAACCTCTTTAAGTAAAAGGTTTAATGCCTGCTGTTTCGGTGCATTTATAGTGCAGGCGGCGGCACCTATGTGTCCCCCGCCACCGAGACGGCCTGCAATTTCACTTGCATCAATGTCTCCGTGTGTTCTTATGGAGGTCTTGAAAGAGCCGTCTTTGAGCTCCCTCATAAGTACACCCACAAGTACACCCTCAATTTGTTTCGGAATATTGGCAAGGTTTGTGGTTTCGGTATCGTTTGAGCCACTTTTTGTATACATATCTTGAGTTACGAAGATTACCGCACAGCGATCGTCAAAATAGTACCTCATACTTTCAAGGGCCAATCTTTCAAGAGCAACATAGGTCTTTGTTTTGGTTTCAAAAAAAGTTCTTATAATATTTTTAGAATCCGCACCGAATGCTACAAGTTTTGCGGCGATTTCATAGGTTCTTACCGTGGTATTTGAAAACCTGAAACAGCCCGTGTCCGTGGTGACACCTGTGAAAAGGCAGGAGGCAATTTCCTTTGTAAACTCTACACCCATTTCCTCTAAAATGCAGTAAATCATCTCTGCGGTGGAAGCGGAATTTGCCTCTAAATAGAGGTTTTTTGCATAATTCACATTTGTGGGGTGGTGGTCAATACAAAGGTCAACCCTGTCACCGTAAAGGGCATTATATTCATCACCGAAAAGTTTCGGGTCTGCCACATCTACCGCAACGATTTTTTCAAAATCTTCTTCACTTTTGGTTAAACCCTCAAAGAGAAATTGAAAGTCTGCCGTGATTTCGTCTGCACATATAATTTTGCTCTTTTTTCCCAGTTGAGCAAGTCCCCTTGCCAAAGCGGTGGCACTGCCTAAAGTATCGCCGTCGGGGTTAATGTGACAGATGAAAAGGTAGTTATCATTCTCTTTCAGAAAATTAACCGTCTGTTTTAAATCAAACATCATACTACTCATCCTGTGCTGTTATTTCATTTAGAACTCCCGTAATTTCCATTCCCACTTCAATTGAGTTGTCCGCAATAAATTTTAATTCCGGTGTCTTTCGTAAATGAAGGCGTTTGCCGATTTCACGGCGAATGTAGCCCGTTGCACTGACTAAGCCCTTAACCGCAAGTTTTGCGGTTTCAATTCCCTCCATTGCACTGACATAAACCTTTGCATAGGAGGCGTCCGAGTTAACATCTACATTAACAATGGTGAGCATTCCTTGAATACGGGGATCCTTAAGCTCACGGAGAATAGCCGCAAGCTCTCTTTTTATGTCTTCCGATATTCTGTCTGTTTTATAACCGGCCATTTTCTAACCTCTTAATCTCTGTATTCTTCGGTGATATATGCCTCAAAAATGTCGCCCTCTTTGATGTCGTTGAACTTGTTGAGACCGATACCGCAGTCATAGCCGTTTGTAACTTCCTTAACATCGTCCTTAAATCTGCGAAGGGAAGACATTTCGTCTTCAGCAACAACTATGCCGTCTCTCACAACACGAATCTTTGCATCACGGGTAATTTTACCGTGAATAACATGACAACCTGCAACATTGCCGATGGAGGAAATCTTAACAACCTGGCGTACCTCTGCTTTACCGATATCCACATCTCTGTATTTAGGCGCAAGCATACCCTTGATGGCTGCTTCAATTTCGTTGATACAGTCATAGATAACTCGGTAGCATCTGATTTCCACACCTTCTCTTTCGGCGGTTTCACTTGCAACATTGTCGGGACGAACATTAAAGCCAACAATAATGGCATTTGAGGCGGTGGCAAGCATAACATCACTTTCGCTTACGGCACCCACGCCGGAGTGAATAACCTTAACAACTACCTCATCATTTGAAAGTTTAACAAGGGACTGCTTAACTGCCTCTGAAGAGCCGTGAACATCTGCCTTAATGATAACATTAAGTTCTTTCAGTTCACCTTCTTTGATTGTGTCAAAGAAACTTTCAAGAGTAACCTTCTGAAGGGCACTAAATTCCTCTTCCTTTGCCTTTGCCTTTCTCTGATCAACAAGTTCCCTTGCAAGACGCTCGTCATTAACCGCATCAAAAGCATCTCCCGCCTGGGGAACCTCGTCAAGTCCCATAACTTTAACGGGAACGCTGGGGCCTGCCTGCTTAACTTTATTGCCCTTATCGTCCACCATAACTCTTACTCTGCCCACCGAGGTACCTGCAACAATTGTGTCGCCGGACTTAAGGGTACCGTTTTGAACAAGAAGTGTGGCAACGGGGCCTTTACCCTTGTCAAGACGGGCTTCAATAACAATACCCTTACCCGAACGGTTGGGATTTGCTTTAAGTTCCTGCATTTCCGCAACCAAAAGCACCGACTCTAAAAGTTTGTCTATGCCTTCACCGGTTAATGCGGAAACGGGAACACAAATTGTTTCTCCGCCCCACTCTTCGGGAACGAGTTCATACTCGGTAAGCTGCTGAAGAATTTTATCTTTATTTGCGGTGGGCTTGTCCATTTTATTTATGGCTACAATAATCTGAACTCCCGCCGACTTAGCGTGGTTAATTGCTTCAATTGTCTGGGGCATAATGCCGTCATCTGCCGCAACAACAAGAATTGCGATATCCGTTGCCATTGCACCTCTCAGACGCATGGAAGTAAATGCCTCGTGACCGGGGGTATCAAGGAATGTAATTTCATTTTCACCCAAAGATACTCTGTAAGCACCTATGTGCTGAGTAATTCCGCCCGCTTCACCTGTGGTAACGCTGGTGTCTCGAATGGCATCAAGAAGGGATGTTTTACCGTGGTCAACATGTCCCATAACAACCACAACAGGGTCTCTCTTTTCAAGATCGGCCTCGTCATCTTCGCTGTCGTCAATGATTTTATCTTCAATGGTGACTACTACAAGTTTTTCAACCTTTGCGCCGAGTTCTTCTGCCACGATAGCCGCTGTATCATAGTCAAGTACATCGTTAATTGCAGCCATTTGTCCCAATGTGAATAACTTTTTGATAACCTCTGCCGCTGTCATTTTAAGCATGGCGGCAAGTTCGCTGACTGTGATTTCTTCGGGAAGTTTCAACTGCATTTGAGGTTTCTTTGCACGCTCGGCGGCAATTCTTTCAAGACGCTCTTTTTCCGTTTCTCTTCTTGAAGAGCGCATACCCTGTTTTCTGTACCGTTTGCTCTTTTGGGTAATCTTCTGCTTTGAAGGTCCTTTTTCAATGGCACTCCTTGCCGAAGAGGGAGCAATTTTCTCGTACTTCTCGTTATATTTGTCAAGGTTAACATGGTTTGAGCGAAGGTCAACGGTGGTCTGCTCTCCCTTTGTTCTGCGCTGAAGGGGTTTGTCTTCCTTGTCTTTTTTCTTATCTTTCGGCTTTTGGGTGGGCATTTGAGGCATTTGAGGCTTTCTCGGTTGCTCTTTTTTGCCCTGCTCCGGCTTTTTGTCTTCTCTTTGTTGTTTTTGTTTAGGCTCTGACTTCGGCTCCGGTTTCTTATCTTCTTTTTTAACTTCCGGCTTTTTCTCTTCCGGCTTCTTTTCGGCCTTTGGAGTTTTGGGTTTCTTTTCTTCTTTCTTCTCTTCTTGCTTTTCTTCCTTTTTAACTTCTTCCTTCTTTTCCTCTGCCTTCGGCTCTTTTGCAGCACTCTTTGATGTAGGTGAAGTAAGTGCAAAGTAAACCTCAACATCGTCTATTTCAAAGGCCTTGGTATAGTACTCGAACACTATGTCAAGTTCTTCGTGTTCAAGTGTGGATGTGCGGGTTTTTTTGCCCTCTATATGTTTTGCAAGAAGATCTACAATTTCCTTTGGCTTTACATTCAGGTCTTTTGCAAGATCTTGCAATTTAATCTTATTTAACATTCTCGAACCTCCTCTTGATTGTCCGTGTGTGAAAGCATTGCCTTTGCAAAGCCCTCATCATTTACCGACAGCACGGCAGATTTCAACGCTGTTGCCGAGCCGATTTCCATCATTGTGAAGGGTAGCAACCTAACAGGAATATCTCTGTTTTCAAAGCTGCACTCTCTGTTTATTTCTTTTCTTAATCTTTCCGATGAATCGCAGCTTAAAAGACAAAGTTTTGCTCTGCGAGACCTCACTGCCTCAATGGTGCTGTCATGACCGCTTGCGAGTTTACCTGCCCTACGACACATACCGAGAAGAGAAAGAAACTTTTGATTATCCATTTTTCAATTCTTCCTCCATTCTCTCGTAAACCTCATCGGGAATTTCACAGGAGAAGGCTTTTTCAAGTCTTTTTGCACCTCTTGCCTTGGCAAGACAGTTCACATCGGGGCAAACATAGGCCCCTCTGCCCGGCTTTTTACCTACAAGGTCGAGTGAAACCTCTCCCTCGGGGGAACGAACTACTCTTATTAGTTCCTTTTTCGGTTTCATTTCGTTGCAACCTGTGCATTTTCTCATGGGAATACTTTTTTGTTTTGCCATAGGTAACTCAAACTCCTAATCAGTCATCAAAATTTATTACAGGTTCTTCGAACTCCGGTTTAATGTCCATTTTCCAGCCCGTAAGACGAACGGCAAGGCGAACATTTTGACCCTTATTGCCGATTGCCAGGGAAAGCTGATTATTTGGAACTACTACTCTTGATGTTTTTTCTTCTAAACTTAAAATCTCAACCGAAATTACATCTGACGGGGCAAGGGCTGCTGCAATGTACTGTACCGGGTCTTCCGAATAGTTGACTAAATCCAGTTTTTCGCCACCGAGAGATTCAACAATTCTGTTTACACGGCTACCCTTTTGACCTATGCAAGCACCCACTGCGTCAACATCCGGATTGGAGGAGTAAACCGCAATTTTGCTTCTTGAGCCCGCTTCCCTCGCAATGGACCTGATTTCAACTGTACCGTCAACGATTTCGGGAACTTCCATTTCAAGCAGACGGCGAACAAGACCGGGATGGTTTCTTGAAACCATTGCTCTGGGACCCTTTGTACCTTCCCTCACATCGGTAATGTACACTTTAATCATATCTCCCTCTTTGAAATCGTCTGTGGGAATCTGCTCGCTTCTGGGAAGGCGTTCAAAGATTTTGCCAATTTCGATTTGAGCATCTTTTGTTATGGGGTCAACTCTGATAACCTTGGCGGTTACAAGTTCTTGGTTTTTGTCAAGAAGTTCAGTTCGTTTTCTTTCCTGCTCCGCTTCACCAATATTTTGTCTGATAAGGTGCTTACCTTTAACTGCGGAAATACGGCTGATATCTTTGGTTTTAATTTCTATGTCAAGTTTGTCGCCCACTTTTACCCTCTTTTTGTATTTAACGGCATCTTCGTAAGCGATTTCACCCACCGGATCGGTGACGGTGTCAACAACCGTAAGGCGAATTCCAACCTTTAAGTTTTGCTTTTCCGGTTTTATTTCAACGAAAATAAGTTCTTCTCTGTCGTCATAATTCTTTTTAAGCGAAGTTATTATTGACTTTGTAATTGCCTCATAAATTGCTTCGATGGGCACGCCTTTCTCCTGTGCCATCAACCGAGCAGCTTCAAAAAATTCAACATTTTTCATCTTTTCTCTGTCAATCCTTTCCTATGTTGGGTGTTAATTATCAAAATCATCAAGCTTAATGTAAGCCGTTTCTTTTTTGTTTATCTCCATAGTGTTACCGTCTTCAAGGCGAAGCACTAAACTCTTGCTGTCGCTGTCTTCAAGAATTCCGAAAAACTCTCTTTGTCCGTCAAGGGGACGAATAAGTTTAACCATAATGTCCGCACCCTTGAACTTTTCAAAATGTTCTTCTCTGGTAAGTTCCCTTTCAAGACCGGGGGAACAAACCTCAAGGCAATAACTTTGGTCAATGGGGTCCAATTCGTCAAGGGGGGCATTTATGGCTCGTGACATATTTTCACAGTCGTTGATGTTCACTCCGCCCTCTTTATCAATAAAAATTCTTAAAAACCAATCCGAGCCTTCCTTGAGAAAACGAATATCCCAGATTTCAAGACCAAGTTCCTGTGCAATTGGCTGTGCCACTTTCATAACTGCGGCATAAACATTACCGCCCTTGTTTTTAGCCATTTTTCCCTCCTGTTTTATAAAACAAAGGAGCGGGCCTGCCCACTCCTTTACTACACAATATCCACTTTTGCCATATATATATTAACACTTATATGTGTAAAAATCAACTTTTTTTTACAAAAGAGCAAATTTTCGGGGAATTCTACATAAAAATATGGTTATCAGCGGCATTTATAGGGGAAATTTACATAAATAACTTGCTTTTCATCGTGTTTCAAGTTAAAATGAAAGAAGATAAAGAAAAAAGAGGTGCAATTATGGGAAAATATTTGATAGTTAACGCAGACGATTTCGGTCTTTGCAAGAGTGCCAACGATGCGGTTATAGACCTTTTTGAGAAGGGAAGAATCTTTTCTTCAACTATAATGATGCCCGCTCCGGGTGCGGAACAGGCGGTGAAATTTGCGGTTGAAAACCCTCAATATGCGGTGGGAATTCACCTGACACTTACCAGCGAATGGCAAAAGCCCTACCGATGGGGCACCCTCACCGACTCCCCCTCCCTTATTGACGAAGAGGGCTTTATGTGGCGAGAGTCGGATTTAGTTGAAAAGAACGCTAAAAGTGAGGAAATAGAAAGGGAAGTAAGGGCGCAAATTGATAAAGCCCACAGTATGGGTATGAAACCCTCTCACATTGATAACCATAT
>CAYFRJ010000019.1:0-29737 GCA_964345625.1 uncultured Clostridium sp. | reverse complement strand
AACAGAAAAGCAAGCTAAATTTTAGCTTGCTTTTTTTATACTCTGAATAATATCTCTCCGTAAGAAGGATAGGGCCAATACTTTGAATCAGTGATCGTTTCCGCTTCATCTGCCAGCCATCTGATTTCATTCATAACCGGAATAATTTTTTCGCTGTAAAATTCTGCTTTTGCTTTAACACAGTTAATTTTTGTTACCTCTATTAGTTTTCTGTCTAAAATTGTATTTAATTCAAATATTGCATTTGAAATGTCAGTTAATCTTGAAACAATATCTTTTTCGTAGCACTTAACATCACCTATAGCAGTGGCTCTTTCGTTCATTGCAGAGGAAAGTACTTGCACATATTTAGAAATTGCCGGTAGAATGTCACGCTTTATCATTTCTGAGGCTGTCAAAGCTTCAATGTTGATAGCTTTACAATATGTGTCCATAGAAATTTCATATCTCGATTTTAACTCTGCACCGGTAAAGACTTTATGCTCTTCAAAAAGTTTCACATTCTTATCACTGCAAAGGTATTCAAGAGCTTCCGGTGTAGTTTTAAGATTGAGGAGACCTCTGGACTCTGCTTCCTTAATCCATTCTTCTCCGTACCCGTTACCGTTAAAGATAATTCTTTTATGTATTTTAATGGTTTCACAGATAAGATTATGCAAATCTTCTTCAAAATTACTTGAATTTTCAAGGCAATCCGCAAATTCTTTTAACGCATGAGAAACAATAGCATTTAAAATAGTGTTAGCGTTAGAAATTGTACTTGCGGAGCCAAGCATACGAAATTCAAATTTATCTCCCGTAAAAGCAAAGGGAGAAGTTCTGTTTCTGTCAGTTGTATCTTTTGCAAATTTAGGAAGAACATGGACACCGACCTTTAATTGAACTTTCTCTTTTGTGTCATAGGTTGAGTTTTTTTCAATAGCTTCCAAAACTTCTGCGATTTCATCACCGATAAAAACGGAAATAACTGCGGGAGGTGCTGAGTGGGCTCCAAGTCTATGGTCATTTCCTGCTGTTGCAACGCTGATTCTCAAGAGATCTTGGTGTTCATCAACCGCCTTAAGTACAGAACACAAAAATAGTAAAAATTGAGCATTTTCATAAGGCGTATCTCCTGGCTCTAAAAGATTTACACCATCATCTGTAGAAAGTGACCAGTTGTTATGCTTACCGCTTCCGTTTACACCTTTGAATGGTTTTTCATGTAAAAGACATACAAGTCCATGTTTTTTTGCAATCTTTTGCATCATTTCCATTGTAAGTTGATTTTGGTCACTTGCAATATTGGTTGTTGAAAATATAGGGGCAAGTTCATGCTGTGCAGGGGCTGCTTCGTTATGCTCTGTTTTAGCTAAAACACCAAGCTTCCAAAGTTCTTCGTCAAGGTCTTTCGTAAAGTCTAAAACTTTGGGTTTAATAGAACCGTAGTAGTGGTCATCAAGTTCTTGCCCTTTTGGAGGTTTAGCTCCAAAAAGAGTTCTTCCCGTATATATTAAATCTTTTCTTGCATCAAATTCTTCTTTTCTAATTAAAAAATATTCTTGTTCAGCACCAACCGTAGTTTTAACTGCCTTACACTCAACATTAAAAAGTTTCAAAACTCTTAAAGCCTGTTTGTTAAGTGCTTCCATAGAACGCAATAGTGGAGTCTTTTGGTCTAAAGCTTCGCCGGAATATGAGCAGAATGCTGTAGGAATATAAAGTGTGTTTTCTTTTATGAAGGCATAAGAGGTGGGATCCCAAGCGGTGTAACCACGAGCCTCAAAGGTGGCACGAAGTCCTCCGGAAGGAAATGAAGAAGCATCAGATTCGCCTTTAATTAGTTCTTTCCCGGAAAATTCCATTATTACACTATCAGCACCGGAAGGTGAGATGAAACTCTCGTGTTTTTCCGCTGTAATACCCGTCATAGGTTGAAACCAATGAGTGTAGTGCGTAGCACCATTTTCAACTGCCCAATCCTTCATTGCCTTTGCAATAACATTTGCAGTTTCAAGATCTAAACGATTGCCGTTCAAAATTGCATTATTAACTTTTATGTATATTTCTTCAGGAAGTGTTTTCTTCATGACACGGTCATTAAAAACCATACTTCCAAAATATTCGGGAATTTTTTTCATACTCATTAGCTCCACTCAAATATATTTGACATAATAGTCCAATTTATTCTAAAATTTAATAAAATTTACAATTGCAATTTTTCAATTTCCGCTGTAGCCAGTTTATCACATTTTTCATTTTCCGGGTGACCGTTATGTCCTTTTACCCATATAAATTCATATTTGTGACCTTCAAGTGCTTCAAGTAATTCTTGCCAAAGTTCTAAATTTAAAACAGGGGAATTGTCTGCTTTTTTCCATCCTTTTGAAATCCAGTTATTAAGCCACCCTTCAGTAAATGCTTTACACACATAGGATGAATCCGAAGTTATTGTGATATTGCAAGGTTCCTTAAGTGCCTGAACGGCTTTAATAACAGCAGTCAGTTCCATTCTGTTATTGGTTGTTTCTTTTTCGCCACCACTTATCTCTTTTTCAATACTGTTATATCTTAAAATTGCACCCCATCCACCGATACCCGGATTACCCGAACAAGCACCATCGGTAAAAATTTCAACTTTCTTCATAATTTCACCCCGCTGTTAATATTATCACAAAATGATACCTTAGTAAAGATAAATTTAAAAGCACTACACTTTGTCCTTTTTCTTGACTTTAACTCAATATATGGTATAATATAATAGATATAAAGTCGGAAAATTTGGAGGTATTATGTCAAAGAAAACAAAATATAACAATGAGAGTATACGCTTGCTTAAGGATGAAGAAAGAGTCCGTCTAAAACCGTCGGTAATTTTTGGCTCCGATGGCATTGAGGGCTGCGAGCATGCTATTTTTGAAATAATTTCCAACTCTGTTGACGAGGCTCGTGAGGGCTTTGGCGACAGGATAATTGTTACCAGATTTGAAGATAATTCCGTTGAAGTCCAAGACTTTGGCAGGGGACTGCCGGTTGACTACAACAATAAGGAAAAAAGGTACAATTGGGAACTCCTGTTTTGTGAACTTTATGCAGGAAGTAAATATAACAATTCCGCCAATGGTAACTATGAATTTTCCCTTGGAACTAATGGTTTAGGTCTCTGTGCTACTCAATATGCTTCAGAGTATATGGAAGCTGAAGTACACGGTGGAGGATACAAGTACAACTTAAGCTTCAAAAAAGGCAAACCTGTTGGAGATATGTTAAAAGAGCCATATAACAAAAAGGATACAGGTACAAGAATTAAATGGAAACCTGACCTTGAGGTGTTTACCGACATTGATGTAAGCGATGAATACTTTAGAAATTTACTCAGACAACAGTCTGTTGTAAATGCTGGAATTAGGTTCATATACAAAAATCAAGTAGGCAGGAATTTTGAAACCGTAGAGTTTTACTATGAAAACGGAATTGAAGATTATCTGAAAGAACAACTTGGTAAAAATGCTTTAACCTCAATTCAAAGTTGGAAACAGGAAACAGAATGCTCCGACAGAGATGATCTTGATTCATATAAGCTCAAAATCAATGTTGTTGTTTCGTTTTCTAATAAAGTTCAACTTAAAGAATATTACCATAACTCAAGTTTTCTTGCAAACGGTGGTTCACCTGACAAGGCGACGAGAAACGCTTTTGTTTATCAAATTGATGCTTACATAAAAGAAAAGGGGAAATACCAAAAAAGCGACGGTAAGATTTCATTCCAAGATGTCGAAGATTGCTTGGCGCTTGTTATTTCTTCTTTTTCTACAGTTACTTCTTATGAAAATCAGACTAAAAAAGCAATAAACAATAAAGGCATTCAAGATGCAATGACTGCATTTCTTAAAAATCAATTGATGATTTACTTTATTGAAAATCCTCTCGAAGCCGATAAAATTTCAGACCAAGTTCTAATTAATATGCGTTCGAGAGTAAGAGCGGAAAAAACTCGTCAAGGCCTTAAAGAGTCATTAACTCAAAATGTAAATACTTTAACAAACAAAATAGCAAAATTTGTAGACTGCCGTAGCAAAGATATAAATGTTAGAGAACTTTATATTGTTGAGGGAGATTCCGCTAAGGGCGCCTGTGTTCAGGCAAGAAACTCGGAATTTCAAGCTATTATGCCCATAAGAGGCAAAATTCTTAACTGTTTGAAGGTTGACTTTGATAAAATTTTCAAAAATGAAATAATTACCGATTTAATAAAAGTTATCGGCTGCGGAGTTGAAATTCCTTCAAAACATAAAGGCGGTAAGGATATGGGCTCCTTTGACATTGACTCGCTAAAGTGGGATAAAATTGTTATTTGTACTGACGCAGATGTTGACGGTTTTCATATAAGAACACTTGTACTTACTATGATTTACAGACTTATGCCTGCTCTTATTGATGAAGAAAAAGTATTTATTGCAGAGTCACCGCTTTATGAAATCACCAGTGGAGATGAAACTTGGTTTGCTTATACTGAAAAGGAAAAAACGGATGTTTTAGCAAAATTAGGTAATAGAAGATATTCAATTCAGCGTTCAAAAGGACTTGGTGAAAATGATTCGGAAATGATGTCATTAACAACAATGAACCCTGCCACAAGAAGACTAATTAAGGTTGAAAAATCTCTTGCTAAAGAAACAAGTGAGAAATTTGATTTATTCCTTGGCGATAATTTAAGTGGTAGAAAAGAATATATTACTAAGTACGGTCACTTATTTATTGACCTTACTGATGTTTCTTAACGGAGAAAATATATGGCAAATAAGAAAAAGACAGATGTACCTCAATCAGAGGCAGTTCTTGATGAAAAAACACATATTTTAGGTGCGGGTGAGATTGTAAATCAAGAAATCACTGATACCTTAAAGTATAATTTTATGCCCTATGCAATGAGCATTATTTTAAGTCGTGCAATTCCCGAGATAGACGGCTTTAAGCCGTCACACAGAAAAATCTTATATATGATGTATAAGATGGGCTTACTTAACGGCCCTAAAGCAAAAAGCGCTAAAATAGTAGGTCAGGTAATGCAGTTAAATCCCCATGGCGACGCCGCAATCTATGATGCTATGGTTAGACTTTCAAGGGGTTATGATGCACTTTTACATCCGTACATAGAATCAAAGGGTAACTTTGGTAAGGCTTATTCCAGAGATATGATGTGGGCTGCTTCCCGCTACACTGAAGCTAAACTTGAAAAGATTTGTACTGAACTTTTTTCGGATATAGATAAAGATACTGTTGATATGGTTGATAACTTTGACAACAGTATGAAGGAGCCTACTCTGCTACCTGTTACTTTTCCGTCAGTTCTTGTGAATTCAAATACCGGTATTGCAGCGGGTATGGCAAGTTCTATTTGCTCCTTCAATCTTGAAGAGGTTTGCAAAACAACTATTGAACTTCTTAAAAACCCAAAACACGATTGTACCGAAACTCTGCTTGCACCTGATTTTTCCGGTGGTGGTATCCTCCTTTACAATAAGGAAGCAATTGAAGAGATTTATAACACCGGGCGAGGTAGCATAAAGATTCGAGGAAAATATAGTTTTGACAAGAAAAACAGTTGTATTGAAATTACTGAAATTCCACCCACCACTACTATTGAAGCGATAATTGATAAAGTTATTGAAAGAGTTAAGAGTAATTCTTTAAAAGAAATTAATGATATCCGTGATGAAACTGATTTAAGCGGTCTTAAAATTACAATTGATGTTAAAAGGGGAACTGACCCCGAAAAACTTATGAATAAGCTGTATGCGATGACTCCTCTTGAAGATTCTTTTTCAGCTAACTTTAACATTTTAGTTAATGGAACACCTAAGGTTATGGGTGTCGGTGAAACTCTTTTAGAGTGGATTAGTTTCCGAACTGAATGCATCAAAAGAAGAACACAATTTGAAATTAACAGAAATGAAGAAAAACTTCATTTGCTCAAAGGTTTGGAAAAGATTTTAGTTGACATTGATAAAGCGATTAAAATTATAAGAAATACCGAAGAAGATGCAATGGTTATTCCTAACCTCATGATTGGTTTTAAAATTGATGAAGTTCAAGCGGATTTTGTAGCTAATATAAGACTTCGTAATCTTAATAAAGAATACATTTTGAAACGATTAGATGATATAGAAAAACTTGAATTGAGCATTAAACAAAATAAAGAAATTCTTGAAAGTCCAAAGAAAATTAAAAAGATAATTATTCTTGAACTTAATGATGTAATTAAGAAATATGGTAAACCCAGAAACACAGAAATTTTATATTCTTATGAAGAGAGCGTATCCGAACCTGAAGACGAGGTTGAAGATTATCCGGTAACTCTTTTCTTTACGAAAGAGGGCTATTTCAAAAAAGTTACTCCCGCATCCTTAAGAATGAGTACAAATCAAAATCTTAAAGAAACTGATGAGATTGTTCTTACAGTTGAAGCGAATAATACAAGTGAACTTCTTTTTTTTACAAACAAATGTAAAGTTTATAAGGCAATTGCTGATAATTTTGAGGATACTAAAATTAGTCTGTTAGGTGATTATGTTGCGGCTAAACTTGAAATGGATGAAGGGGAATTTCCTATTCATATGCTGGTAACCGACTCTGAATATGATGGCTATGTAATGTTCTTTTATGAGAACGGTAAAGCAACTAAAGTTGAGCTTTCCACTTACAAGACAATTACTAACAGAAAGAAACTGATAAAAGCATATTCAGACAAGTCGCCTATAAGCAAAATCATTCATTTACCTACGGATCGAGAACTTGTTGTTATTTCATCTGCGGGTAGGCATCTGCTTATTAACACTGCCGTTATCAACCCAAAGAAGACTAAAGATTCTATCGGTGTTAATATTATGTCATTAAAGAAAGGTCAAACTATTTTTGATGTCAGAGATTATCAAAAAGGCGAATTTTCGAAGCCATATCGTTACAGAGCAAAAAATCTACCCGCAACCGGAGCACTTTTAACAAGCGAGGATAGTGCGGAACAGATTACTTTTAAATAAACCTGAATAATTATAAAGTTTTACTTGATTTTTTATTTATTATGTGATATTATCAATCGGTACAAATACTATTTGGAGGTTAGACCTATGGCATGGTATGCAATTCTTTTAGGAGTACTACTTATTGTAACTTCTTTAGCTATTATCATTGTAGTTCTTATGCAAGAGAGCCGTTCTCAAGGCCTTTCAGGTGCAATAGCAGGTGGAGCTGAAACATTTTTCGGTAAAAATAAGGGTAGAACTATAGAGCAAAAACTCATTAAAATTACAAAAGTTTGTGCAGTTATATTTTTTGTTCTTTCACTTGTCTCTACACTCATTGTTCTCTTTGTTAAGTAACTGTCAAAACCTGTTGCATCCGCAGCAGGTTAATTTTTTTAGTACTCTTTTGTACTTGAAAAAATATTATGGCTGTACTATAATACTTATTGGTATTAGATAGGGGAGTGTACATTATGAATTCAATTAAATTAGGATGTCAACTATACACTTTAAGAGATTTCATTCAGACTTATGAAGACTGTGAAGAGACCTTCAAGTTCTTAAATGAAATTGGTATCAATGTAATTCAAATTTCCGGGATTGGACCTATACCTGCCGAAAAAGTTGCTTATTTAGTGAACAAATACAATATGGATGTTTGCTGTACCCACACAAGTTTTGACAGAATGCTCACTAATCTTGATGATGTTATTGAAGAGCATAAACTTATTGGCTGTGACACTCTTGGAATCGGTTCTATGCCGGACAGATATAAATCTGATGTAGATGGTATTAAGCAGTTCATTAAAGATACAGACGAAGTCGGTAAACGAATGAAGGAAAATGGTTTTCAATTTGCCTACCATAACCATGCGTTTGAATTTGCTAAACTTGATAATGGCAGAAGAATTTTTGATATGCTTATAGAGGACACAAATCCTGAACATTTTACTTTTATTCCGGACACTTATTGGTTACAATATGCGGGAGTTAATCCCAATGATTATCTAAAAAAAATAGCAAACAGAGTTAAAGTTTGTCATTTTAAAGACTATAAAATAGACTTTAACGGTAAACCTAATTTTGCTGAAATCGGAACCGGTAATATTGATTTATTTGAAGTCTTTAAAACCTGTTTGAACATAAATGTTAAATATATTGTTATCGAGCAGGACACTTGTGAAATTGACCCTCGTGAATCAATGGCAATCAGTTATAAAAATCTTGTAGAAATTGCTAATTCATTTTAGAATCAGCATCTGAGGTGAAAATTTGAGTAAAGATAAAAAGAAAAAAAAGAAAGGTCCGGGAAAAGTAAAAGCGGTTATTTTAGGTATAATTTCCGCTTGCTTTTTAACTCTTTGTGTTGTTGGTTGCTATGTCCTTTTTAATATGATTTCAAAAATAAATGGTGACCTGATTATCAATCTTGAAGAGTATAAAGAAAATCAAAACCAGACTTCTTTCATATATGCAACCGATAAAAACGGTAAAACTGTGGAGATAGCGCGTCTGCATGGAGTAGAAGATCGTGTTTGGGTTGACTTAGAGAACATTTCTCCCTATATGAAAAAGGCATTTATTGCTCTGGAAGACAGAAGATTTGAGTCTCACCATGGAGTTGACTGGATTCGTGTCGGTGGCGTTATAATTAAGCCGCAGAACATTGGTCAAGGTGGTTCAACCATCACTCAGCAGTTAATTAAAAACATTACGAATAATAAAGAGGTTACCGTAGTTCGTAAAGTTCGAGAAATGTTAACGGCCTTAAATCTTGAAAAACACTATAGCAAAGATACAATTATTGAAGCATATTTTAATACTCTTTATCTTGGAAGTGGTTGTAATGGTGTTAAAACTGCTAGTGCAAAGTATTTTGGTAAAGATGTAAAGGATTTGAATGCTGCCGAATGTGCGGCTTTGGCTTCAATCACTCAATCTCCGACCAAATATAATCCTCTGTTAAATCCCGAAAACAATAGAACAAGGCAATTGTATTGTCTTAAAATGATGTATGAGGACGGATTAATCGGTTCAGATGAATACAAGGAAGCAAAAGATTTTCATATGATTTTCACTAACAGTGATGATTATGTTCCCAGTGAATCAAGTGAGGAAGTTAAAAAGATTATTTATGAAGATGATAAGATAAATTCTTTTTATGTTGATGCGGTAATTGATGCTTTTATCAACCAAATGATGGCTGAATTCGGTTATACAAAACAGCAAGCTACAAGTAAGTTATATTATGGTGGTTACAAGATATATGCCGCTGTTGATTTGGAAGTTCAAACTGCTCTTGAAGATGTTTATGTTAACCGCACTAATTTCCCTAACATTAAGAAAAAGGACGGAACTAAACCCCAGTCTTCTATGACAATTATGGACTATAACGGAAGAGTAGTGGCAATAGTCGGTCAAGCAGGGGAAAAGACTAAAAACAGAGTTTTTAACAGAGCTACAAGCTCATGGCGTCAACCCGGTTCAACAATAAAACCGTTAGCCACATATGCACCTGCCTTTGAACTTGGCTTAATAAACTATGCTACTACTGTTAAAGATCAAGCTATTTGGGTAAAAGGTAAACAGTGGCCACGAAATGTTGACAGAAGTTATGGCTCCGGTCTCGATGTATCAATGGAATATGCAATAAAAAAATCATTGAATACAGTTCCTGCCAGACTTATCAGCGATGTATTAGGTATAGATAATTCCTTTGAATTTTTAAGAGATAGATTCCATCTTTCAAGGCTTGATGAGGTTAATGATCGTCAGCTTTCACCGCTTGCGACAGGTGCTTTAACTAATGGTACAAATACATTAGAAATGGCAGCAGCCTATGCCACATTTGGCAACGGTG
Source organism: uncultured Clostridium sp. (assembly GCA_964345625.1). Taxonomy (GTDB): domain Bacteria; phylum Bacillota; class Clostridia; order Oscillospirales; family Acutalibacteraceae; genus CAG-177. The sequence goes on along the minus strand of CAYFRJ010000019.1, from coordinate 19,876 downwards.
GTGTTTATCATAAGCCGTATTTTTACACTAAAGTTACAAATGCTCAAGGCACACAGATTATTTTTAATAACGAAAACACACCCGGTCAACAGGCCATCAGTTCAGAAACATCTGATATTATTTGTGAACTTCTTCAAAAGGTTGACACAAGTTATTATGCAAAAGCACCTAATGTAAGAAAATTTCAAATTATTGCAAAAACCGGGACAACTTCAAGTGACTGTGACCGTTGGTTTTGTGCAGGAACTCCTTATTATGTTGCTGCAGTTTGGTTTGGCTATGACATTAAAGAACCGCTCAATCAAAACCTTAACCCCTGTGGAAAGATTTTCTTTACTGTATTTGATAGGATTCATAAGAATTTAGGAGATAAAAAATTCCCTAAATCAGAGGGTACAACTGAAAAAAGATATTGTACGGTTTCAGGCAAACTTGCAGGTGATTTTTGTTACTCCACAAGAATGGGATGGTTTAAGTTAGACGACCTTCCGATGAAATGTTCAACCTGTACCGGAGAACCACCAACAACAGCTGTTAATTCTTCAAATTCATCGGATGTAGATATATCTCAAATTGTAGGTAATCTTTTAGAGTCTATTATCGGTGAAAGATAAAGTTAACGGAGCCCATTATTTGGACTCCGTTAGTTAAATATGAGGTGTTTATGGTTATTTTAGGTGTTGATTACGGTGATGTCAGAACCGGAATTTCAGTCTGCGACAAGTATGAAATTATGGCATCCCCGGTTTGTACGATAGAGCAAAGAAATACTGACAAACTTATCGATGAAATAATAAAGTTAATAGATGAATATAATGCAGAACTAATGGTTATAGGTGTACCTAAAAATATGGATTCTTCTCTTGGGTTCAGAGCTGAAAAATGCATTGAATTTGCAAATAAACTTACTGAAAAAAGTAATATTCCTCATATATTAAGAGATGAAAGACTAACAACGGTTAGTGCTCATCAATCATTAAATGTTACGAATACAAGAGGGGAGAAGAGAAGGAAAGCGGTTGACCAACTTTCTGCAGTAATTATTTTGCAAGATTATCTTGACTTTAAGAAAAATCAATCACAGGAGGGCAAGTAATGGCGAAACTTAAAACTGTATATGTTTGTAATGAATGTGGCTATGAAAGCCCAAAATGGAACGGTTGTTGCCCAAATTGTAACGAATGGAACACTTTGATAGAAGAAGTAATAAACACTTCAAAAAGCGCTAAAATCAGTGACACTCGTCTGAATAACTCTCCTCAGAGGATAAACGAAATAAACAGTGACGATGAAATCAGGATTTTGACAGGGCTTTCGGAACTTGACAGAGTTCTTGGAGGGGGTATTGTTAAAGGTTCTCTTGTTCTTGTTTCAGGAGATCCCGGCATCGGTAAATCTACTATTTTACTCCAAATATGTCAATATATCGGGAAAAATATAAGCATTTTATATGTTTCCGGTGAAGAATCTGCAAGACAGTTGAAACTTCGTGCAGACAGACTGTCAGTAAATACAGAGAATTTAAAAATATTGTGTGAAAATGATGCTGAATCTATTGCTGACTATATAAAAAGCAATAAACCGGGACTGGTGATAATTGACTCTATTCAAACTATGAACATCAGAGAGTTAGGTTCGTCTTCAGGCTCTGTTACACAAGTGCGAGAGTGTACTAATTTGTTTTTACATTGTGCAAAAGAACTTTCGATTCCAATAGTAATAGTTGGTCATGTAACTAAAGACGGAAACATTGCGGGCCCAAAAGTTTTAGAGCATATAGTTGACTGTGTTCTGTATTTTGAGGGAGAAAGACACTTATCCTACAGGATTTTGAGAGCTGCCAAAAACAGGTTTGGCTCAACAAATGAAATAGGAGTTTTTGAAATGATGGATTACGGACTGAAAGAAGTTCCCAATCCTTCAATGATGCTTATTTCAGGAAAACCAAAAAATACTGCAGGTACTTGTATAGTTTGTGTTATGGAAGGCTCAAGGCCTATTCTTGCGGAAATACAGGCACTTGTTGTAAATACAAGTTACGGTACTAATCCTCGCAGAATGAGCAACGGCTTTGATTATAACCGTTTATCTATGATATTAGCCGTCTTAGAAAAGAAAAGCGGTTACTTTTTTTCAACAAGCGATGTATATGTGAATGTGGTTGGTGGCTTAAAGCTTGATGAACCTGCCACAGATCTTTCCGTTGCATTGGCTTTAATTTCTTCATTGAAAGATGTTCCTATCAGAGAAGATACTTTAGCGATAGGGGAGATAGGTCTTGCCGGAGAACTTCGCAGTGTATCATACTGTGAACAAAGAATAAAAGAAGCCCACAGACTTGGCTTTAGAAGAATAATTATTCCAAGAAATAATTTTCAATCAATGAGTGAAAAGCTAAAATGTGATATAGAAATAATTGGTGTAAATAATGTTAACAAAGCTTATGAAATTGCCGCAAACTGATTTATATCCCGTTGACCCTAATTTACCAACTTCAAAAGTTACTGCAGTATTAATCGGTAAAAAATATAAATCAATTGGAAATGCAATGCGAAACCACAATATATTGCCTATATATCTTGATAAAAACAGCATACTACCACAACATCTTGTGTTTCACGCCGATTTGCAGGCGTTTCATTATTCTAAAAATGAATTATATTGCGAAAATGACAAAATTAGTTGGCTAATAACTAAAAACTTTAAAATTTCCAAGCTGAAAGGGGATTTAGGGAACAAATATCCAAACTGTTGCTTATACAACCACATACGAATAGGCAAGAACCTTATTTGTAATAAAAACATTATTCCAAAAGAAATTCTTGAAAATGCGGAAAAAGATGATTTGACAATAATTCATGTAAACCAAGGTTATGTAAAATGTTCAGTTTGTCCAATATCTGAAAAAACTATAATTACAGATGATTTGTCTATATACAAATCCGTTCAAAATTATTTTGACGATGTATTACTCATTTCAAAAGGTTCTATTCGATTGGAAGGATTCAATTACGGATTCATCGGCGGATGTACAGGACTGATTGCAAAAGATAAATTAGCTTTTACAGGAACAGTAGACAGTCACAAGGATTACAAACAGATAATAGATTTATTGTGTAGATACAATATAGAAGCTGTTGAACTTACAAAAGAGCAGTTATTTGATATTGGTTCCATATTGCCATTATTTCAGGAAAAGCCATAAACTTATAATAAAAACGCGTAATTTCTAATATATTCCTCCCCTCAATTACACAAAACTTGTCTTTTGTGTAAAAGTTACAGATTATTGTATTTGGTAAATAAACGAATCGAGGTGAACTCCCTGCTATGAGAATGGACGAAATTCCGTCTTTGCCCCAGTTAGTGATATCATACTTAAATTATTTAGGCGGTACTCTAAATAAATCTGAACTGACTGTTTTAGAGTATGGTTCTGATTTAAGAATGTTTTTTCGTTTTTTAAAGCTTCATAAAAATTTGGTTCCTGGTGATACTAAATTTTCTGACATAGATATTTCAGATATCGGTAAAGAATTTATTTGTTCTGTAACTCTTGAGGATGCCTATGCTTTCCTCGCCTATTGCAGAACTAAAAGAAATAACAGTTCAAATTCAAGAGCCCGTAAAGCGGTTTCTATAAAAAGGTTTTATAGATATCTTGAAGTGCAAAATGTATTGACCGGTAAAAATATGATAGCTTTCTTGGATTCGCCTAAGAATAAGAAGTCCTTACCTAAATATTTAACATTGCAACAGAGTATTAACCTATTAAAATCAGTAGAAGGAAAAAATAAAGAACGAGATTTTTGCATTATAACACTATTCTTAAATTGTGGTTTAAGACTTGCAGAACTTGTTAGTATAAATATTTCTGATATCTCCTTTGATAATAACACTCTTAGAGTTCTTGGTAAAGGAAATAAAGAGAGAATTGTATATCTGAATCAATCAACTATGGAAGCCATAACAAATTATCTTGCCATTCGTCCAAGAGATAATGTTATTGACCGAGATGCCCTCTTCATTTCAAACAGAAGAACTCGAATAAGCAGAGAATCAGTGCAAAAAATGGTCGAAAAATATCTCAATAAAATCGGTCTCAGAAATATGGGTTTTTCAGTCCATACATTGAGACATACTGCAGCCACTTTGATGTACCAACACGGAAATACCGATGTACTTCAAATTAAATCATTGTTAGGTCATGAAAATCTTTCTACCACCGAGATATATACTCATATTTATGATGATCAAGTCAGAGCTGCGGTAGACAATAATCCATTAAATGTACATTTTTTTGCAGACGATGAAGATGATGAGGACTAATCACTCTCCCCTCCCCTGCACAAATTAAAGAACCGAGTTTAACACTCGGTTCTTATTGTTTATTTCTTTTCCAATTTTGCATAATTTGCCATAATTTTTTTGGTTATTCCTTCTAAAAATGCAATTTCAAGCAGAAAATCACTTGCTATAGGAGTGACATTTAAAACAACACCCTCACCATATGTACTGTGTATAACTGTATCTCCAATCTTAAACGAGAGGTTAGAAGCGGGTTTAGATTTTTTGAAACCGGAAAAACCACTGTCAACATTGCCGGAAGCTCTTGATTTAGAACTAAATGATGAAGAATACTCTTTCAAAGCAGTGTTTTGACTTTCACTGCTTTTTTCAATTAAATCTAAAGGAATTTCCGATAAAAATCTTGATGGTTGATTATACCTCGTCATTCCAAAAAGAGTTCTTGTTTTGCAGGAAGAAATATAAAGTTTCTTTTTAGTTCTTGTAATAGCAACATAAGCAAGTCTTCGTTCTTCCTCTACTCCCAATTCGCCTTCGGCTAAAGATAATTCTGAAGGAAATATCGTCTCTTCAAAACCTATCAAAAAAACAGTATCAAACTCTAGACCTTTAGCTGAATGTACAGTCATAAGCACCACACAGTCAAGGTCAGAGTTATAGTTGTCAATATCGGTAAGAAGAGAAATTTCTTGAAGAAAATCATTTAAATCTGCTTCTTCATTTTGTTCTTCAAAATTAACTATATTGTTGTATAGTTGGTCTAAGTTTTCAAGTCGGTCTTGTTTTCTTTCCGGTTCTGAATCTAAAGAATCAATATAACCGCTTGCATTTAAAACTTCCCTTAAAAGTTCAGAAGGTTTAACTGTATTACTCAATTCTATAAAATTGCTGATAAGTCGTGCAAAAATTTTTAATTTTTTCGCGCCTCTTGAAAGTTTTGGATAATCGTCAGCTTTTAACATTACTTCTAAAACCGGGATTTCTAAATTCTCGGAAATTTCCTTGACATAATTAAAAGTAGTATCTCCTATCCCCCGTTTCGGTTCGTTGATAATTCTTGATAGCCGAACCATATCATTGGGATTAACAATATAACTTAAATAAGCAATGGCATCTTTTATTTCTTTTCTGTCATAGAATTTATGTCCACCGATAATTCTGTAAGGAATAGCGTTTTTAACTAAAAATTGTTCAATTATACTTGATTGAGAATTCATTCTGTAAAGTACCGCAAAATCAGAATATTTCTTTCCTTGAGATTTACCCTTTAAAATTTTGTCGGTAACATAGTAGCCCTCATCACGGTCAAAATCAGATGGATGGTAGGTTATTAACTCTCCGGTACCGTTTGCGGTCCAAAGATTTTTACCCTTTCTGTTTCTGTTATTTGAAATAACATTGTTTGCGGCATCAAGTATATTTTGTGTTGATCGATAATTTTGTTCAAGACGAATAACTTTGGCTTCAGAATATTCATGCTCAAAGTTTAATATATTTTCTATTGTAGCACCACGAAAACGATAAATACTTTGATCATCGTCGCCTACAACGCAAATATTTCTGTGCTTTTCTGCTAAAAGTGATACTAATTTATATTGTAAGTGGTTTGTATCTTGGTATTCGTCTACAAGAATATATCTGAATTTATTTTGATAATAATCAAGAATTTCCCGGTTAGATAAAAAAAGTTTTACAGTGTTATATATTAGGTCATCAAAGTCCATTGCATCACTGACTTTTAGCCGCTCTTGATAAAGTTTATATACCTCACCGATGTTGCTTTTTAAATAATCATTTTGGTAAGTTTCTATGTACTCCACGGGGGAAATCATAGCATTCTTTGCATTGCTTATTTCAAATAGAATACTTTTAGTTGCAATAATTTTATCATTCAGAGATAGTGTTTTCAAACAGTCTTTGATTACTCTTTTACTATCGTCAACATCATAAATTGTAAAGTTTGAAGTGTAGCCCAGATGGTCTGCATTTCTTCTTAGAATTCTGACACAGGCAGAGTGAAAGGTAGAAGCCCATATATCATTTGCACTTTCACCAAGAATATTACTTAACCGAGCTTTTAACTCCCCAGCCGCTTTGTTTGTGAATGTAATAGCAAGAATTTGCCAAGGATTGACCGGATATACCTTTAGAAGATGATCTATATCAAAAATATCTTCAGCTCCCTGAGCGGCGGCAAGTAAAAGACTTTCTTCAAATTCATTAATTTCATATGGCATATTCTCATCACAGTAAGCTCTGCCGTATTTAATCAAATTTGCAATTCGGTGAACAAGTACAGTGGTTTTTCCGCTTCCTGCTCCCGCAAGCACTAAAAGCGGTCCCTCTGTTGAGAAAACCGCTTTTTTTTGCATGTCATTTAAAGAAGTAAAATCTTTTTCAATTATTTGTTTTCTGATTTTTAAAAAAGCTTCTTTAGTCATTATATTCCCTTAAATCGAAATTTCGTGTGCGATTTGATAACCTCTTGTGTCAACTTTTCTCTCCATACTTAAAGCTGCATAAATGTCCATATCAGTGATTTTGTCGTCTCTGATAACAATAACTCTGTTACTTGCACCACCTATTAAAAGCTGAACAGCTTCAAAACCCATTCTGCTTGCGATAACTCTATCTCTTACCGTTGGTGAGCCGCCTCTTTGGATATGTCCAAGAACTATGGAACGAGATTCAACGCCACATTCTTGTTCAATTTTTTTCGAAAGTTCCGCAACACCGCCGATACCTTCGGCAACCATAATGATAAAATATTTTTTACCGGTTTTTTGTGTTCTGTGAATTCTTTCAATAATGTGTTTTTCAACATCTAACTTAATTTCCGGGATTATTATAGCGGTAGCCCCAACAGCAATGCCGGAATTCAAAGTAAGATCACCACAGCGATTACCCATTACTTCAACTACAAAACATCTGCTGTGTGACTCAACTGTATCACGAATTCTGTCCACCATATCCATAATAGTATTTAGACAGGTATCATATCCGATTGTATAGTCAGTACTTACTATATCATTATCAATGGTTGCAGGTATACCGATACAGGGAATACCTCTCATGGAAAGGTCTCGAGCGCCTCTGAAAGAACCGTCACCTCCGATAATTACCATACCTTCAATGCCGTTTTCCCTACATACTTTAATTGCTTGTTGCATACCATCTTCTTCTTTGAAAGCAGAACATCTTGCAGACAGTAACATTGTTCCGCCACGATGAATAATATTAGAAACGCTTCTAATATTTAGCTCGCTTATGTCACCTTCAATAAGACCTTGATAGCCTCTATTGATACCGTAAACAGTCATACCATTTTCACATGCAGTTCTAACAACAGCTCTGATAGCTGCATTCATGCCCGGTGCGTCACCACCACTTGTTAATACGCCGATAGTTTTCATATTAATATCTCCATATATTCTTTATTTACTCGTAGTATGATAATATAAAATAGTAAAAAAGTCAACAATAATTACTGCTTTAAGACTACATTTTCTTTACCGAGAAGATTTATAAGTTCTTCAATTAGTACGCTATTTGCATCACAAGAACAGAAATACTTATACTCTTTTGTAGATTTGAAATAGTAATACACTTTCACATTACCTTCAAAAATAGAAATTAAGTTATCACAAATTTTGACTTGTGGTGAATTAATTGAATCAAATCTAATGAAGAGTTTTGTGTATTCTTTTTTTTCCGTTTCAGCTGAATTTTCAACTAATTGTAAATCTTTAGGAACCTGTTCAATCGCATCAACTAAAATGTTTGCAGGTGAATCATCATTTATCGATTTAGTTCCGTGTACAATGCAAATAGCACCTTCATAGATTTGACTGTAATATTTCTCAAAATATTTTGGAAAAATTAACGCCTGTATACTTGCTGATATGTCTTCAAGCATTATATTAGCCATAGTGTTGTTGTTTTTAGTCAGTTTTTTAGTTACACTTGAAAACATAACCAAACACTTTACTTTACAAGCATCTTTATACCTTACATTATCTTCTAAAATATCTAATATAAAGTCACATTTCAGTGGCTTATAATAGTTAGAATATTTTTTCATTGGATGTCCTGAAAGATAAACTCCGCTAATTTCTTTCTCCTGTCTCAAAATTTCATCGATAGAAAATTCTTCATAAATATTAAGTTTATAGGAATTATTCAAAGGGGCATCTTCATCGATAAAGAAATCATCAAAACCTATTTGTCCCTCTATATCTTTCTTTTTCTTATTTTCTATGTCGCCTAAAATCAATTCGATTGACTGAAACATAGTTCTGCGATTGTAACCAAGTCCGTCCAATGCTCCGCATTTAATTAAACTTTCTAAGGCTCTTCGATTAAAATCTTTACCATACATTCTATTACAAAAGTCAATTATATCAATAAAGTTTCCATTAAATTCCCGTTCTTTTACAAGGGTATTGATAAGTCCGGAACCAATATTCTTAATTGCAGACAGAGAAAAATATATCTTATTGTCTAAAACTTCAAAATCAGCGGTACTGTTATTTATATGCGGAGGCATTACTGTGATAGATAAGCGAGAACATTCATTTATGGCCTCCTCTACTTTATCACTTCTTTCAGAAAAAGCTGTCATATAACTTGCAAGAAACTGTGCAGGATAATGACATTTCAAATAAGCTGTTTGATAGGCGACATAAGCGTAAGCCGCTGCGTGAGCTTTATTAAAAGCATAACTTGCAAATGAAACCATTTTGTCAAAAATCTTATTTGCAACTTTTTCGTCTACTCCCCTATTTACAGCACCTTCACAAATAGTTTCTCCATTTTCATCAACAAGACCGTAAAGAAAGTTTTTTCTTTCATTAAGCATAACATTTTGTTGCTTTTTAGACATAGCCCTTCTGACTATATCAGCTCTGCCGTATGAATAACCTGCAACTTCTCTGCAAATCTGCATTACCTGTTCTTGATAAACGATGCATCCATGAGTCACCTTTAGTATTTTTTCGAGTTTAGGGTCATCATATGTTATCAAATCAGGATTATTCTTGTTTCTGATATATTCGGGAATTGAATCCATGGGACCGGGTCTATAAAGGGATATAACCGCTATAATATCTTCAATATCAGAAGGCTGCAACTGCATTAAAACTCTGCGCATACCTGCAGACTCAAACTGAAATACACCTTGAGTTTGTGCATTACAAAAAAGTTCAAAAGTTTTTTTATCCTGCAAGTCAATTTTATTTAAATCAAAAGATGGATTTGCTTCCTTAATCATTTTAACCGCTGAGTCAATTACAGTAAGATTTCTCAAGCCTAAGAAATCCATTTTTAAAAGACCTAACGATTCAAGTCCCTTCATATCAAATTGAGTTACAACACAATCATCGTTTTTAGCCAAGGGTACATAATCCCAAACAGGTTTTTCGGTAATTACAACACCTGCGGCATGAGTTGAGGAGTGTCTCGGCATTCCCTCAATCCTTTTTGAAAGGTCAATAAGTTCTTTTACATTTTTATCAGTTTCATACAGTTGTTTTAATTCTATAGTACTTAAAGCATCGTCTATAGTAATATTTAGTCCATTAGGCACCATTTTAGCAACATTATCGACAAAAGAATAAGAAAGCCCCATTACTCTGCCGACATCTCTAATTGCGGCTTTAGCGGCAAATGTACCGAAAGTTACTATTTGAGCTACATGGTCATCGCCATATTTATTTATGACATAGTCAATAACTTCCTGGCGTCTTTCATAACAAAAGTCCACATCAAAGTCAGGCATACTGACTCTCTCGGGGTTAAGAAACCTTTCAAATAGCAAATTGTGTTTTATCGGGTCAATTCCGGTTATTCCCAGTGCATAAGCACAAATACTTGCTGCACCTGAGCCCCTGCCCGGACCTACAGGAATTCCTTTACTTTTTGCATAATTAATGAAATCGTGAACTATAAGATAGTAGTCTGTATAACCCATAGAATTAATAACATTGAGTTCGTAATTAATTCTGTCAATACATTCTTGGGGTGGGTTTTCTCCATATCTCAGTTTAAGACCGTCCCAACATAACTTATTAAACCAGTCTACATGGTCCCATCCATTCGGAACTTTAAAATATGGTAGTTGAGTTTTTCCGAATTCAAACTCAACATTACACATTTCAGCTATTTTAGCGGAATTATCTACTGCTTGAGGATAGAAAGAAAATGCTTCAAGCATTTCTTCTTCACTTTTAAGATAAAAATCATCAGTTTCAAAATCAATGCCGGTACTTTCTCCAAGATTATGGTTTGTCTGAATACAGATTAAAACCTTTTGAACTATATCATCATTTTTATTAATATAGTGTGCATCATTTGTTGCAACCAAAGGAATATCGCATTCTTTTGAAAGACGAATAAAATCTTCAAAAATTCTAACCTGTTCTGCCAAATTATGATTTTGAATTTCTAAATAATAATTTTCTTTTCCAAAAACATTTTGATACCAAGTTGCAACAGATTTTGCACTATCAAAATCATCTCTAAGCAAGAGCTTTGAAACTTCACCGGAAAGACAGCCGGAAAGAGCAATAATACCTTCGCTGTATTTTTCAAGTATTTCTCTGTCAACCCTCGGTTTTCCGTAAAATCCGTTTATCCAGCCTTCGGAGACCAATTTAATCAAGTTTTGATAACCTCTATTGTTCTTGCACAATAGAGTTAAATGGTATCTTTCATTGTCAATACCGTTAATCTTATCATAACGAGAACGAGGTGCTACATAAACTTCACAACCGATTATAGGTTTAATTCCTTTTGCTTTTGCCGATTTATAAAATTGAAGAACTCCATACATAACACCGTGGTCTGTTATGGCGACAGCAGTTTGACCCATGCTTTTTACTTTTTCAAGCATAGGTTCGATTGAGCAAGTTCCGTCAAGCAAGGAATACTCGCTATGTACATGTAGATGCACAAATGCCATTATAACTCCTCTTCAGTATTTATTTCATCTGCAATTTTTAGTATTTTATCAAATCTATGTTTTATTCCCGAACGAGAAATCTTATCTTCAGAAAGTTTTTCAAGTTCTGATAAACTTGCTTCAGGATTTTGCAGTCTTAAATTAGCTAATTTACGTAAATTTTCAGGTAACGAAGCAAGGCCTATAGTTCTTTTTATCTTTTGAATACTTTCAATCTGTTTTGCGGCAGCGGAAACAGTTTTTTCAATATTACAAATTTCAAAATTTAACTTTCTGTTTACCTTGTTTTTAACATCCTTTTCAATTTTTATGTTCATTAAATATAGGGATGAATTATGTGCTCCCATAATGGCAAGCAGATCCTCAATCTTTTCACTGTCCTTAAAGTAAACAATGTGTTTTGAGTTGCTGTATAAGTATTTAGGTTCTAAGTCTAAATCACTTAATATTTTCATAAGGTCGGTACTCAATTTTTTAAAGGGAACAACAAACTCTAAATGATAACTTTGTTTTGGATTGGAAACCGAACCGCAAGAAAGAAACGCCCCTCTTAAAAATGCTCCTACACAGCAGATATTATCAAAATTAGCATGATTAATCCGCAGTGTTGTTTCATTTAAGGAATGACCGAATTTGTCAAAGGCTCTTTTTTTCGATTCCTCATCTTCACAGTAGGCAGTTAGTTTTCTCGTTCCTAAATCGTTAACTTCTATTTTACATTTCAAATAGTTTTTTAGACAGTTACAGTAAAGATTAAAAACATCTTTATTTTCAGTAGTCATTGAAAACATAAAATTATTAAAATGTGCAAAAAGCACAAGCCCATAGACTTGTGCATGGAAGCAACACTGATTTATGTTCACAATAGAACAAAGTTCTTTTTTAATTTGAGATGAAAATGTCATAAATATTTACCTATACTATTTTGATTTCAGTTTCAAGAACTAACCCTTTTTTATCTAAAACAACTTTCTGACAATGCTCAATCAAATCCATAACATTTTGTGTAGTTGCATTACCTTTATTTACAACAAAGCCGCAGTGCTTTTCACTGACTTGAGCTCCTCCGATAGAAAAGCCTTTTAAGCCACATTGCTCAATAAGTGCCCCTGCGAAATGACCTTCAGGTCTTTTAAATGTGCTGCCTGCACTGGGATATTCTAAAGGCTGTTTTAATCTTCTACTTTGCATAAAATCATCCATTTTAGCCTTAATATCCAATTTGTTTGCTTTTGAAAGTTTAAGTTCAACAGAAATAATCAAATCATTACTATTGCAATAATATGAATGACGATATCTTAAATCTAAATCTTTATTGTTTTTAGTAACGATTTCATCATTTTTTGTAATATGGGTAACATTAACTAAAACATCTTTAATTTCACCGCCATAGGCACCTGCGTTCATATAGACTGCGCCGCCTACAGTACCGGGAATACCATAAGCAAACTCTAACCCTGAAAGACCGTTTTCCAAGGCTAATTTGCATAATTTCATTAAAGAGGTACCGGCAGCACAAACAATAGTTTCTTTGTCTAAAAACTTAATATCGTCGAACTTGGTCGTATTGATGATAACACCGTCAAAGCCATTATCACTAAAGAGCACATTACTGCCTTTACCGAGTATAAAATATTTTAACTTATTAGAATTAACATATCTAAAAAATTTTTTTAATTGACTGACTGAATTCGGAAAACACATAACTGAGCAATTACCGCCAACCTTAAAAGTGGTGTAATTACTTAAAGGAGCATTTTCAATATATTCACATTGCATTTCATCGCAAAATGAGATAAATTTTTCCATATTAATCTTCAAGTAAAGCAGCTCCGTATATTCCGGCATCATTACCAAGTTCTGCCGAAACAATTTCAGTCTGTTTGGAGGAATTGTGGCTGTATCTTTCCGTTTCAATTACTTTTCGCACAGGACCTAGAAGATTTTCTTTCTCATTTGCAACACCGCCACCAACACAAATAAACTCCGGCTGAAGGGCATTTACTATATTTGCAATGCCTGTGGCAACATAAAAAACATAGTTATCTACCACCTTTTGAGCCGTAGCATCTCCCTTGAATTTTGCTTCAAAGCAGGTTTTGGCGCTTACATTTTCAATTTCACCATCTACTAAATCCCACATTAGACTATTTTTGTCTTTAAGCATAGCTGCTTTTGTTTGTCTAACAAGTGCAGGAGCAGCGGCATATCTTTCCCAACAACCCTTCCTTCCGCAATTGCATTGTTCACCGTTCATTTGGATTACCATATGACCACATTCACCACCTGCAAAGTTAGAGCCGCTGATAATTTTGCCGTCAATAATTATACCCGAACCGACACCTGTTCCAAGGGTAATTGCGACAAAGTTTTTTGAACCCTTTCCGACACCTGCAATTGCTTCGCCAAGTGCGGCACAGTTTGCATCATTATCAAGATATACCGGTTTGCCGATTCTTTTCTCAAGCATTTCTTTTGCCGGAACTTGATTAAAACCAAGATTATTTGCAAATTCAATATAACCGTTAGATTTATTTACTGTACCGGGGGTACCAACTCCAACAGAAATAACATCATCTTTTGAAATATTTGCATCTGCAATAGCCAAATCAACAGCTTTTGAAATATCGTCAAAAATTTCATTTGCCGGACGAGGGCAGTTCGTTCTTACTTTACCTCTGCCAATAATTTTCAGGTCTTCTGAAACAACACCAACAGCAATATTAGTGCCTCCAAGGTCAACTCCGATTTTGTACATTTATATTTCCTCCAAATTAAAAATCATGCCAAATATCAAGCTCTTTTTGATTCTGATTTTGAGTAATGTCATCAGTCATACCAAGCTTATCAAGAAGTTTACGGGCAGCATTATAACCCATCTTCTTTTGTCTATTATTCATAGCTGCTGCTTCTATAATAATCGATAAGTTTCTTCCCGGTTTGACAGGAACAACATTTACCGGAACTTTTATATCGAGTATTTCAACATATTCGTCTTCAAGACCTAATCTGTCGTAAACTTTTTCGCTGTCCCAAAGTTCAAGTTCAATTACCATATCAATCTTTTCTGTGAGTTTGACAGAGCCTACTCCAAACAGTCGTCTTACATTTAATACTCCCACACCACGGAGTTCAATAAAATGACGAATATTATCCGGTGCGGAACCGACTAAAGTTTTATTTGAAACTCTGCGAATTTCGACTGCATCATCTGCAATTAGTCTATGTCCACGATTAACGAGTTCAAGGGCGGTTTCACTCTTACCTACACCACTGTCGCCAAGAAGTAGAACACCTTCGCCATACACCTCTACCAAGACTCCATGCCTTGTAATTCGAGGAGCAAGTTCAACACCTAAATATGAAATTGTGGAAGACATACAAGTAGATGTACTTTCTGTTGTGGAAAGAATAGGAACCTCATATTTTTTTGCAAGGTCCATAAAAAAATCGATTGGTTTAATTCCTCTGCTTACTACAACACAAACAGGTTTCTTGGAAAGAAATGTGTCTAAGCATTTCTTTGTTTTTTCTCCGCCCAGCCCTTTAGCATATTCCATTTCAGCAAGGCCCATAAATTGTACTCTGTTTGCATCAAAATATTCATCAAAACCTGCAAGCATCAGTCCCGGTCTGTTTACATCTTGAGTAATGATATTAATTTCTGAAATATCCCTTGGTGTATAAATTACTTCAAAGGATAAGTCATTAACCATTTTTTCGAGGGTAACTTGATATTTTGCCATAATTCTCTCCTAAAATTAAAGTTTATCGGGATATCTTTCCGCTGTGATAATACCATCATTAACACTCATTTTGCATATACGAGCATTTCTTCTGTCGCCATATAAACCGTCTGCATTTTTATTTCTTGCGTGATAAACAGCATACCATTGACCTTCGTGCTTAATCATTGAATGGTGCCCTGCTCCCTCTTCCCAGTCGTTGCTGTACAAGATGGGATTGTAGGTTTTATCGTCTGGGTACTTATCAAATTTTAGTTTTGTTAAGTCTGTTTCATCACTTTTAACTCGAGCGTAACCGATAAAATATTTTTCGTTAAGATAACAGGCGCCTGAATACATTAAGTAATGCCAGTCTCCTTCCTTGAAATAAAACGCACCTTCAATTGTGTGCCAATGTGTACCTTTAGCATAACGATCCTTTTGAAAAATTTCCTCATCAATACTGGGAACAACAAGGGCAGACGGATTTCCTGCAACTGTATATGGATCTATAAGTCTGTCCACAAGAATGTATGTCCCCGGTCTTTCCCAATCAAAATTGTTTGAAGAATAAAAAATAAATAAACCACTTTCATTCTTAACTACATGTGAATCAATAGAAAAAGGGTGAAGTAATTGTTTTGCATTTATGAAAGGTCCAAGTGGATTATCAGCACATGAAACATGCATAGTTTGTCTATGTCCCCCTTTGTCCGGAGTATCTCCAAAAAATTCAAAGGAACAGTACATATAAAACTTGTCTTCAAGTTCTATAACACTGGGCGCCCAAAAATCAGTTACATCGGGAAAAGTAAAAACTTTACCTTCAAATTCCCAACCAGAAAAAAGTTTATCAGAGGAATATGCGTAGACACCGTCATTCCCAGTTGTATAAATGTAAAACTTTCCGTTACTCTCCAAAACAAATGGGTCTGCTTGTCCAATATAATTATCTTTATCAACTTTGAGAAGCTGCATAGATTCTCCTTAAAACTCGTAGTCGATTGCAATGCTGTTTTCTCTGACAGCATGCATTTGTTTTTTCACAACAGAGCAATGATACTCGTCCTTTTGATACTGTTCAAGAGCATCAAAATCATCTAAAACAACTTGAAGAATAATGTCATAAGATCTTTCGGAATGAAGTTTATCAATGCCGACTTCAATGTTCCTAATGAGAGGAACATTCTCCTTCATTGACATTAAGATATCCTTCGTTCTTTCACACTCTTCGATGCTCGGATTTTTAAGTTTAAAACAAACTATATGCTTAACCATAATTTATACCCCCAAATAATTTTATAAATTATACTAAATTTTAACTACTTAATCAAGCATAATGTTTATTTACTATTGAAATATTTTAAAAAATGTGTGATAATATAAAAAAAAGGAGTGATTTAGATGACAGAAATTACTAAGGATATGAAAATCGGTGAAATTCTTGAAAAGAATATGGAAATTGCGCCATTTTTCTTTGAAATGGGTATGCACTGTTTAGGCTGCCCTTCAGCAAGAAATGAAACAGTAGCCCAAGCATGTTTAGTTCATGGTGTAAATGCAGATGAGTTTATTGCTAAAATTAATGCATTTTTAGCGAAATAATGGTAACCCTAAGCCAGCGCTTAAAAATGGTGGCCGATTTAGTTGATGTTAACTCGCAAGTTGTTGACATTGGAACAGATCACGCTTATTTGCCGGCATATTTACTGACAAATAAAATAGCAACTAAAGCCCTTGCTTGTGATTTGCGCAAGGGTCCGCTTTTTAATGCACAAAAAACGGTAAAAAAGTATAGATTAGAAAATAAACTTGAACTTAAACTTTCTGACGGACTAAAAGAGATTAACAGTGAAGAGGTAGACACCGTTATTATTTGTGGTATGGGCGGAAATCTTATTGTGAACATTATTTCTGATGTTCTTTGGCTAAAGAATAAAAAAAATACACTGATTTTACAGCCGCAGTCGCATCAAGAGGATGTTAGAGAATTTTTAGTCCAAAATGGATTTCAAATTTTGAAAGAAGTTTCCTGCGAAGACAACGGGAAGTTATACAGTGCAATAAAATCAAAATATATCGGATCAATTACAGAAAAACCAAGTTGGTACTATTATTTTGGCGAGTTAATTTATAATAAAGATGAATTTTCAAAAAAAATCGTTCAAAAGAACCTTAAACGATTAAAAATTTTAAGCAATGCACAAAAGAATCATGGTTCAATTGAACTGCACAAAGAATATGAAACTATTATTAGTGAAGTTGAGGTAATAATGAATGAGAACAGTAAAAGAAATATTTGATTATATTGACTCTATTGCCCCTTTTTCATCTCAATGCTCTTGGGACAACAGCGGTCTAATAATAGGTAATATGAATAATTGTATATCAAAAATCGGTTTTTGTTTAGATATTACGGAATCAGTTATAAATCAGGCAGTTTCAATGGATTGTAAATTAATTGTAAGTCATCATCCTATTATATTTGAACCGCTGAAACAGATTGATTCGGGCAGTTTAGCAGCAAAACTCATAAAAAACAATATCAATGTCATTTGTGCACACACTAATCTAGATAAATCATTAAAAGGAACAAATACTGCACTTGGAAATAAGTTGGGCCTGACAAATATTACCCCATTGAATTTAGATGATGATACTATTATCTTTTCCGGAGAAATAGAAGAAACCGGACCGATTTGTTTTTTAAAAAAGGTTTCAGAAAGATTAGAAGTATGTACAGAATATAAGTTAAGTTCAAAGCCAATTTCCAAAGTTGCACTTTGTTCCGGTTCAGGTGGAGAATACATTAAGAAAGCAGCAGAATTAGGCTTTGATGCATATTTAACAGGAGAAATTAAATATCATAATTTTCTTGAGGTGGAAGAATTAGAAATTTCAGTTTTATGTTGCGGACATTTTGAAACTGAAATTCTTGGAATGAAGTTGCTTTCAGAAGAAATGGAGAAATATTTTAATATTGAATGTTGTCTTTTAAGACAAAATAACATTATTAAGCATTATGGAGTAAACTAAAATGCCATTAGACGGTTTTACAATAAGTCTATTATGCAATGAACTCAGATTGAAGATCATTGGTTCAAAAATTGAAAAAATATATATGCCTACAAATGAAGAAATAGTTTTTTCATTAAGGTCAAGAACTGTTTCAGAAAATCTTGTTTTTGGAACTTCGCCGTCTATGCCACGATTGTACTTAACTCAAGATAAAAGTGAAAATCCACAAAGTCCACCAATGTTTTGTATGTTTATGAGAAAGCATTTATTGGGATGTATAATAACCGATATTGCTCAAGATGGACTTGATAGAACTGTTTTTTTTGATTTAAGCGGATACAATGAAATAGGAGATAAAGTAAAGTTTAGGATATCCTTTGAAATAATGAATAAGCACTGTAATTTCACCATAATTAATGAAGAGGAAATTATATTTGAAACTCTCAAAAAGAGTGATTTTTCACCGAAATCAAATCGAGCATTATTGCCCGGATTCAAGTATTTATTGCCACCTAAACAGGAAAAACTAAACATTTCAAACTGTAAAATCGATGATATTGTTGCAACAATAGGTAAAAATCAAAATAAAATGCTTTCAGAGTCAATTCTTTCTGTACTTGAAGGTGCTTCCTCCTTAATCTCTCGAGAAATTGCTTATGTAGCCACCGGAAATGATTTACCGGTAAGTTCATTAAATGAATCACAGTACAAAAGACTTTTTGAGATTCTTACTAATTTAAGATCCGTATTAGAGTCACAGGCAGAACCTTGTCTTTTAGTAGATAAAGAAGGTAAGCCGGTAGATATTACATTTACCGACATAGCGCAATATGGTTATTCTATTCACTGTGTAAAAAAAAGATCTTATTCTGATTTAATTGAAAGTTTCTATTCTCACAAAACAAACATAAATAAAAATAATCAGCAAAGCAAAAATTTGCACAAAATCGTTTCAAATTTAGTTTCTCGTTCAAGAAGAAAACTTGAAACGAGAAAAAATGAACTATTAAAATGTGAGGATAAAGATAATTACAGAATTTTTGCAGAACTGATTTTAGCAAATCAATATTCACTTGTTAAAGGCTCTTTATATTACGATTTACCTAACTATTATGATGAAAACAAGATAGTTAGAGTAAATGCATCCCCTGCCCTTTCTCCAAGCGAAAACGCACAGAAATATTTTAAGGAATATAATAAGCTTAAAAATGCCGAAAAGCTTTTGGTAGACTTATTAAATGAAAATGAAATTGAACTTATTTATCTTGAAGGAGTTTTAGACAGTATTCAGCGCTCAACAGGTTATACAGAAATTGAAGAAATAATACAAGAACTTGAGGAACAGGGTTACCTAAAAAGAAAGAGAAAAAATAAAAAGAACTTAAAAAAGGTTAAAAAAATTGAGCCATTGGAGTATATTTCAGATGACGGCTATTTGATATTATGCGGTAAAAACAATTTTCAAAATGAACAAATTTCTTTTAGAATAGGCGCAAAAGATGACTCGTGGTTTCATGTTCAAGGTTTTCACGGCGCTCATGTTGTTGTTATAGGAAACGGAGACATAATTTCGGAATTAACATGCCGTCAAGCCGCAATAATTGCCGCTTGTAACAGTGAAGCAAACGGTTCCTCGCAGGTTCCTGTTGATTATACTGTAATAAAAGAACTTAAAAGACCACCAAATGCAAAGCCCGGTATGGTAATATATCACAGTTATAACACTATGTGGGTAACACCGGATAAAGAGCTTTGTGAAAGGTTGAGAAAAAAATAAAAAACTGCAAGTCAATTTGACTTGCAGTTTTTTGGTGCCGACGGCGGGGGTCGAACCCGCACCCGTTAGGACAGGATCCTAAATCCTGCG